>JAFXDB010000091.1 GCA_017516305.1 Clostridia bacterium | reverse complement strand
GAGGGCATCCAGGATCATCTGGAGCTGGGAAACATGGATTCCCTGCGCGACTGGGGCTATGCCAAGGACTATGTGGAGTGCATGTGGATGATGCTGCAGCACGACAACCCCGAGGATTTCGTCATTGCCACCGGCGAGCAGCACACCGTGCGCGACTTCACCGAGAAGGCCTTCGCCGCCAATGGTATCACCATCCGCTGGGAGGGCAAGGGCATCGACGAGAAGGGCTACGACGCGGAAACCGGCAAGATGCTGGTGTGTGTCAACCCGCAGTGGTTCCGTCCCACCGACGTGGACAACCTCTGGGGTGATCCCACCAAGGCGAAGACCGTCCTGGGCTGGAATCCCCAGAAGACCACCTATGCCGATCTGGTGCGCATCATGGCCGAGCACGACCGCAAGCTGGCCAAGCGCGAGAAGGCCATGCTGGCTGCGCAGTAACAGAGGTGCACGACCATGATGGAGAAGAACGCGAAAATCTACGTTGCCGGTCACCGCGGCATGGTGGGTTCTGCCATCGTCCGCGAGCTGGAACGGCAGGGCTACACCAATATCATTACCCGCACCCACGCGGAGCTGGATCTGACCCGTCAGGCTCAGGTGGAGGCCTTCTTCGCGGCGGAAAAGCCGGAGTACGTTTTCCTTGCGGCAGCCAAGGTCGGCGGCATTGTCGCCAACCAGAGCGCCCTGGCGGACTTCATGTATGACAACATGATGCTGGAGATGAACGTGATCCATGCCGCATGGAAAAACGGCTGCAAGAAGCTGGAATTCCTGGGCTCCTCCTGCATCTATCCCCGCCTGGCGCCCCAGCCCATGCCGGAAAGCTGCCTGCTGACCAGCGCGCTGGAGCCCACCAACGAGGCCTATGCGCTGGCCAAGATCAGCGGCCTGAAGTACTGCGAGTACCTCAACCGCCAGTACGGCACGGATTACATCAGCCTCATGCCCACCAACCTCTACGGCCCCAATGACAACTACCACCCCACCCACAGCCATGTGCTGCCGGCGCTGATCCGCCGCTTCCATGAGGCGAAGGAGGCGGGCCTGACAAGCGTCACCTGCTGGGGCGACGGCAGCCCCCTGCGGGAGTTCCTGTACGTGGATGACCTGGCCAACCTGTGCGTGTTCCTGATGAATAATTACTCCGGGAACGAGACCGTCAACGCGGGCACGGGCAAGGAGGTCACCATCAAGGAACTGACGGAGATCGTGGCGAAGGTCGTGGGCTACGAAGGTGAGATCCTCTGGGACACCAGCAAGCCCAACGGCACCCCCCGCAAGCTCCTGGACGTGAGCAAGGCGGAAGCGCTCGGCTGGAAGTACAAGACCGAGCTGGAGGACGGCGTCCGCCTGTCCTATCAGGATTTCCTGAACAATCCCATGCGCGCGGAGCGTTAAGCGCGCAGAAAGGGGACACAAATGCATTTCATCCTGCTTTCCGGCGGCTCCGGCAAACGCCTGTGGCCGCTGTCCAACGACATCCGCTCCAAGCAGTTCATCAAGATCTTCCGCCGGGAGAACGGCGAGTACGAATCCATGGTGCAGCGCGTGTACCGGCAGATCCGCGAGGTCGATCCCACCGCGACGGTGACCATCGCCACCTCTAAGACGCAGGTGAGCGCCATCCGCAACCAGCTGGGCGATGACGTGGGCGTGTGCGTGGAGCCCGCCCGCCGCGATACCTTCCCGGCAATCGCGCTGGCTACGGCTTATCTGCATGACGTCAAGGGCGTGGGCGAGGACGAGGCGGTCGTGGTCTGCCCGGTCGACCCTTATGTGGAGTTGGGGTACTTTGAGACGCTGAAGAAGATGCATGAGCTGGCCGAGGCGGGCGAGGCGAACCTGGTTCTTATGGGCATCGAGCCCACCTACCCCAGCGAAAAGTACGGCTACATCATCCCCAAGAGCAAGGACGCCGTGAGCCATGTGGACTGCTTCAAGGAGAAGCCCGATGCGGCCACGGCAGCGGAGTACATCAGCCAGGGCGCGCTGTGGAACGGCGGCGTGTTTGCCTTCCGGCTCCGTCATGTGCTGGAAACCGCCCATCAGCTGATCGACTTTGAGGGCTACAGCGACCTTCTGGCCCAGTACGAGACGGTGAAGAAGATCTCCTTCGACTACGCGGTGGTCGAAAAGGAGAAGGACATCGCCGTCCTGCGCTACAACGGTCAGTGGGCTGACCTGGGTACCTGGAACACCCTGACGGAGGCGATGGTGGAGAACACCGTGGGCGATGTGCGCATGAACGATGAGTGCGAGAATGTGCACGTCCTCAATGATCTGAACGTCCCAGTGCTGTGCATGGGCCTGAAAAACGTGATTGTCTCCGCCAGCCCGGAAGGCATTCTGGTGTCCGACAAGGAGCAGTCCAGTTACATCAAGCCCTTTGTGGATGACATTCACCAGCAGGTGATGTTCGCTGAGAAGAGCTGGGGCAGCTTCAATGTCCTGGATGTGGAGGCGGACAGCCTGACCATCAAGATCACCCTCCTGCCCGGCCATCGCCTGCACTACCACAGCCATGATCATCGCGAGGAAACCTGGACGGTGGTCAGCGGCGAGGGCGTTGCGGTGGTGGACGATGCGGAGATCGCCCTGCGCCCCGGCACCATGGTGCGCCTGCCCGTGGGCTGCCGCCATACCGTCATTGCCCGCACGGCCATGACCCTGATCGAGGTGCAGGTCGGCCAGGAGATCTCTGCCTCCGACAAGCACAAGTACTCCCTGGAGCAGCGCTACGGCAAGCACATCTGACAGAGCTGACGCGTATTGGACATTCCAGCGGCCCCGTACCGGGTTTTACCGGGCGGGGCCGTTTGCGTGTCAGCGGTTGACGAATCCTGCGGGCTGTGATAGCATATGAGGCGAAGCTTGTCGCCGGGCGGAATGACCGGCGGGGAATGAAAAGAGGCGAAGGAACATGCGGAGCCGACCGGAGGAAGGCAGCGGGCTTGCTGAGGCGGATGCGCTGGCGGATCTGCGGTATGTGGACGTCGGCGGGCGGTGGTACTACGCCGTCAAGCGCGGGCTGGATGCGGTCTGTGCGCTGCTGGGGCTGGCGGTGCTGCTGCTGCCCCTGCTGCTGGTGGCGCTGCTGATCTGGGTGGACGACCCCGGGCCGGTGCTTTTCCGGCAGCACCGCGTCGGCCTGAACGGCAGGCGCTTCCGCATCTACAAATTCCGCTCCATGAGAATGAGCGCCCCCAAATATCTTTCGGCTGCGGAGATGGAGGCGCAGCAGCAGTATCTCACCCGTGTCGGCAGGGTGCTGCGAAGACTTTCCATTGACGAGCTGCCGCAGCTGCTCAACGTTCTGCTGGGCGACATGTCCCTGGTGGGGCCAAGGCCGCTGATCAGCGATGAGCAGGAGGTGCACCGGCTCCGCGAGCGTTTCGGCGTGTACGGTGTACGTCCCGGGCTGACGGGCCTGGCGCAGATCAACGGCCGCGACCGCGTCTCTCCGGAGGAGAAGGTTCGCTGGGACGTGCGGTATCTGGAGCGCTTTGGCCTGTGGACGGATGTGAAGATCCTGCTGGCCACGGTGCCGGAGGTTCTTTGCGGGCACGGCACGGAAAACGGTAAAGAATAATAGAAGAAATGGTGATATAGCCCCTTGCATTGTTGGCAAAAAAGAGTATAATGCGATTTGATGGCAAACAAGCTTTTTGAATTTGTGGGGGTTGTATGAGCAGTTCACAGATCATGGACATGACACGGGGCAACACCACCGGACTGCTTCTCCGCTTTGCGCTGCCGATGCTGATCGGCAATCTGTTCCAGCAGGCGTATAACCTGGGCGACTCAATGATCGTCGGTCAGTTCCTGGGGTCGGATGCGTTGGCGGCGGTGGGCGCAACGGGCTCGGTCTCCTTCCTGTTCTTCTCCATCTGCAACGGCATCGGCTCGGGCTGCGGCGTGGTGGCGGCGCAGTGCTTTGGCTCCGGGGACGTGCTGCGAACCAAGCGCGCCATCTCCAATGCGGCCTATATCATGTTCAGCACAGCGCTGATCATGGGCCTTGCGGCGTTTCTGGCGGCTCCTGCGGTGCTGCAGCTGATGGGGACGCCCGCGGACATCATGGAGCGCGCGACGATCTACATGCAGATGAGCTGCATCGGCGTGCCGCTGGTGGCGGTGTACAACTATGTATCCTCCATGCTGCGGGCCCTGGGCGATTCCCGGACGCCGCTGTATTTTCTGATTTTCTCCTGCGCCCTGAATCTGGGGCTGGACGTGCTCTTTGTCCGGGCCTTCCATATGGACGTGTTTGGCGCGGCCCTGGCAACGATTATTGCCCAGGTGGTGTCCGGCGTCGGATGCCTGCTGTATGCGCTGCGCCGCAATCCCTATTTCACGCTGACCCGTGAGGATCTGCGGCCGGACAGGCGGCTGATCTGGAAGTCCGTGCGCATCGGCATGCCCATGGCTTTGCAGTGGTCGCTGATCGCGGTTTCCTCCACGGCCCTGCAGACCTTTGTCAACTCCTTCGACAACACGGCCATCAATGCGGCCTTTACGGCCACCAACCGCATTGAAAGCCTGGTGCATCAGCCCTACGGCTCCATCAGCGCGGCGCTGGCCACCTATGCGGGCCAGAACTACGGCGCCAAGAACATCGACCGTGTCAAGGAGGGCCTGAAGCACGGGATGCTCATTTCCGTTGTGTTCACGGTGATCATCATGCTGGCCTATCAGCTGCTGGCGGATCAGATCATGTCCCTGTTTGTCAAGGAGGTCGATGTCATCCAGGTGGGCGCCCAGGCGCTGCGGATGACAAGCTGGTTCTACATCTTCCTGGCGGTCATCTACATGAGCCGCGGCGTTCTCAACGGCGTGGGGGATGCGCTCTTTGCCCTTATCAATGGCGTGGTGGAGGTCATCTGCCGCATTGGTTTGCCGATGCTGATCGTGCTGATCCCGGGCGTGGGGCTGTGGGGTATCTGGTGGACGGCGGGGATCACCTGGTGCATCAGCGGCCTGTTCTGCCTGGCACGGTATTTTTCCTGGAGGCGGAAGGTCGTGGCAGCCTGCGATTAAGGTTTCCGATCACAAATTCCTGGCATGTCCCGGAGTGGGCTGCCAGGTTTTTTTGTGCCCTGAAGAGGATGGTTGGCCGGGAGGGAGGGCCATGCAGGGCGGGATTGCTGCGCCATGGAGGGTGAAAATAATGCTTGTAGATGAAAATGGTTCAAAAAGAATGATTCTGCCGTGAGAAAATTTAGAAATATCGGGCTATCGTTCTTATGGGCTGTGTTTGTTCGAAAGGAATTGATATATAATGATGTTGTCTCATAGATGCATCAAAAGAAGCGAAAATCATCGTTGCAAAGGAAGAAGGAGTCATTACAAATGGGGGAGATGGAACTTGTCTCACTGCTGGAAAGCCTGGGCGTGACCCGACGCTATCAGGGATGCAGCATGTTGACGGAGGCAATCGTGCTGCTGGATGCTGCCAGCAGGGAGTGTGAGGCGATCCGGCTGCGTCAGGGCGTGTATCAGCCGCTGGCCAACCAGCATGGCTGTCGCTGGCAGCAGGTGGAGAGGAATCTGCGCACGGTGGTACAAAGGGCCTGGAACGTCAATCAGCAGGGCGTATGTGATCTGGCGGCGTATCCGCTGCGGCTGGCGCCGAGCGTGGGTGAATTTCTCGAGCTGCTGCTGACGTATGCGCAGCGGCATTGATGTGCTGTGCCCGGGTGAGGAAGGGCAGCAAAAAAGGCAAACCTCCGAATGCGAGGTTTGCCCGGGATGAACGGAAGCCGGCTGTGATGCGCACAGCGAATAAGCCCGCTGCCATCAGGGGACTGACGGCTCAGCTGCGGGGGGAATGTCCTGCCAGATAGAAGCGAACCAGCTCCTCCAGGATCTCGTCCCGCTCCAGGCGGCAGATCATGCTACGGGCGCTGTTGTGGCTGGTGATGTAGGTCGGATCGCCGGAGATGATGTACCCCACCAGCTGCGTGATGGGATCGTAGCCCTTGGCCTGCAGCGCATTGTACACATACATCAGGATATCCTGTGCCTTGTTGCCCGAATCCTGCAGGGGCTGAAGCTTTGTCGTTTCAAACCTGTCCACGTTCTGCACCTCCCGGTGAATCATTCAAAACCTATTATACACGATATGTCTGAGAAATGAAACCCCCCAGCAAGGAAAAAGTTTGTCAAGAACAGGGAAAAAACGGAAAAACGGGGAATAAATGCGGCAGGTGCGTTGTGGAAGGTACGGGGGAGGTCAACCACCGATCCGTCCATGCCGGGAAGCGGCGTCCTGATGGCGCAGGTTGACATACTGATGGCGGCTATTGTACAATGATGGCGACAGAATCTGCTGTGAAAGGGGAATCCCTGTGGACAAAATGAGCCTGGGGCAGGGCCGGCTGATGGCGGAGAGCTACCTGGATGACCAGCTCCGTCAGGCGCTGGACAATGCCCGCGACGAGGAGCAGAAGAAGCTGCTCAAGACCCTTTATGCCCGGCAGAAGGGGGCGCTGGAGTACCTGTCCATCGTGCAGCTGGACATGGGAACGCCCTGTGTGGAGGAGATTGCGGAGCCGGGGAAGGCGCTGGGCATCATGACCCATCCGCTGGCGGAGCTGCTGCTGATGGTGCTGCTGCTGACCTTTGTGCTGCTTCAAATGCAGGTTCCTGCGGTGGCGGCGGGGATCGCGGCGACGCTGCTGGCCCTTGTGCGGCTGACCCATCCGGCGCTGCGCAGCCGTCGCCGTCCGGTGCTGCCGGAGGTGCATGAGCCCTTTGTGGAGGAAACGGACATGACGCGCTTCCTGCACCGGCAGACGGATCGTATCGCCGTGGACGCCGCCAGCATCGCCGAGCGTCAGGCCGTGACCCTGGTACGGGAGCGCCAGGACGTGGGCGCGGACGCGGTGGAGCTGTACTGCGCCCTGTGCGAGGCAGCTCTGGACATCCCCGAGCCGCAGCTGCTGTCCTATCCGCTGTCAGTGCTGAAGATGACGCTGCTGGAGCGGGGGCTGGAGCCGGTTGCTTACAGCGAGGAAACCGCCGCGCTTTTTGACATCATGCCTGCCGACTGCCCCGAGGGCATGCGCTGGCCTGCTATCCGCAGCCGTGAGAACGGCGTGGTGCACAAGCGGGGGCTTTATCTGCGCCCGGGGGCCTGATTTTCCTTCCCATGCAAAAAACGGAGGAAGCTTATGTATTATTTCGGATTTGATCTGGGCGACGGCGAAAGCTGCGTCACCTGGAGCCGCGATATCACTGCCAACGAGCCCACGCCCATCGCCGTGGCGGGGCGGCTGAGCTTTATTTCAGCCGTGGCCATGATGGGTGATGTGCCCATGGTGGGCAGCCTTGCCTCGGCGGACAACCCGGCGCTGACGAACCTGCAGGTGTGCTTCAAGCGGCACTTCCTGGAGGACAGGCCGGAGATCAACGAAGCCATCCGGCACTTTGCCCAGGGCGTGATGAACGCGCTGCGGCAGAACGAGGCCGTCCGTGATATAGTGGACGACCCGGAGCAGGCCTGCTTTATCGTGGGCTGCCCTGCCGGGTGGAAGGAGGAGGCCCGCGCCCGCTACCGCCATCTGCTGACGGAGGCGGGAATGCCCAATGTCCGCCTGGCCTCGGAATCCCGGGCGGCCTTTGAGACTGCGCTGCGCCGCCGCATGGACGGCGTGGACGCCGCCATGATCGAGGACTGCGTGCTGGTGATCGACATCGGCTCCTCCACGCTGGATCTGGCCTATGTCTGCGACGGCGAGGAGCACAGCGTGGAGGTCGTGGGCGACGTGAAGCTGGGCGGAGGCCTGATGGACGAGATGATCGTGCAGCATGCCCTGCGCAGCATGTGCGACCCGGCGGCGTCGGCCACGCTGCAGGACTTCCTGCAGCGCAATCCTGCCTGGTACAGCCGCATCATGCTGGAGGCCCGCGCCCTCAAGGAGCGCTATTTCCAGCACGAGGAGCATTACTTTGCCACCGGCGAGGCGCTGGAGAAATTCATCCGCATCCCGGGCCTCCCCGGCGTCAGCGGCCTGAACATCCGCCTGGATCCGGAGATCGTTCAGTTCCATATCATTTCCCGCCCCCATCCCCTGCTGGACGGCATGTCCTTCGAGTCCCGCCTGAGCAACACGCTCAAGAATGTGCATCAGCGCATCCGGGAGCGGGAACCGAAGATCGTCATCCTCACCGGCGGCCCCTCCCGCATGCGCTTCTTCCGGGAAATGTGCGAGGAGGAGTTCACCCATTCCGCTGTCATTGTGTCAGACGAGCCGGAATTCGACATTGCCCGCGGCCTTGCCTGGGCGGGCAGCGTGGACGAGGGCGCGGCGCGGCTGCTGAGCGAGATGCGCGCCTACATTGCCAGCGATGCGGTGGAAAACCTGGTCACGGAGAACATGGACGGGCTGATTGCCTCCGTTGCCCAGGCCCTGGGCGAGAAGCTGATGAAGAAATGCGTGCTGCAGACCTTCCGCATGTGGCGGGAGGGTCAGCTGGAAACGCTGAAGGACTTTGAGGACCGCACGGGCGGGGCCATCGCCGCCTATCTGCGCAGCGCAGAGGGGCAGCAGGTCATCCAGGGGGCTGTGAAGCCCTGGACACAGGCGCTGATGAACCATGTGCAGACTGCCCTGGACGATATCGCCCGTGCGCATGGCGTGTCTCTGGGCCGCCTGCACAGCGGCCGCATCCGCCTGGGCAGCGGCGACGAGGAGATTTCCGGCGCCAACGTGGCGGCCTCCTTCGTGGTCATCGTGCAGACCATTGTGACCCTGGTGACCGGCATCGTGCTGGCGATGCTCTGCGGCGGCTCGGGGGCGGCGCTGATCGCCAGCGGCCCCGTGGGCGTATTCGTGGGCATCATCATCGCCCTGGCGGCGGGGATTCTGGGCAGCGGCGTTGTCCGCGCAACGGTGATGAACCTGCGCATCCCCAAGCCCCTGCGCCTGCTCTTTGCCGAGAGCGCCATCACCACCCCGCGCAACCAGGAGCGCACGGCCCAGAGCATCTGCTCCGCCCTGACGGCGGACGGGGACTTCGTGGCCGACATGACCCGCCAGATCAGCGAGCTGATTGACGGCAACCTTGCCACTCTCCTGCGGGACAGCGAGGTGCAGTTCGTTGCCTGATGGCCCGGCGGCAGGTAAAATCCCGATTTTCCCTTGACGCATGCAGCCGGATGGTGCTATAATAAAGCGTTGCAAGTCTGAATCTGCTTTTATATACAGGAGGTAACACCCATGTCCGGACATTCCAAATGGCATAATATCCAGGCCAAGAAGGGCAAGGCTGACGCTGCCCGCGGCGCGATCTTCACCAAGATTGGCCGTGAAATCGCCATCGCTGTGCGTGCCGGCGGCCCCAACCCCGACAACAACACCAAGCTGCGCGATATCATTGCCAAGGCCAAGGCCAACAACATGCCCAATGACAACATCAAGCGCTCCATCCAGAAGGCCAGCGGCGAGCTGTCCAACGTGGTGTACGAGGAGATCACCTATGAAGGCTATGCCCCCGGCGGCGTGGCCGTGATCGTCACCACCATCACCGACAACCGCAACCGCACCGCCTCCGACGTCCGCCACTGCTTTGCCAAGAATGGCGGCAACATGGGTACTACCGGCTCCGTTTCCTTCATGTTTGACGAGAAGGGCGTGCTGGTGGTGGAGAAGGCCCCCGGCATGGATGAGGAGGAGCTGATGATGATGGCGCTGGACGCTGGCGCCGAGGACATGACCGCCGAGGACGACGTGTTCGAGATCACCACCGCCCCCAACGACTTCTCCGCCGTGCGCGAGGCGCTGGAGGCCCAGGGCATCACCTTCCTCTCCGCTGAGGTGGGCATGATTCCCCAGAATACCGTGGCTATCAACGATGAGGATACCCTCAAGTCCATCACCAAGATGCTGGAAATGCTCGAGGAGAACGACGACGTGCAGAACGTCTACCACAACGCCGAGCTGCCCGAGGAGGACGAGGAGGAGTAAATTGGCAGCCTCTAAAACCTGCCATCGCCTGTTGTTGGCTGAATTTGCGCCATCTGCGTCATGCAAAAACCTCGATTTACCTCCAGTAAACCTTCGGTTTTTGCATTTTGCATCTGACACAAATTCAACTCAACATCAAGCGCGTCAGGTTCCAGAGGTTCCCAATGAATTCAGAATGCGGAATTCTGAATCCGGAATTGCTTTTCGTGGCGCTGCTGTGAGTTTTCACAGCGGCGCTTTCTTGTTTTGGGATCTTCACGGAAAGTCAGGGAATGGCTTGTATGGCATGGCGCAGAAACCTTCCCCGCCGGTGCGGCTGCATCGAAGCCTTGAAAGGGAAGATGCGGCGTCGTTGCGCCGTTTCCTGCTTTACAAAACGGGCAGAACCCGGTAAAATGGAATCATCAACGACCGACAAACGGAGGTGCCCCATGTCCTTCACCCCGAAATTCCCGAACTTCCTGCACGGCGGCGACTACAACCCCGACCAGTGGCTCGACCGCCCCGACATCCTTGACCGCGACGTGGAGCTGATGCATGAGGCCCATGTCAACTGCGTGTCCATCGGTATTTTCTCCTGGGCACGCCTGGAGCCCGAGGACGGCGTGTATGACTTCGCCTGGCTGGATGAGGTGATCGACCGGCTGTGGAAGGGCGGCATCCGCGTCATCCTCGCCACGCCCAGCGGCGCGCGTCCGGCCTGGATGGCGCAAAAGTACCCCGAGGTGCTGCGCGTCAACGACCATTATCAGCGCTATCACTTCGGCGGACGGCACAACCACTGCCTCACGTCCCCCGTGTACCGCCGCAAGGTGCGGGAGCTGGATACCCGCCTGGCCCAGCGCTACGCCAACCACCCCGCCGTTATCCTCTGGCACTTGTCCAACGAGATGAGCGGCAGCTGCTGGTGTCCCCTGTGCCAGGAGAAGTGGCGCGGCTGGCTGAAGGAGAAGTACGGCACGCTGGCCAACCTGAACCAGGCCTGGTGGACCACCTTCTGGTCCCACCGCTACACGGACTGGAGCCAGGTGGAGGCCCCCGGCGGCCTGGGCGAAACCAGCACCAACGGCATGTACATCGACTGGCGGCGCTTCTCCACCTGGCAGTGCAAGACCTTCATGATGGCCGAGAAGGAGGCCGTGCAGGCGGTTAACCCCGACCTGAAGGTGACGGCCAACCTGATGGAGCGCTTCTGGGATTACGACTATTTCGACCTGGCTGAGGGCATGGACGTGGTGTCCTGGGACAGCTACCCCATGTGGCACTCCGGCGATGACGTAGCCCGGGCGGCGGAATTCGCCATGAACCACGACATGATGCGCTCCTTCAAGGATCAGCCCTTCATCCTGATGGAGTCTACCCCCTCCCAGGTGAACTGGAAGCCCGTCAACAAGCTCAAGCGGCCCGGAATGCACCTGCTGTCCTCCATGCAGGCCCTGGCTCATGGCAGCGAGAGCGTGCTGTATTTCCAGTGGCGCAAGGGCCGCGGCGCGGCGGAGCAGTTCCACGGCGCGGTGGTGGATCACGACGGGCGGAGCGACACCCGCGTCTTCCGCGACGTGACTCAGGTAGGCAAGGCCCTGGAGGCCCTGCAGGCGCCCCTCTACGGCAAGGAGAAGCAGCCCGCGAAGGCCTGCATCATCTACGACTGGAGCAACTGGTGGGCCATTGACTACGCCCAGACCGGTCAGGCGAAGAACATGCAGTACTTCGACACGGTGAACATGCACTACCGGAGCCTGTGGCAGCTGGGCGTGAATGTGGATTTCCGCGACGAGCGGGACTGCACCGACCTCAGCCGCTATCAGCTGGTCATCTGCCCGATGCTGTTCATGCTGAAGGAGTCCTTCGCGCAGAAGCTCCGCGCCTTTGTGGAAAAGGGCGGCACGCTCCTGATGACCTGGTTCTCCGGCGTGGTGGACGAGACCGGCAACGCCTGGCTGGGCGGCGCGCCCCATGGGCTCATCGACGTGCTGGGCGTGCGGGCGACGGAGCTGGACGCCCTCTTCCCGGAGGATGTGCAGGCTCTGGCCATGAACGACGGCCGCCGCTACGCCATCCGCGAGCTGTGCGAGATCCCGGAGATGCATGGCGCGGAGGCCCTGGGCGTGTATGCGGAGGATTTCTACGCCGGTATGCCCTGCCTGACGCGGAACCGCTTTGGTGCGGGCACGGCTTACTACCTGGCCGCCAAGGCGGAGCAGGCCGCCCTGGACGCCATCTATGCCGACATTGCGGCGGAGCTGGCCCTGCCCCGTGCCCTGACGGATACGCTGCCCGAGGGCGTCATCGCCACCGAGCGCGGCGGCGCCGTCTTCCTGCAGAATTACTCCGGCAAGGCGCAGCAGGTGACCCTCGGCGGCCAATATACCGACCTGCTGACCGGCGGGAACGTGTCCGGCACGTTTGAGCTGGGCGTCAATGGCGTAATGGTGCTGAAAAATGCTGAATAAGTGCCCCTGACAGAGACATGTGAATGAATCAAAATGCACCGGCAAGGCTGTTCAGTCTGCCGGTGCATTTGCGTCCGGATTCAGAAAACCTGAAACATACAGGAACACAGCCGGGAAAAATCCGATTGAGGGCTTGCAAAATCATGCAAATACGAGTATAATAAGGAAAACATAAATAACGAATGTAATTTTATGGAGGTATGCTTATGTCCGAGAACTATGATGCCATGCGGCTGGAGAATCAGCTCTGCTTCCCCCTTTATGCCTGCTCCCGTGAGGTCATCAAGCGTTATCGTCCCCATCTGGATGCAGTGGGGCTGACCTACACGCAGTATATCACGCTGATGGTGATCTGGGCGGAGGGCACGGTGAGCGTGCGCGACCTGGGCCGCCGCCTGTACCTGGACTCCGGTACGCTGACCCCGGTGCTCAAGCACCTGGAGGCTGTCGGCTACATTACCCGCCGCCGCTGCTCCACGGACGAGCGTGTGCTGCTGGTGACCATTACCGACGAGGGCCTGGCCCTGCGGGACAGGGTGGCGCATGTACCGGGGGAAATGGCCGCTGCATGTCCGCTGGATGCCGAGGAAAAAGCGACGCTGAACCGGCTGCTGGGCAAGTTCCTGGTGACGGAAGAATAATTTGTTGCAGACAGGAAGCCTCCCGGCCGACGCAGGGAGGCTTCTTTCCTGTGTGGGCGGCAGCGTGGCCATGGGAGGCTTTGCGTTACGAGTCCAGCGCCTGCCGGGCTTCCAGAACGGCCTGGGCGTCCGTCTGCTGGATGTGCCATTCGTCCAGACCGGGCAGCCCCATGGGGACGCCCTCCCGGCGGAAGCGCATGCCGGAGGCGACGTCGGCCTTGCCGCTCATATGAAAGGCTCGTGCACCGGGAAAGCGCTGCCGGATGCTGGTGATGACGCTGGCCTTCACGCCTGCGCCGATGAGCACCTCCGGGCCGCCGCATTCATCCCGCAGCTGCAGAAGCCGGCCGAGCATGTCCATGCCCTGCAGACAGGAGCCTGCCGCGCCGCTGGTCAGGACGGCGTCAAAGCCCAGCTTTCCGGCGGCCAGGAAGGTTTCTGCGGGGTCGCGGGAAACGTCGATGCAGCGGTGCAGCGTCAGCCCGGAGCCCTGCGCGGCTGCCAGCAGCGGCGCCATTGCAGCGGCGTCCAGATGCCCCTCCGGCGTCAGGCAGCCGATGACGAAGCCGTCCGCGCCCAGGCGGCGCAGCTCCTCGATCTGCTCTGCCATCATGTGAATCTCCTCTGCGGTGTACAGAAAGTCACCGGCGCGGGGGCGCATCAGGCACCGTATGGGAATATTGCATTCCGCCCGGATCTGCCGCATAAGCTCCCCGTAGGGCGTCAGGCCGCCCACGGCCAGCGCGCTGCACAGCTCCAGCCGGTCTGCGCCGCCGCGGATTGCCGCCCGGGCAGAGGCGAGGGAGTCCACACAGATTTCCAGCATTCCAGCCATTCTTCATCCCTCCGTGATGGTGCGTTTTTTCTCCGTTTTTTTCCTGCATTGGCTGCAGGTAAATCAAAAGACAGATGGACAAATGCCTTCTCAGCGTGTATAATGATACCAAACGGTCAGATGTGAGGTCTGCCCGCGCAACAAGATTAGGGGGAATGTACCATGAAGCTGATCATCCGTGACAATTACAATGAGATGTCCGAATGGGCCGCGCAGCATATCGCCAACGCCATCAACAACCACAAGGGGGATCGTCCCTTCGTTCTGGGCCTGCCCACCGGCTCCTCTCCCTTGGGTGTGTACAAGCGCCTGATCGAGATGAACAAGGCCGGCGAGGTCTCCTTCAAGAACGTGATCACCTTCAACATGGACGAGTACATCGGCCTGCCCAAGGAGCATGACCAGAGCTACTGGTACTTCATGCACGAGAACTTCTTCAACCACATCGACCTTCCGGCGGAGAACATCAACATGCTGGACGGCCTGGCCGAGGATCCCGAGGCGGAGTGCAAGCGCTACGAGGAGAAGATCGCGGCCTGCGGCGGCATTGACATCTTCATGGGCGGCGCCGGTGTGGACGGCCACATCGCCTTCAATGAGCCCTTCACTTCCCTGAATTCCCGCACCGGCGTCCGCGCCCTGACCGAGGACACCCTCATCGCCAACTCCCGCTTCTTCGACAACGACCCCAACAAGGTGCCCAAGACCGCCGTGTCCGTGGGCGTGGGGACCGTGTGCGACGCCCGCCAGGTGCTGCTGCTCATCAGCGGCCACAACAAGGCCCGCGCCCTGCGCCACTGCGTGGAGGGCGGCGTGGATCATGCCTGGACCATCTCTGCCCTGCAGCTGCATCCCGACGGAATCATTGCCTGCGACGAGGCTGCCTGCGGAGAGCTGAAGCTGGACACCTACAAGTACTTCAAGGAGATCTACAAGGACGAGAAGTAATCGCCTTTGAACAAAACGCCCTTCGGAATGGCCGGAGGGCGTTTTGCTATGCTTACAGCTCCTGGCCGGCCATGAATACGCGGCGGGAGGCGTAGTCAGCGGAGCAGACGAGGAAGTCCGCGACCTTGCCGGTTTCGATGGAGCCGACTGCTTTGTCCGCACCGATGGCGCAGGCGGGGTTATAGCTGGCGGCACGCACGGCGTCTGCCTCCGCAATGCCGAAGCGGATGGCATTGACCATGCAGTCGTAGAGGTTGGTGGCCGAGCAGGCGATGGTGCCGTCCGCCAGACGGGCCACGCCGTCCACCAGCCAGGCGTCCTGGCCGCCCAGCTCAAACTTGCTGCCGTTGGGCATGCCGCAGCAGCGCCCGGAGTCGGAAACCAGCACCATCCTGTCCCCGCCAAAGAGGTTGAAAGCAAAGCGCACCATCGCCGGATGGGCATGCAGCCCGTCGCAGATCAGCTCCGCCCGGACGCAGGGATTCTCCGCTGCCGCCGGGATGACGCCGGGGTTGCGGTGATGGATGGCGGGCATGGCGTTGTACAGGTGGGTCAGATGGGTCGCGCCGGCGTCGAAGGCCATCTTCGCATGGTCGTAATCCGCGTCGGTGTGGGCCACGGACACGGTGCAGACCTCCTTCGCCCGACGGATGAAGTCCTGGGCGCCGGGCAGCTCCGGGGCCACGTCCACAATGCGGATCAGGCCGCCGCAGGCCTCCTGCAGGGCCATGAAGCCGTCAAAGTCCGGGGCCTTGAGGTAATCCGGGTTCTGCGCGCCGCGCTTGTTGTAGGAGAAATAGGGGCCCTCCATCTGGATGCCGCGCAGCACGGACAGCCCCGCCGGAGCCTCCTCCGTCAGCCGCTTCGCGTTGGCATAGGCCCGTGCCAGCACCTCATAGGGCAGGGTCATGGAGGCGGGCGCGAAGGACGTGACGCCCACCTGTGCGTAATACGCCGCCATGCGCTTCAGGCCTTCGTAGTCGCCGTCAGAGAAATCCGCGCCGGAGTTGCCGTGGCTGTGCACGTCGATCAGGCCGGGGATGACGGTTGCCCCCTGCAGGTCAATGGCGTCCTCCGGCACATCCGCAGGGAGGATCTGACCGAAGCGGCCGTCCACCACCTCAAATGCGCCCTCGCGGAAGGTAAAATCACTGCAGAAAATGCGGGCGTTCCTGTAAAACATACCGACTACCTCCTGTTGATGTTGGTCAGATCAGCCCGTGGCTGAGACAGTAATGATAGATGCCGTCCTCGGAGACGGGGCCGCACACATCGTCTGCCACGGCCTTGAGCGGCTCGGCGGCATTGCCCATGGCAACGCCCGTCCCCACCGCCCGGAGCATATCCAGGTCATTCATGCCGTCGCCAAAGGCCAGGGCCTGCGATGCTTCCAGGCCGAAATGCCGGAGCACGGCGGCGATGGCGGCGCCCTTGCCGCTGCCGGCCGGAATGACATCCACCGCCCTGTCCCAGGACACGGCGATCTTCACCCCCGGCGCATTCCGGAGAATGGCGGGATGATCCGCCTCCCGGCAGCCCAGCATGATCTGGTATACGTCCTCCCGGCAGGCGCTGTCAAAATCCGTGTCCACCCTCAGCTCCAGCTCCGCCAGGCGGTAATAATCCGCCAGATCCGGCTCGATCCCGTTGGCGGACAACCGGTCGCGGGTTGCCACGGAAACCGGTCGCCCGATGGCGGCGGCATTCTGCAGCACCTGCGCCACATCCTGCGGGGAGATGGGGGTGCTGTGGATGACGTGATCCGCCGTGAAGCACAGGGAACCATTGAAGGTGCAGAAGGCGTCAAAGGCCAGGCTGCTGATATCCGGCAGCCCGATGGGCGCGCGGCCTGTGGAGATGCACAGGCGTACGCCCTTCTCCCGCAAACGCTTCAGGGTCAGCGCCGTCTTTTCGGAGATTTTCCCGGTTGCCGGATCCACCAGCGTCCCGTCAATGTCGAAAAACGCGATCTGATACATGCATGACCTCAATTCCGGGGACGGGATGAACGGCCCCGCTGCTTGGTGGAACTATTATACCCCATTTGGCGGGGATAGTCAAACAAAGCAGAGCTGCATTTGTGCCTGGCGGGGATGGAGGACGGGATGAATCAGAACCACCGGCTTGATTCGATGGCATGTCGGATCAATGGACGTGCCATGGAAGCCGCGGGAAGTCAGATGATCCTTGTGTACAGACGGAAAATATATACTTGACAAATTTATACGGGGGGGATACTGATGGATGAAGCCCCCATGAGGGATGAAAGGAGATGTATTTTCATGAAGAAACTGTTTACCTTGCTGCTGGCGGCGTTGATGCTGCTGTGCGCGACGGCGGCCCTTGCGGCGGAACCGATCGACCTGTCAACCTATACCGATGCGGAGCTGGAAGCCCTGCGGGTGCAGGTGGCGGAGGAAATCCGCGCCCGTATGCTGGCGGAGACGGCGGCGAGCCCTGCTGCGGACTTCCGCTATGTGTCCAACGGCACGGAGGTGCGCATCGTGGAGTACGTCGGCAACGGCGGCGATGTGGTGGTGCCGGACATGCTCGATGGCGTTCCGGTGACGCAGATCGGCGAGCGGGCCTTCTACGACAAGGGAATCGTGAGCCTGTAGCTGCCCGCCGGTCTGGTCGGCCTGGGCAACACGTCGGTGGGCTGGAATTTCGACTGGAAGGGCGTGCTTGTGCTGCCTGAAACCCTGCAGAGCATTGAATGGGGCGCGTTCTACGGCACCGGCCTGGAGGGCATCGTGATCCAGTCCTCCTGCAAGATCCAGGCGTCTGCGTTCTTCCATTCCCTGAGCGATTTCTGCTACATCCGCGAGGGCTGTGCGGTGAGCATCAGCAGGGGCGCCTTTGACAGCGGCATCAAGGTCATCGTCATTCCGGCGGATGTGAAGGTGATCAGCTCGGGCGCCTTTGAGGGCTGCGAGAAGCTGACTGTCTACTGCCCCGCCGGTTCCTACGCCGAGCAGTACTGCCGGGAGAACTTCATCGTCTGCAATACCGCCGAGTACGAGGCCATGGTGGCATACTACGAAGCCCTCTATCCTGCGCAGTGACATGTATGCACATCTGCCGAGCGGAGCATTGCCCGTCTGACGGATACATGAAACAAGAACCCGAAATGTTGAAATAGGAGAGAATAAATGAAAAAGATGTTTGCCTTGCTGCTGGCGGCGTTGATGCTGCTGGGGATGACCGCGCTGGCGGAGGCTCCCGTGAACCTGGAGGAGCTGTCCGATGCTGACCTGCTGAGGCTCTACAACCTGTGCGCGTCCGAGCTGGCGCTGCGCATTGCCCAGCCGGAGGAGATCTGGTTCCAGAGCGAGGACGGCAGCGTGACCATTCTGGTGACGGGCATGACGATGTCCAGCCTGAACAAGGTGGAACTGCAGCTGGATTATCAGATCCTCAACAGCTCTGCGGAGAAGGTTTCCTTCAGGGTGGATAACCTGGTCATCAACGGCTGGGCGGTGGACGGTGCGGGAAGCCGTTCCGTCGAAGGCGGCACGAACATGAAGAAGACGCTGCAGCTGTCCTTCCTGTCCTCCTACGTGGGCTGGGAGACCCCGAACAAGGCCGCCGAGGAGATCAAGGTCGTGCAGTTCGACCTGGTGGTGACCATCGGCACGGAGAAGACCACCATCCCCATGGTCATTACGGATTTCACCGGCATGGAAATCGAAAACCGGTAAGGTCGGCGACCTTTGCCCTCCTCTTTGTCAAAGGGGAGGTTTTTTCTGTCTTTTTTCCAAAATGCGGATGAATCGCCCGTTCATGAACGTTTATATGGCTGACATATGTTGAAGGAGGGAACGCCGATGAAACGGCTGCTGCTTTTTGCTCTTGCCCTGCTGATGGCCTTCACCGCTGCCCTGGCCGAGGAATTCCCGGACACGCTGGACATGTCCGCGCTGCTGGCGCAGGAGGCGCCGGAGCCCACGGAGCCGTCTGCCCCCACGGCGGGGATGACCACTCCCGGCCGGGAGCGCTGCGGTCAGCCGGGCTGCATCTGGGAAACGCCCATGAACCCCTATGACGCGGAGGCCATGGCGGCCATGCTGACGTCTCCCATGACGGTGGTGAAGGGCGACCCTCGCAGCCAGGTGTACCTGCGGGCCGAGCCCAGCGAGGACAGCGTGGCCATTGGCGAGATCACCTGCGCCAGCCAGGGCCTGCATGTCCTGGAAACGCTGGACAACGGCTGGACGCGGGTGGAGTGCTACTCCAGCAGCTTCGAGGGCAGTCGCGTGGAGGCATGGAACGCGCTGGTGACCGGGTATGTCCCCACGGCGCTCCTGGAGGTGAAGCAGCCCCGGACGAAGTATGCCTTCATCGTGGATAAGCTGGATCAGCGCCTGTACATCTTTGAGGACGGCGTGCTGCTGGATCTGCTGGCCGTGTCCACAGGCCTGGTGACGGAGGGCAAGCCCTACAACGAGACCCGCAGCGGAGAGTACATCCTCTGGTCGCTGACCGGCGCCTTTGCCGACGGCGACACCACCTGCAACTACGGCACCCGCTACAACCACGGCGACCTCCTGCATGAGCTGCCCCACACGGGCGAGGATAACTACGGCTACACCGAGCCGAAGATGGGCAGCCGCGCCAGCCATGGCTGCATCCGCGTGCAGCGCAAGCGCACCGAGAAGGGCATCAATGCCCGCTGGATCTTCAACGCCCTTTATGACGGACAGCTGAACAGCCGCCTCATCATCTGGGAGGACTGGCCCGGACGGGAAATCCCCCTGCCGTCGGCGGACACGCCCCTGTATTACAACCCCCAGGGCGGCGTGAACTATCACGACAGCCCCACCTGCTATGGCGTGAAGGATCGGTACGAACCCATGACGGCCTTCACCTACGGTCAGCTGGATGCCGAGCCCTATGCGGAGCTGACGGCCTGCCCCTACTGCGTGCCGCCGCGCCGGGCGGAGGATATCCGGGCTATCAATGATGCGCACATCCCCTGAAGCAGAAAATGCAGAAAATACAGAAGATGCAGAAGATGCAGAAGAGGCGGAAGATGTGAATTGGATTAAAAATGGTCGGGATATGTATACAAATGCTGGAAACGGTGATATACTGTTCCGTCGTAGCCGTTGGGCATGAAGAATGACGACTGACGGCTGCCATACGGAGGGAAATAGATGGAACTGATCAGAGAATTTTTCGGTTACGGCGGATACCGTCGGCTGCCCGAGGGCTACCTTTCGCCGGAACACCTGATATTTGTGACGAGTCTGCTGCTGGTGATGCTCACTCTGGCGCTGATGCTGGGCAGGAGAAACCGCAGCGCCAGCCAGGAAAGGAAGAACCGCGTGCTGCTGGGGGCAGCCATTCTCATTGACGGGCTTGAGATCATCAAGATCACCGCCAAGTGCATGGAGCATGGCCCGGAGGAGATCGTATACCTGCTGCCGCTGTTCCTGTGCAGCGTTCAGCTGATCGCCATTCCCCTGGCGGCGCTGTCGAAGGGGCGTCTGCGGGAGGCGGCGCTGGATTTCATCGTGATCTTTGGCCCTGTGGGGGCGCTGCTGGGTACCTACGCAGCGGGGCAGAACTACGGCTGCTACCCCGTGTTTTCTGCCGACAACGTCATTTCCGGCCTGACCCACGGCATTTCCGGCTTTGCGGCGGTGTACATCCTGGTTTCCGGCATGGCCAGCATGAAGCGCAGCAACGTGCCGATCACCTATGCCATCATCCTGTCCTTCTGCATCCCGGCATTTGTGATGAACAAGCTGGTTGACTACAATTACATGTTCCTCATGCGCGGCGACGGGACGCCCTATGACCTGCTGTACAACCTGGTGGACGGCCATGTGGTGCTGTATCCGCTGGGCGTGGTGGGGCTGTTCTTCCTCTACATCACGATGTACTATCAGCTGTTCTACGTGGTGAGCCGCGCGCTCAGCCGCCGCCGCTGCCGCGTCAAGGCATGAAAAACCAAAGAAAGCCCCCCGCTTCCGGCTGCATTGTGAACCGGCAAGCGGGGGCTTTTGATGTGCTGTCAGGGTTATTTCATGATGGTCAGACCGGCCAGCAGGGTCTGGGCCTCGGCCAGGAGCTGCTCCTGGGTCTGCACAGCCTCCGGGGTGGTGTAGGCGCCGGAAAGGCTGGCGGTGATGCAGACGTTGCGGGGTGCGTCAAAGCCCATCAGCAGGCAGCCGTAATCGCCCTCGGCGGTGCTGAAGTGCATGTAGAGGCACTGGGCCTCCTCCCCGGCGATGGTGGCGGTGAAGGGCTCGCCCAGGGTGACGCTGCTGCCTTCGGTGAGGGCGTCAGCGTACATATCAATGCTGCGCTGGATATATTCCCTGGCGGTCAGCTCCGGGGCGGAGTCCACATAGATCAGGTTGACGGCGGCCTCCGGGTCATCGGCGACGAGGTAGAAGTCGCGGGCCACGCCGTCGTTGTACTTGGTGAAGTCGCCCTGGCTGTACCCGGCGGGGGCGTCAAAGGAGCCGGGGTGGTGGTAGCGCTTGCTGACGTGGTTGTCCGTGTCGATGACCAGCCAGTTGTCCTGGATGCTGGACAGGTCGCGGATCTCTGCCGGCAGGGTCAGGGCGTCGCGCAGGACATTGTTCAGCGCGATGGCGGCGATGATGAGCACGGTGATGATCACGAGGGTGTAGAAGACCTTGTTTTCCTTGGCCTTGCGCTTTTCGTCAGCCTGCTGCTTGATGCGGGCGCGCTCGGCGGGGGTCATGTTGCCCATGGGTGGAGCCTCCTGTCAGATAAGGATAATGACTGCGTATTCGACATGGAATGCGGGGATTCCTTCTTTTTGCGCCCGGAAATGCGGCGGGCGAGTCCTGTATCGGCGCTTCTGCCTTCATAAAGATGGTTGACGTTTCCGGTGCGGAGGCGGTATAATGTGCAATGATTTGCATGCAGAGGGGAGGAGCGGTCACATGCAGGGGAAGACCGGCCTGGTGCTGGAGGGCGGCGGCGTGCGCGGCATCTATACTGCGGGCGTGCTGGATGTGTTTATGGAAAACGGTATCACCTTCGGCGGCGTGATGGGTGTGTCGGCCGGGGCGATCCATGCCTGTTCCTACCTGTCCGGGCAAAAGGGGCGCTCCATCCGCTATTACCGCAGGTATGTGGGCGACCCGCGCTTCATGTCCCTGTGCAGCTGGCTGAAAACCGGCGACATCGTGGGCGCGGAATTCTGCTACCATACCCTGCCGGACGAGCTGGGTGTGTACGACCACGACGCCTTCCTGGCAAATCCCACGCCCTACTGGGTTGTCTGCACCGATGTGGAGAGCGGCAGCCCGGCCTACATCCGCATACGGGATATGCGCGGGCAGATCGAGTACCTTCGCGCGTCGGCGAGCCTGCCGTATTTCTCCCGGATGGTGGCGCTGGACGGCAAAAAGTACCTGGACGGCGGCTGCACGGACTCCGTTCCCGTGGAGGCGATGCAGCGGCTGGGATATGCGCGCAATGTGGTGGTGCTGACGCGGGATGCGTCCTACCGAAAAAAGCCGGAAATGACCGCGCTGGCGAAGCTGGTGTACGGGAAGTACCCGGCCTTTGTCCGGACGCTGGAAAAGCGGCATGAGATGTACAACGCGCAGCTGGAAGCGGCGGAGCGCATGGCGGCGGAGGGCAGCGCCTTTATCATCCGCCCGGTGGAGCCCCTTCGCATCGGCCGCCTGGAAAACGACCCGGAAAAGGTGCAGCGCGTGTACGACCGGGGCTGCCAGGATGCGCGCAATGCCCTGGAAGCCATGAAGGAATGGATGGAGCAGCAGAGATGATGAGATACTTCGTTTCCCTTTTTACCGATATGAGCGACATGCGCCGCCGCTACGCCCTGCGCCTGGCGGGCCGGTTTGCGGTGCTGGTGATCACGGTGCTGTTCTGCATCCTTGACCCGGCGCAGTTCGAGGTGCTGCACGGGTGGAATTTCTTCCGCCGCTTCAGCTGGCTCCATGTGCTGTGGGGCATCTGGGTGATCGACATGGCGGCGCAGATCCTGCCGCTGCGCACCCGCATTTCCCTGGGCTCGCAGAAGATGTGGCACATGCGCTTCAGGCCCATCCGGGAGATGTTCAACGAGCGGGGCAAGCTGGTTGCTGAGGGCGTGGCGAAGCTGAAGAAGCACATTGTGGACACCACCCGTTCGGCGCTGTGGGTGCTGATCGTGTGGACGGGACTGGTGGCGGTCATCGGCGCGCTGGCCTTTGCGGGCGTGATGACGGATGTGGCGCTCTTTGTCACGGCGGTCGTCTTCTACGTCTGCGACCTGATCTGTGTGCTGATCTGGTGCCCCTTCCGGCTCATCATGCGCAACCGCTGCTGCACCACCTGCCGCATCTTCAACTGGGATCACCTGATGATGTTCTCGCCCTTCTTCTTCACCTCCGGCTTTTTCTGCCTCAGCCTGCTTGTGATCTCCATTCTGGCCTGGCTGGCGTGGGAGATCGCCATTCTCCTGCACCCGGAGCGGTTCTGGGAGGGCGCCAACGCGGCCCTCACCTGCGCCTCCTGCACGGATAAGCTCTGCACCCAGTACTGCCGCAAGCTGCGGAAATGACGCCTGTTTTATGCCGTCCGTGTCCCTTCGGGGGTATGGGCGGCGTTATTTTGGATCAGGTCGAGAAAAATGTGCGCAGAGGTTAACATATCCGCCCGGTGATTCGTCTGTATAGGCGAGGAGGCGCACGGAGCTCCTGCGCACCCGAGTACAAGGAGAATGGAGGTGGAGCCATGATCGCTGTCCAGGGCCCGGACAGGGAGAATGCTGCCCGGCCGTCTGTGCCGAATGCGCAGACGGCGGAGGAACGGCTGAATGAGATGATGCTGACCCATGAGAGGGGGGTGCTGCGCCTGTGCCTGATGTATCTGCACGACGCCGACCTGGCGCAGGACGCGGTGCAGGAGACCTTCCTGAAGGCGTACCGTCGTCTGAACGGCTTCCGGGGCGAGGCGAGCGAGAAGACGTGGCTGATGCGCATCGCTGTCAATACCTGCCGCGACATGACCCGCGGCGGCTGGTTCCGGCATGTGGACAAGGCGGTGGAGATCGAGAACCTGCCCCTGCCCGTATCGCCGCCCAGCGCGGAGCATATCGCGCTGACCACCGCCATTCTGCAGCTGCCGAGAAAACAACGGGAGGTCGTGCTCCTGCATTGCGATCAGGGGCTGACCGTCCGCGAAACAGCGCAGGCGCTGGGCATCTCCGCGCCTGCGGTAACCAACCGACTGAAAAGGGCGCGGGCCGAGCTGGCTGCCGCGCTGGGGGAGGGGGACGCATGAAGGATGTGACCAATCAGGCCGTTCGCGCGGCCATTGACGACTGCCTCTCCGGCGCGGCCTGCATGCCGTCGGTTCGTGCTGATGTGCTGAACTTGACGAGAGGAGAGAAAAAAGTGAAGAAGAAGCTTTCTGTTGGGATTATTTTTGCGATGCTGCTGACCCTGCTGATGGCGGGCGCTGCCGTGGCGGCGGGCCTGGGGCTGTTCGGACAGATGAGCGAGAACGGCGCGGTGGACGCCCGCCTGCCCGGGCTGGACAGGGTCTCGGCGGATGTGAACCTTTCCATCGTGACCGAGGAGGGGGTGACCGTCACCATCGGTCAGGCCTATTATGACGGCGAGCGCGTGTTTATTTCCTACACCGTGGAGGGACCCTTTGACCAGGTGGAGCTGGGCGAGGGCAAGCCTGCGGTGGACGCCTGGGACTGGGAGCTGCCGGGTGAGCTGTATGGCCAGACTTTCGGCAGCGACAGCGCCAGCCACGACCTGATGGTCGCGCACCTGGACGGCAGCGCGCCCCGCTGGGCAACCTCCCATTCTGTCAATGTCCATGACGGCCTGCAGATCGGCCAGGAATACCTGGATATCATCGGCGGCGAAACCTACCTGACTGAAAACGGCGTGCTGGTGGGCTGGAAGGAATGCGTCGTGCCGGAGGAACTGGCGGCGGACGAGGTCACCTTCCTGCTGGGCACCTTCACTACCCACAACACCTGGTATCAGGACGAGACCGGCTGCTACCTCAGCCGCGGCGAGCGTACCGGCGCTGCATGGCACCCCTTCACCGTGCAGCGGGACAAGACCGGCGGTGTGCCGCTGACCGGCGAAGCCTCCGGCGAGGGCTGGACGGCGGTGGCGAAGCTGTCCGTCAGCGCCATCGACGTCAAGGGCGAAGTGGTGGTGGCCTGCCCGCAGAGCTGGGTGGAGATCGAGCGCACCTGGGAAAACCCCGATGGCGTCGATTACATCTGCGAATGGCGCTTCTACATCAGCGGCCAGCGGGTGACGAACGGCGGCACGGAATGGGTCTCCTCCGGCGTGGACGGCCAGCTGACCGTCGGCGTCAGCAGCAAGATGGACGCGCTGGTGGAGGACATGAAGCTGGTGCCCGTGTACAGCAGGAGCGGCGAGCACATGGAGGAAGCCATCGTGCTGCGCGTGGCGGAGTAACGCGGACAGAACCCCCGGCGGCGTGGGCTTTGCGGCCTGCGCCGCGTTTTCTGTTCATGCAGGTGGGCGCGCCTGTGGAAACTGCGAATACCGGGCGCTGCGTTTGTTTGCCGACGCTCTGCAGGGGCGGCTCACCCATCCCGCGGCCGCAAAACATCCGACAATGCAAAAAACGCACCCGTCAGCCTGCGAGGCCATACCGGGTGCGGTTTTGGTTGCGATACGCCGGGGGGACGAGGGCTTGCCCTCCTGCTCCCCTTATGCCAGCTTTCCCTGCTCGCGGAGAATTTCCTCCACCACGCCGATGACCTCATACACCAGCGCGTCGCAGTGGGGCTTCTTCACGCCGCCGCGCTGCTCGTTCAGGGTCAGCAGGGGCGCGCATTCCAGGGATTCGGGGTGTTTCTTGCCAAGGCGGGCGTAGTAATCCTCGATGACGGCGCGGTCTTCGAGGCCGTACAGGCCCAGCACCACTGCGCCGCCGGCGACAGCGCCGCAGAGACGGCCGCCCTTCATGCCGCCGCCGAAATTGGCCGCAAAGCGCATGACGGTCTCCTCGGTGTAGCCCAGGGCCTCCGCGAAGGGCAGGATGACGGACTGGCCGCAGTTGTAGTGGGGGGTGACGATGGCGCGGAGGACTTCCGCGCGGGCGAGGTAGTTGCTCATGGGGAAACCGCCTTTCTGGCTGATGTATGCGGAATATCCGCTGGGGAGACGGGCGAGCCATGCTCGCCCCTACGGCTGTCGGAGCGGTGCTTACTGCCCGAACTGCGCGTTGTATAGCGTGGCATAGAACCCGCCCTTTGCCAGCAGCGCATCGTGATTGCCCTGCTCGACGATGTGGCCGTCCCGCATCACGAGGATCACGTCCGCCTCGCGGATGGTGGACAGGCGGTGGGCGACGATGAAGGACGTGCGGCCCTGCATCATCTTCGCAAAGGCGGACTGGATGCGCAGCTCCGTGCGGGTGTCGATGGAGGAGGTGGCCTCGTCCAGGATGAGCATGGGCGGCAGGGTCAGCATCACCCGGGCGATGCACAGCAGCTGCTTCTGGCCCTGGGAGAGGTTGCCGCCGTTTTCGGTGACGGGGGTGTCATAGCCCTGGGGCAGGCGGCGGATGAAGGAGTGGGCGTGGGCTGCCTTTGCGGCGGCGATGATCTCATCAAGGGTGGCGTCCGGGTTGCCGTAGGCGATGTTCTCGCGGATGGTACCGGCCTTGAGCCAGGTGTCCTGCAGCACCATGCCGATGTTGCGGCGCAGCTCGCGGCGGCGGATATCGCGGATGTCCGTGCCGTCCACGGAGATGGCGCCGCCGTTCACGTCGTAGAAGCGCATCAGCAGGTTGATCAGCGTGGTCTTGCCGCAGCCGGTGGGGCCCACGATGGCGATGCGCTGACCGGGCTGCACGTCCAGGGTGAGGCCGTCGATCAGCGGGCGGTCGGGGACGTAGCGGAAGCTGACGTTTTCCAGGGACACATGGCCCTTCGCGGCGAGGTCGGCGGCGTCTGCCGCGTCGGCAGGACGATCCTGTTCGGCCAGCAGGTCAAAGATGCGGCGGATGCAGGCCAGGGCGTTTTGCAGCTCGGTCACCACGCCGGAGATCTCGTTGAAGGGTTTGGCGTACTGGCTGGCGTAGGACAGGAACTTGCTCATGCCGCCCACGGTCATCACCGGGTTGGAACCGATGGCCAGCAATGCGCACACGAAGGCCACGGCGGCGTAGATGATGTTGTTCACCAGGCGGGTGGAGGGGTTCACCAGGGAGGAGAAGAAGGTGGCGTTCAGGGCCACCTTGCCCAGCCGCTCGTTGACCTCGTCAAATTCGGCCAGGCTCTCGTCCTCGTGACCGAAGGCCTGGATCACTTTTGAACCCTCGATCATTTCGTTGATGAGGGCAGTCTGCTCGCCGCGCACCTTCGACTGGGCGGTGAAGTACTTGTGGGTGTTCTTCGCAATAAAGGCCGCCACAAACATGGAAAGGGGCGTCAGGACAACCACCAGCAGGGCGATCATCCAGTTCAGCGCCAGCATGATGCCCAGGGTACCCGCGATGGCCACCACGCCGGTGAAAAGCTGGGTGAAGCCCATCAGCAAACCGTCGGAGAAGGCGTCCACGTCGGCAATGACGCGGCTGACCAGGTCACCGGTGGGGTGCCTGTCCAGATAGGACAGGGGCAGGCGCTGGATTTTCGCGCTCACCTCGTTGCGGATGTCCCGGCTGACGCAGTAGGCGATGCGGTTGTTGCTGGTGGCCAGCACCTGCTGGGCGACGGCGGAGACGAGGGTGATGGCGGCGATCCACAGGGCGTTGTGCAGGATGCCGGTGAAGTCCACCTGACTGACGCCGATCATGCAGTCGATGGCGTTGCCGGAGAAGATGGGGATCAGCAGGGCTGCCGCAGCGGTGATGGCCGCGCAGACGAGGGAAAGCAGCACCTGTAGCCGGTAGGGCTTCAAATAGGGGAAAACCAGCTTCAGGGCCGCCAGATCAAGGGCGTTCTTCTGCTTGCTCATGCCTGCACCCCCTCTTTTGCGGAATCATTCCGGAACTGGCTCTCGTGGATCTCGCGGTACACATCACAGCTTGCCATCAGCTCGTCGTGGGTGCCGCAGCCCACCAGCTCGCCGTCGTCCATGACGAGGATCTGGTCGGCGTGGCGGATGGAGGAGGTGCGCTGGGAGACGATGAAGGTCGTGGTGGTCTCCGGCAGCTGCCTGAGGGCGCTGCGCAGGGCTGCGTCGGTGGCGTAGTCCAGGGCGGAGGCGCTGTCGTCCAGGATGAGGATCTCCGGCTCGCTCACCAAAGCGCGGGCGATGGTCAGGCGCTGCTTCTGTCCGCCGGAAAGGTTGCGGCCGCCCTGCTCCACGATTTCATCCAGTCCGCCGGGCTTCTGCCGCACGAACTCCGCCGCCTGGGCGGTTTCCAGGCAGGTCCAGAGGAAGTCGTCGGTAACCTGGTCGGCGGTCTTTTCCCCCGCTGCCAGGCCGTAAAGCAGATTGCTGCGGATGGTGCCCTTGAACAGCTGCGCCTTCTGGGGCACGATGGCAATGCGGTCGCGCAGCTCCTCGTGGGGCCAGTCGGCAACGGGACGGCCCATCAGGGACACCGTGCCGCGGGTCGCGTCGTAGAAGCGGGGGATCAGGTTCACCAGGGTGGATTTGCCGCTGCCGGTGCCGCCGATGACGCCGATGGTCTGGCCGCGAAGGGCGCAGAAGGAGACGCCGGTGATGCTCTCGTCACCCGCGCCCTTGTAGGTCAGGGACACATGGTCGAAGCGCACGGCCTCTGTACTCTCCGTAGGGGAGGGGCTTGTCCCCTCTCGCTGTGCCGGGTAGGTCATGGAGGTTTCCGTGTCCAGCACCTTCGCGCACCGGCCCAGGCTGGCGTAGGCCTTTGTCAGCAGCACGATCAGGTTCGCCAGCTTCACCAGCTCCACCAGGATCTGGCTCATGTAGTTCAGCAGCGCCACCACGTCGCCGGAGGCCAGAAGGCCGGTATTCACCTTGCCGCCGCCCACGTACAGCAGCGCGATGACGCCCAGGTTGATCACCGCATAGGTCAGCGGGTTGGTCAGCGCGGCGATGCGGCCCACCTTCAGCTGGGCGGCGGTCAATTCGCCATTGGCGGCGGCGAAGCGCTGCTCCTCGGCTTCCTCGCGGCCAAAGGCGCGCACCACGCGTACGCCCGTCAGGTTCTCGCGGGTCGTGCCGGTGACGGCGTCCAGCTTCTGCTGTACCTTCCTGTACAGCGGACTGGTCAGCTTCATTACGCCGAAGACGATCACCGACAGCACCGGGATCGCCACCACGAACACCCACGCGGCGCTCGGGTCGATGGTGAAGGCGGCGATCATTGCGCCGATGACGATGAAGGGGCTGCGCAGGAACAGGCGCAGGAACATGTTCACGCCATTCTGCACCTGGTTCACGTCCGCCGTCAAGCGGGTGATGAGGGTCGATGCGCCGATGGTATCCAGCTCCGTGTGGGAGAAGGTCTGGATATGGCCCATCAGGTGATGGCGCAGCTGGGTGGAGGTGCCGATGGCGGCGCGGGCGGCGAAGTACTGCGCGGTAAACGAGCAGGCAAGGCCAATCAGCGCCATCAGCACCAGCAGGCCGCACTGGCCCAGGATGTAGGGCACACGGGCGGCCTCGTCCGCAAATTCGCCGCAGATGCCCGTGTTGATGATGCGCGCCACGATCAGCGGCACCCGCAGGTCGAAGAAGGCCTCCAGCATCTTGAACAGCGGCGCCAGGATGCTCTCGGCCCGGTACTTTTTCAGGTAGGAAAACAGGTACTTCAAGGGGATGTCCTCCTGTGGATTGATACCGTATCAGTATAGCGCAAAAAAAGATAATTTGGAAGTGGCCCGCATGGAAAAAGCGCAGCTTTCCTCCGTCTATTTGTGCAGGTGATGGAAGAAAGTGCCTCGCTCGAGCGTTATGTAGGCAAAGATAAACTGGAGGTGCGTCTATGAAACGCCTGATTTCCCTGCTGCTCTGCCTGCTGCTGTCTGCCAGCACCGCCCAGGCGACCATTCTGGCCCCCGACGGGGTGGATGTGGACTTCTACAACTGGACGGGCATCGCCTGCACCCCTGCCGTGATCCTCTGCGAGAACCTGAGCGTCTACGACGCCCGCGGTGATCAGGGCGGCAAGAAGGTGACGACTCTGCGCTACACCGGCGAAACCATCCCTGTCATTGAGGCGTGGGACGGCTGGGCCTACATCTATTACTCCGACGGCAATAAAACCGGCTGGGTGCACAGCGAGTACCTGCTGATGGATCCCGCCTGGTACGTCTGCGATCAGGGCACGCCGGTATATGCCTACCCGGAGACCACCGCCCCCCGCGTGGGGTATCTCTCCACGGGCGCGGAGCTGCCCATCATCACCGAATACAGCAGCGGCAGCAGGCAGTGGGTGTGCGTCAGCCTGCGCGGGGCGTCGGGCTGGATCCGCAAAACCGCCAAGGACACGGAGGCCCAGACCAATTTCCGCCCGGAGATGCTCTGGGATATTTCCAGCGTGATTCTCACCTACCAGGGTGAGGCTCTTGCGGCCAGCGCCCCCGGCAATGGGGACATGATGGCCGCCCTGTCCGTGCTGCTGACCAACGCCAACGACCTGGGCGGAGAGGTGGCGGGCTGCCCCTTTGGCGCGACCCTTGAAGTACGCCTGGGTGACGGCCGCTGCTTCACCCTCCAGCTGGCCACGGATTCCTGCTGTGTCTACCGCGTGGATGGCCGGGATTACCAGTACGCCCGCCATCTGGTGCAGGGCGACGATCACCCGGACAACGCCGTGCTGCTGGAAGTCTTCGATATGGATAGCTGGACGGATTTGCTCCTTCCGGCGAATGGGTGATGCGAAAGCGGAGCTTTCGCAAATTCGAAATTATGAATTCGTAATTCGGAATTTGATTAGGAGGGACGAATATGCGCAAGCTCTTGCTTGTTCTGTTGATTTGCCTGCTGCCGGTGATGGCGGTGGCTGAGCCGGAGGATGTCCCGCCGGAGGTGCAGGCGCTGGTTGACGAGTACTACGGTCAGCGGCTGCCGGTGGAGTTTGCGGAGGTCATCCTGCCGGATGGCCGCCGGGTGGGCATTGCCATTGCGGAGAACCGCAACGCCTTTCAGGTGGAAAACCGCGGCGACGGGTGGACGATCATCGGCCAGGACTACGTGATGGACGAACTGTACCCGGCTTATCCGGAAGTCGCCGCACAGGACGGGCAGAGCGTATACATCGCCCAGAAGGACAACACGGTCACCCTCACCTACCGCTATGACGGGGAGCGCTTCCGCCTGGCGGGGTGGGTCATTCCCGGTTATCTGCCTGTGGCGGTGGAGGGAGATGTGCTGACCTACCATACGGGGAAAACCCCCTTCACCACCGTCGTCCCCGGCGGCGTGACCGACTGGCCCCGCTGGGCCGAAGAGCTGCCCCTCAGCCCGCAGGATGCGATGGACCGCGCCGCCATCAGCGAGCAGAACGCCGCGGAGATGTTCCCTGGCTACACGCTGCGGGACTATCAGGCCTTCAATGACGGTGCCGAGGCCGATGTGGTTTATTCCCGCATCAGCAACGGCGTGCTGCTGATCAAGCGCGTGAAGCTGCAGGCCGGCCTCGACCCCGTGGTGACGGATGCGATGCCCGTGGCTCTGTCGGAGAGCCTGCTGGCCCGGCTGGAAACCGAGCCCTTCGATGACCTCATCTGGTGCTGGACGGGCGGGGACACCTTCCTCACCCAGGACGCCTTTGACCTGTCCCAATACCCTCTGCCCGAGGGCGCGGTCATCCTGCAAAACCGCATCGAGACCCACAGCCTCGTTGTGCTGGCGAGGGTGGAGGGCGTGAAGTACCTCTATGTATTCGAAAATGGCCCGGCTTACGTCAGCCAGCCGCTGCCAGAGGATGCGGGCATCGACTTCTTCCACGCGGGCAGCGGCGACCTTGAATTCGAGTGGGCGCAGCAGAACATGAGCGCTTCCTTCACCCGCCGGGAGGATGGCCGGTGGCTGCTTTCCTGGTGCACCTGTTATGGCCCGTCGATGGATATTCACTTTTCTGCCAATGCCTTTGGCATCCGTCTGCATGACGCCGGCGCTGACGGGGAGGACGTTTTCCGTGTGGGCACCATGGCAAGCACCGACCTGTTCACGATCAACCTCAGTGAACTGAATGGCGCAACCCCCGAGCTGGATCAGTCCGGCTGGGCCGTGGTCAGCAACCCCGACCCGGCGGATCGCCTGCACCTGCGGGACGGGGCCAGTAAATCGGGCAACTCCCTGGGCAAGTTCTACAACGGCACCCCCGTGCTGGTGCTGGAACGTAAGGGCGACTGGACGCGGGTGCAGATCGGCTTCGGCGCCACCGCCCGCACCGGCTGGATGATGACGAAATACCTGGCCTTCGGCGCGGACATGGACGCCGTGCGGGACGCCTTCCCGGAGCTGATCTTCCGCGAGGAATACGAGGAACAGGGAACCCAGCTGGGCTACGATTACTGGGTTGTGGGCGTGGAGGAGGAAGGGCGCACCAAGCAGTACATCCTTCTGGGCAGCGATGGTATGGTGATGTATGTGCCGCAGAGCTGGCTCTGGGGCGGAAACGGGTGAGTCTCTCGGAATTCGGAATTGAGGTGGCGGGGCGGGATATGCCCCGGATAGAGAACGCGCGCCTCCCCGGCGGCTTTGAATGCCGGGGAGGCGCGTGTTTGCTATGTGGTTGTACGGATGTTATTCCAGCGCGTCCTCAATGCCGTTGTCATTGCGGTCACAGGCGCGGCAGAAGGGATCGTCCTCGCTGCGGGTGACGTAGGGGCATTCGCCGCCCTTGCCCTGGCAGGGGTAGGTGGGCGCAGCCGGAATATCCTCGGCGGGAGCGGGCTCGGGGGTGGCGGTGACCTCCGGCGCGGGCGCTGCGGTGACGGCGGCCTCCGGCGCTGCGGTGACCTCGGGGGCCGGTTCCGGGGTAACCATGGGCGTGGGGGTTGCGGCAGGCGCAGGCGTCGCGGTGGGCGCGGGCGTGGGCTCCGCCGTGGGGACGGGCGTCGCCGTGGGTTCAGCCCCGCCGGGCACCCAGGGCATCAGGAAGCAGTGCACATAGTAGGTGTACTTGCTGGTTGCGCTGTCGGAGGGCTTGGTCATAGGGATGGAATAATCCACATAAGTGCTCTCGGGCAGGGTGCGCTCGCTTTCGGGGACGACGCTGAGGTTGGTGGACTTGCGGTTGTTGGTCTTGACGACGGCGTTCATGTCGTAGTCGTGGATGTACATCTTTACCCGGTTGGCCATGTTGCCCTCCAGGGTGGTGATGCGGTAGCGGCCGCCGCCCAGGTCGATGACCTCATACACCAGGCCCACATGGATGGTCTTGTTGTAGGAGCAGCCATAAACCAGGATGTAGCCGGGCTGGGGGATCATGGTGGTGCGGTTCATGCGCTGATAGGCGCGCAGGAGCTTGCCCACACCGGCCTCCTGCACATGCATCACGCCCTCCACGGGGTAGAAGCCCTCGGCGGTGTCGTTGGAGGTGTCCAGGAAGTGCTCAATCTCATACTGGGGCACACCGGCCTCCAACATGCACCAGGTGATGTACCCGGCGCACCAGCCGAAGCTGACGCCCTTGCCGCGCCATTCGGTGTATTTGTTGCAGCGGGGCAGGGTCTTGCCGGCCAGCGTCTCCCACTCGGTGTAGGCAATGTCCAGCATCTCCTGGATGACGGCGGGGGGCTCGGCGGGGGTTTGACGGATCATCACCGGCGGCGGGGTGGGGGTGGAGGCCGCCTGGGCTACGGGCAGCATCAGCATCAGGGTCGCCAGCGTCAGGCACATCAGGCGCAGCATTTGCTTCATGTTCATACCTCTCCTTGCTTGGCAGGACGGATTCTTGTTTACGTTGCTATCATACCACGTTTTGCCGCAAAAGGGAAGCGTTCCGGCAGGAATTTTACACATCATACTGATGAACGCCGCCGCCGGGCGCTGATTTTCTTTGCGGCCTATCTTGAACTGGGGCGCGGGGGATGGTATACTGAATGTACAGCCTGCCGGGCCGCGGGGGCGAAAGATCTGCGAAAAGCGCGGGAAAACCGTTTCTGCCCGGCGTTGAGGAACATGAAGAAAAGAAAACAAGGAGGACGAGGATGACTGCGCTTGAGATCTGGCAGGAGGATCGCGCCGGCCGCCGTGACCCGGAGAACCGCCGCAGCCGCCAGGAGTACTTTATCCTCCTGCGCGACGCCCTCCACGAGGAGCTGGCCAAGGACGGCCGCAGCGATTTCCTGGAGGAGATGATCGCCGCCGGCGGCAAGGGCATACAGGCGCTGGAATTTTCCGCCCTGCGGGAGTGCTTCGCCTCCATTGTGGACGGCCGCCGTATGAAGGATGCAGCCCATCATGTCCCCCACATCCTGCGGGCGGAGAATACGCCCCTGACCTGGGAGGACATGGAGAAGGGCTCTGCCTTCCTCGTCAATGACCCGAAGCTGCCGGAGATGCTCGTGCGGCTGCGCAATGTCAGCTATCAGCTGGCCAATGCCCGTGATGAGAGCCACGACGCGGACGCCCGCAAGGCCGTGGAGCGCGAGCTGGAGGGCCTGCGGGCCGTGAATCAGGCTTTGCAGACGGACAACAGGGAGCTGCGCGCCCAGCGGGACGCCCTGCGCGAGCGTGTGACGCAGCTGGAGGAGGGCGTGATCTCCCAGCAGCTGCAGTACAAGGCAGATGCCCGCCGCCACCAGATGGAGGATGCGCTGAAGCGTGAAATGGCGGACAAGCGCGCCGCTGCCGAAAGGGAGATGCACGACGCCCTGTCCGCCGCAGCCCGGCAGGAGCAGCAGGCCCGCGAGACAATCCGCCGGGAGGCCGAGGAGGCAGACGTTCGCCGCGCTGCGGTCTATGACACGCTGCGCACGCAGCTGCAGGCGTCCCTTGAAAAGCAGATGGAGACGCTGCAAACCAGCCTGCAGGCGGAGGACTTCCGCTTTCTGGCGCAGAGCTACGCCGAGCTGCAGGGGATGTTCAGCCGGGAAATGCCTGCCCTGCTGGGAAATGCCCCGGCTCATGGGGCGGATGCGCAGCTGTTGGAGGGGCTTGCGGCCCTGTCCGCCTCCGTCAACGCCCACCTGGTGCGCCTGGAGCAGGCGATGCAGCAGCTGGGGCTGACGGTGGCATACCCGGAAAAGGGGGATGCCTTTGACAGCGCGCTGCACAGCCCGGCCAGCGCCGCCGCCGGGGACGCCCCGGAGGGCGAGCGCCTGATCGAAGCGGTGGAGAGCCCTGCTGTGCGCTTTATTCATGCAGACGGCGCCGCGCAGACCCTTGTCCGGGCCGTGGTGCATACCAGCCGCCGCACGGCTGAGGAATGATCGGAACACATGAACGAATGAATGAAGGAGCAAAGCGATGAGCGCGTATGAGATCTTCTGCCAGGATGTGAAGGACGACGAGCTGAAGCGCGGCAGCACCAGCCGTCAACGGTATTACAGCGTCCTGCGTGAGGCGCTGAAGAATGAGGTTGCGGCGGGCGGACGATGCGAGCTGCTGCATCATTATGCAAAACGCCTGGATAAGGACGGGCCCGCGTATATGTACCTGCTGGATGCGGCCGCCCTGTGGGAATGCTATGACGCAGTGTTCTGCAGCCGCCGCTTCCCCCGTCCCCTGGGCGAGGGCTTCCCCTTCCCCATGCAGGATGGCCGTCGCCTTCCCTGGCAGGAGGTGGAACGGCTTTCCAATATGCAGGCGCTGCCCGTGGCGGTGGTGGATGCGCAGCTCCGCAGCCGTCTGGAGAGCCTTTGCCGCTATGCCGGGGCCTCCCTGCAGGAGAGGAAGCTGATCCTCCCCGGAGAGGTGGATGAACGCGCACACCTGAAGCTGGCGCCTGCCGCCGAGGCAGCGCGGGCGGCTGTGCCGGAGAAGGACGGTGAAGCGGACGCCTCTGAGGAGGTGCTGCGCCTGCGGGAGCAGCTGGCCCAGGCATTGGCGGAGTGCGGAACGCTCCGGGAGGCGGTAAAGCAGGCGAAAAGCCGTCCGCAGACGGAGGACGAGGAATCTGTCGTTGACCTGCTGCTGAAGAACCGCCTGGCGGAGGCCGCCGGACGGCTGCAGGCCGTCAATGGCGAGCTGGCGGAGAAGGCACGTCTGCTGCAAAGCATGGAGCATGACGTGGAGGATGCCCGCGCCCGGCTGCAGGAGACGGCCCGCCGCCTCCGGGAGGACGAGGAGGAGGCAGAAAAATGCCGCCGCAGCCAGCAGGAGGTGGACGAGGCCGCAGCCCGCGCCGCTGAAGCGTGTGAACAGGCCCGCCGGGACGCGGCCCGGGCCCGGCAGGAGAAGCAGGCGGCAGAGGACGAGCTGGCCAGCACCCTGCATGAGCTCAGCCGTGTCAATGACGAGGTGCAAGCGGCCCGCCGCCGCCTGTGCGAAGCGAAGGGCGCGCTGGAAATGACCGGCCGTCAGCATAAGGCGCTGACCTGACGGCGGATGGCCTTCATGCCGCCGATATTCCGCCTGACAAGTGAAAACGAGATTGAACCGGATGTATCCCCGCGCAGGGGACATCCGGTTTTGGCTTTTCACGGAAACTTAGGGGATATGCTTGAACGCAAGGAGCGGCTCTCTCTTCCCAGCCATTGCGGCTGCATCGAAGCCATGAAGGGGAAGATGCGGCGTCTTTGCGGAGGGTTGCGCCCTCGTTCTTATTTTTTCAAGCAACCCTCCGCAACGTCGCCGCCCCGATATGCAGCCGCCTTTCCGACGCCTCAGGGGCAGGAGGGGGACGGGGGGAAATCGCTGTTCGATTTCCCCCAGCGCCTTTGCGCCGCTTTCGGCGGGCGAAAGCGGCTTCCCACTTGCGCTGTTCGGTCAGTTGTGAGAAAACGCGATGACATACACAACGTACAGTCCTTAAGAAATCGTGAAGAATTGGTTTTTTGCATGCCTTCACGCGGCGGAAAGCAGCGCCGTCATCCTGCGTCGGCTGCCGGAAGACAGCGCTGTGCAGCGGCATTTTTCGACAAAGGTAGTGCGGATGCGACAGTCTTTTCTGTTTTCAGCCGCGCTCCGCCATGCTATACTGACAGCACATGCGGAGGATGTGCGATGCATGGCGAATGCTGTAAGGAGGCGCGAAGGAATGGATGCGTATCGGCTTTGCTTTCCGGATGGCGTGGAGGCGCAGGGCGGCCTGCTGCTGCTGGTGGCGGTGGATGTGGGCGGGGGCCGGATGGAGGAGGGCGTTCCCTGCCGGGTGGTGGGCCGCCTGACGCCGGGGAGCCCTTTCCCGGCTGTGCCTGCCGTGCGGGAGGAAACCCCGGCAGAGCTGCTCTCTGCCGTGGGCGTACCTCTGCAGCTGCGGGGGTATGCGTACCTGCGCACGGCCCTGGGGCTGATCCGCCGGGAGCCGGAGCTGCTGCGGGGGCTCAACCGCCGCCTGTACCCCGCTGTCGCGCAGGCGCACGACGCTACGGCTCCGGCGGTGGAGCGCGCCATCCGCCATGCCATATCCGTCACCTGGCAGCGGGATGGCGGCGAACGCTGCCGGAGGCTCCTGGGCCGCATATGCAGCAGCGTGGGCGATGCGCCCTCCAACGGCGAATTCCTGACGATGCTGGCCCAGCGTCTCCTGCCGGAAACCGCTGAGGGGTAAGCCGATTTCCTGTTGCAAACGGGTCGGCGTATGCTATAATGGGAGCAACATGATTGCCGGAGGTGCTTTCCGATGCTGCATAATCCGCTTCTGCCGGGTTTTTATCCCGACCCGTCCATCTGCCGCGTGGGCGATGATTTCTACATGGTCACGTCCACCTTCAGCTACTTCCCGGGCGTGCCGGTGTTCCACAGCCGCGACCTTGTGCATTGGGAGCAGCTGGGGCACTGCCTCTCCCGCCCTTCGCAGCTGCCCCTGGACTGGCAGTACATGTCCGGCGGCGTCTACGCTCCCACCATCCGCCATCATGACGGGCTGTTCTACATGGTCACCACCAATGTCAGCGGCATGGGGAACTTCTACGTCACGGCGAAGAATGCTGCCGGCCCCTGGAGCGAGCCGCATGTGATCAAAGGCGCGGTGGGCATTGATCCCTCCTTCTTCTGGGATGACGACGGCCGGTGCTACATGTCCGGCACGACGGACTGGGCGGAGCAGTGCCCTGGCGTGTGGGTGTGCGAGATCGACCTGGAGCAGGACTGCCTGAAGGGCGAGCGCGTGCTGGCCTGGAAGGGCGCGGCGGTGAACGCCTGGAGCCCCGAAGCGCCCCATATTTATAAGAAGGACGGCTGGTACTACCTGATGATCGCCGAGGGCGGCACGGAGGATTATCATGCCGTGACCATCGCCCGCAGCTGCAGCCCTCTGGGGCCCTACGAGGGCTATCCGGGCAACCCCATCCTGACCCACCGCCATCTGGGGCTGAACTATCCCATCTGCAACGTGGGCCACGGCGACCTGGTGCAGCTGGCGGACGGCTCCTGGTACATGGTGGCCCTGGCGTCGCGCCTCATCGGCGGGTATCATAAGAACATGGGCCGGGAGACCTTCATCGCTCCGGTGGACTGGTCGGGAGAATGGCCGGTGGTCAGCCCTGGCACGGGCCGCGTCGAGTGGGCTTACCCTGCTCCGGCCCTGCCGCAGCATCCCTTTCCGCCCGTTGACCATGACGATTTCTCCGCCCTGTACTGGAACACCCTGGGCACCCCGGCGGCGGATACCTTTTCCCTTGACGGCGGCGCGCTGACCCTGCGCAGCCCGCTGGAATGGCTCGTGCCCGATGAGCTTCCGCGCCTTCCCGTGCCCAATGGCTGCCCGGGCTTCTACGGCCGCCGCCAGCAGCACATGTCCTTCTCCGCGGAGGTCACCGTGACCGTACCGGAAACGGGCGAGGCGGGGATCATGCTGCTGCAAAACGGCTTCAATCATCTGCGCATGGGGGTGAAGCGCACGGCGCAGGGTGTGGCGGTGCAGGCCGTCCGCAGTGAAAAATGCGGCAGGCCGGATTACCTCAACCCCCGCGAGTATCCCCGCCATGTGGACGTGCTGTGGACGGATTTCCTGCCTGCGGACAGCGTCCGCCTGGGCATTGCGGCCTGCGGGCAGGCCCACCGCTTCACTGTGAACGGCCAGACCGTCGCGGGGGCGGACGGCAGCTTCCTGGGGAGCGAGACCGCCGGCGGCTTCATCGGCGCGTATGTGGGCTGCTATGTCAGCGGACAGGGCGCGGAGGCGGCGTTCCGGGATTTCCGCTATTCCCATGATGACGGCGCGGCGCAGCGGACGGATGAATAAACGGACATATAAAGAGCCCCGGACGATCCCGCAAAAGGGACTGTCCGGGGCTTTGGGGTTTGCTTGTCAGCCCACGGCCTCGCTGGCGGTGGTCAGCAGCATCATCTCCCACAGATCGTGCTGCTCCTGGCTGAACCAGGGATCCTCCTGGAAGGGCTGGGCGGTGGCTGCATCGTAGGAAACGGTCAGCTGCACCAGAATGGCGGCATAGGGCGTGCCGTTCAGGTCAATGCTGCGGTTGAGCTTGGCTTTGGCGCCGGTGAAGCGGTTGGTACCCAGGGTGGCGGCGGTCACTGCGTCGCGGGCAACATAGACGGCAGCCTTCTCAATGGTGCCCTCCGCCGTCAGCACGGCAGAAACGGTGGCCTGACCGCCAGAAACGGTGATGCTGGCGTATCCCACCTGCAGGCCGCCGGAGACGAGAGGCACGGTGAGGGTGCTGCCCTCCAGCGCCCAGGCGTCGATGATGAAGGCAAAGCGGTTGTCCTGCCTGCCTGTGATCTCCGTCAGGGCCAGGCCGCTGGCGGTCACATGGGTGTCCGTCAGCCTGGGCGCCACGCGGGTGACGCTGAATTCATGCACATCTGCGCCGCAGCAGAGCGTCACGACATACCGGGTGGAGGCTCCCTCCAGGGGCAGGTACACATCCTCGGAGCGGAAGGTGCCGGAGCAGGAGCCGTAGTCCCGCTGGTAAAGCAGGTAGCCCCAGCTGTCGCGGATGGTGAGGGTCACGTTCTGCTCCTCCGCCGCTGCGCACGGGGGACAGCAGACCTGCAGATAGCTGCAGTCGGTGCGCAGGCTGCTGACGGCGGAGGCGTCCCTGACCACGTAGACATCCTCGGCCAGCGCGGGAACGGCGGCCAGCGTCAGGAGCAGGGCAAGGAGCAGGAAAAGAAAGCGGGTAAGCTTCACGGGCATCACCTCATGGTGGTTTTTACATTACATATAACGCAGGTTCAGGCGTTTTTCTTCCATCCGGCAAGAGGTTCTCTTTCCGGTGCCGGAAATCCTGCTGCCGGGATGAATTTTCCTCCGTCCGGGCTCATTCCTCCCAGGCGTCGTCGCTTTCGTCCGTGCCGGAGGACAGCTCATCCTCCTCCTGCTCCTCCGGGGCGGCGTCGCCCAGGAAGCGCCGGCGGTACTGGTTGGGCGGCATGCCCAGCTGCGAGAGGAAGGCGCGGTGGAAGGTCCGCAGATTCCCGTAGCCGCACTTCCAGGCTACCTGCGAGATGCTGTTCTCCGGGTCGCGCAGGAGGTTGCAGGCAAGGTCGATGCGCAAGGAATTGACATACTGGCGGAAGTTGATGTGCAGCTGCTGGGAGAAAATGTGGCTCAGATGGATGCGGCTGATGCCCAGCACCCGGGCGGTGGACTCCAGGGACAGCGGCTCGGTGAAGTGGCTGGAGACGTAGTGCAGCACCTGGCTGGTCATGCCGGTGAGCATGCTCTTGTCCACCGGCTGCAGGTCTGCGGCATTGAGCGCATAGGCCACAAAGAGGTGCAGCCATGCCAGGCGGTAGGGGCTGTCCTCCTCGGGGGAGATAGCAGCCAGGCGGCGGATGACCATCGGCAGCTCCTCGGGCATCTCCGCGGCGGTCAGAAGGGGCGAGGCGGGCCGCATTGTGCGGAAGGTGCGCGTGTACTCGGCGATGACATCCGTGGTGAAGATCATCGTCAGGCCGGAGGCGTCCTCGCTCACCATGTCATAGCTGTGGGGGATGGAGGGGAACACCATGGCCGCGTCGCCGGGGGCGAGGCGGATGCGCTGCCCGCCCACAGTCATTTCCACCGCACCGGTCAGCAGACAGATGATCTCCACCACATCGTGGACATGGCAGGGAAAGGGGTGATCGCAGATGATGCCCACATACAGGCTTTCGGGTCGGCGCTCGTAGAAAACAGCCATGATGATCTCCTCCTTTGCAGGGTTCGGGGAATGGGGATATGACCATTATACACCAAGAATTCAGTAAAGTAAAGCGTAAAAGGATACATTTGTCTTAAAAAAGATGTGCAGGGGTATTGCAAATTCCGAAAGTTAGTGGTATAGTTGTCTTAAATGGGAGGTTCGTTCCCAAAAAGCAAATCAAGGAGGCTGAAGACACATGCGTAAACTTCTGGCTGGCATCCTGGCGATCCTGATGGTTTTGTCCCTGTGCAGCTTTGCTGCTGCTGAGGAACCCATCGTCGTCACCGTTTTCCGCGGCGACCCCGGCGATCAGCCCACTTCCGACAACCGGATCTACAAGCTGATTGAGGAAACCTTCGGCATCAAGTTCGAGATCGAGTTCCTGGCGGGCGATCTGGACGAGACCCTGGGCACCAAGATCGCGGGCGAGGATTACCCCGACCTGTTCGATGGCGGCAACTCTGCTGAGAAGCTGATCAACGCCGGCGCGCTGATCGACCTCATGCCCTACATCTCTGAGGAGAAGACCCCCAACCTGTATGCCCACATCCAGCCCATCCTGACCCAGATCCTGAATGAGGACGGCCAGCTGTTCATCATCCCCAACTACGGCCGTAACTACAACGCGCAGGTGCAGAACTACTGCAACGGCCCCGCGTTCTTCATCCAGAAGCAGGTCCTGGCCTGGGACAACTACCCCCAGATCAAGACCCTGGATCAGTACTTTGATCTGCTGGAGCGCTACATCGCTGCGAACCCCACCAACGCCGACGGCGTGCCCTACACCGGCTTTGCCATCCTGTGCGAAGGCTGGCGTCACTTCTGCCTGATCAACCCCGTGCAGCACCTGATGGGCCAGCCCAACGAGGGCGAGGTCTACATCAACCGCGAGACCTACGAGGTTGAGACCTTCATCGACAAGGATTACGCTCGTCCCTACTACGCCAAGCTGAATGAGATGTTCAACAAGGGCCTCATCAGCCGCGACACCTTCGTCATGAACTATGACCAGTACATCGCTGCCATCTCTTCCGGCACCGTGCTGGGCATGTTCGACCAGACCTGGGACTTCGGCTCTGCCACCGCCGCGCTGGAGACCGCTGGCATGTACGAGAACACCTACATCGCTCTGCCCCTGGTGTACGACGAGCACTACGGCTTCGGCGTCATCTCCGAGCAGTACCTGAACGGCGCTGTGCCGAACAAGGATCGCGGCTTCGGTATCTCCGTCAACTGTGAGTACCCCGAGCGCATGGTCGCCCTGTTCGAGGCTCTGCTGTCCGACGAGTGGCAGAAGATCCTGCAGTGGGGCATCGAGGGTGAGGATTACTACGTTGAGGGCGGCCGCATGCTGATGACCTCTGAGCAGTACCACAACCGCCAGGATGCTACCTGGAAGCGCGCCAACACCGCCGTGACCATCTGGGAATCCGCCCCCAAGAAGCAGGGCACCATGGATGACGGTAACGTTTGGGATCCCTCCCTGCAGCCCGAGAACTACTTCGCTCTGATGAGCGAGTACGACCAGGCTTTCCTGGCCGCCTACGGCTACAAGGTTCCCGCTGACTTCTTCAACGCTCCCTGCGAGATCGCTCCTTGGGGCGAGGCCTGGCAGATCGACAAGGCTCCCATCCAGGACGACTATGATGACTTCCTGGCCATCCAGGACGAGTGGCTGCCCAAGATCATCATGGCTGCCGACGAGGACGAGTTCGATGAGCTGTGGGCTGAGTTCGTTGAGCTGATCACCCCCTCTGCTGAGATCTACGCTGATTTCATGCAGGTTGAGGTTCTCAAGCTCGTGGAGCAGACCCTGAACTAATCCGACCGACTGACCTACTGAGATTGTTTCTGCCATTGGGCGTGAGCATTTCAGCATGATCTGATTTGATTCCATCGCGCCATGGGGAGAGGTCTTCTCTCCCCATGGTTTTTTCCGAAAGGGGGACTCTGCCGTGACTGGTTCCGCAGGGCATAATGTACCGGCAATCAAGGTGAAGAAGAAAGGCTTCTTCCGTACGCTGTGGGGACAGAAGCAGCTGATGCTCATGAGCGTTCCCATGCTGCTGTATGTATTCCTGTTCAATTATTATCCCATGTGGGGCTGGATTGCGTCGTTTGAGGATTACAAGCCCAAGGACGGTCCTCTTGGCAGCAAGTGGGTGGGCCTTCAGCACTTTGAGTGGCTCTTTGGCCGCTCAGAGTTCCTGGAGGGTATCCGCAACACGCTGGCTATGAGCCTGATCAACCTGGTATTCGGCACGCTGGCCTCCATTCTGCTGGCCATCCTGCTCAATGAGGTTCGCAGCAAGCTCTTCAAGCGCACGGTGCAGACGGTGACCTACCTTCCCCATTTCCTGTCGATGGTTATCGTCGTGGGCATGGCGCAGAACATTTTCGCCTCCACCGGCCCGGTCAACCAGCTGATCAAGGCGCTGGGCGGCCAGGAGATCTTCTGGCTGGGCGAGGAAAAGCTGTTCTGGTGGCTGGTGGGCGTGATCAATATATGGAAGGAAGTCGGCTGGAACTCCATCATTTACATTTCCACCATGACCTCCATTGACCCCACGCTCTACGAGGCTGCGTCCATCGACGGTGCGGGCCGCTTCCAGCGGATCATGAACGTGACGCTGCCGGGCATCAAGTCCACCTTCATGGTGCTGCTGATCATGAACATCGGTCACCTGATGGAGGCCGGCTTCGAGATCCAGTACCTGATGGGCAACTCCCAGGTGGAGCACTATTCCCGCACAATCGACGTGTTCGTGCTGGAATACGGCATTTCCAACAACAACTTCGGCCGCGCAACGGCTGCGGGTATGTTCAAGAGCATCGTGGCGATCATCCTGCTCTTCTCTGCCAACTGGGTGGCGAAGAAGCTGGATGAGGACACGCTGATTTAAGGGGGGATATCTGTGACTGCTATTGCCAATAAGAGAAAAAAGCCGCATCAGGATATCGTATTCCCGATTGTCAACACCTGCATTCTGGTTGTGCTGATGTTCCTTACCCTGTACCCCGTCATCAACACCGTGGCCATCTCCTTCAACGACGGCACGGACGCGCTGCGCGGCGGCATTGGCCTATGGCCCCGTCAGTTCAGCCTCAAGGCCTATCAGGCCCTGCTGACGGATGAGCTGATCTGGTCTGCCTTCGGCATTTCTGTGGCCCGTACGGTCATCACCACCGTCCTCAACGTGATCCTGACCTCCATGCTGGCCTTTGCGCTCAGCCGCAGGGAGTATGTGCTGCGTGGCTTTATCACGATCACCATGGTGCTGACCATGTACGTCAACGCCGGCCTGATCCCCAACTACCTGCTTATTTCGAAGACCCTGAACCTGAGCAAGACCTTCTGGGTCTACATCATCCCCACGATGTTCAGCTGCTTCAACATGATCGTCATCCGTACCTACATCAGCGGCCTGCCCGAGGCGCTGGCGGAATCCGCCCGCATCGACGGCGCCGGTGACCTGCGCATCTTCTGGCAGATCATCTTCCCGCTGTGTATGCCCGTGCTGGCGACGGTTGCCCTGTTCGTGGCCGTCGGCAGCTGGAACCAGTGGTTCGATACCCAGCTGTACAACGGCAGCAAGAAGTACCTGTATACCCTGCAGTACCTGCTGAAGATGAAGCTGGCCACCACCAACCAGAGCGCCAATGCGGCCAACGCCACGGCGGACGCCCTGCGTACCACCACGGCTACGACGCCCGTCACCATCCGCTGTGCCATCACGGTGGTGTCTGCCGCGCCCATCCTGGTGGTCTACCCCTTCCTGCAGCGCTACTTCGTCACCGGCATGGTGCTGGGCGGCGTCAAGGGCTAATTCTGAATTCGGAATGCGGAATTCGGAATGCGGAATTTGCTTTGGCAGTTCTGCGTTCCGGTTCCGCATTTTCTTATGGATGGACAGGAGTGACTGATATGATTCGCAAAGTGAAGGTTGAGAATGGCTGGTTGCGCGGTCTGCCGGCGGCTGACCCCCGCATCACCAGCTACAAGGGCATCCCCTTTGCCGCACCGCCGGTGGGCGAGAACCGCTGGCGTGCCCCGCAGCCCTGCCCCGACTGGGAGGGTGAGCTCTTTGCGGCGGATTTCGGCCCCATCGCCATGCAGGCCAATTGCGCCGGTGACCCCGCCAAGGACATCTATTCCCGCGAGTGGGCCGTGGACAAGGATCTGCCCATGAGCGAGGATTGCCTGTACCTGAACGTCTGGGCCCCGGCGGACGGCCGCACGGGCATGCCCGTCTATGTCTGGTACTTCGGCGGCGGCCTGCAGGTGGGCAACACCACCGAAATGGAGTTTGACGGCGAGCGCATTGCCCGCCGCGGCGTCGTGGTGGTAACGGTGGGCTACCGCCTCAACTGCTTCGGCTTCCTCTGTCACCCGGAGATCACCGCCCAGCAGCCGGATGCGCCCGCGAACTTCGGCTTCCTCGACCAGCAGTTTG
>JAFXDB010000090.1 GCA_017516305.1 Clostridia bacterium | reverse complement strand
TCCTCGTTCTTCACGACGACCTGAACGCCCTTGTAGTAACCGCAGTGCTTGCACACGCGGTGAGCCAGCTTCATTTCGTGGCACTGGGGGCACTCAACGATGCCGGGCAGGGTGAGCTTCCAGTTAGCCTGACGGCTGTGCTTGCGAGCCTTAGAGATCTTTCCCTTAGGAGTAGCCATTGTTACACCTCCTCGTCCTTAATGGTGCAGCCTTTGCTGACCTCAGTTTTCTTCGTTGTCAGACTTTTCAGCCAGCAACTGCTGCAATGCCGCAAAAGGACGCTGAACATTCAAATCGTCCTGGCAAAGCATCATCACGTCGCCGTCCGTATCCTCATACTCAAACACGCAGTCTTCCCTGCAGAGGAAGCGCATGGGCATGTTGAGCAGCACGTAGGTCAGGGTGAGCTTTTCCAGATCGAGCGCGCTGCCCGTGTAGGCAAAGCTCTCGTCATCCTCCGGGTCACCCTCGAAGATGAAGGTCTCCCGGAACTCGCCCTCAATCGTGCCGGACGCGGGCGCAAGACAGTTGGCGCATGAAGTGTGAGCCACCGTGGTAAGCTTTCCGTCCAGCGTAACGCTGCCGTCGTCCCCGGCCATCATCACGCCCGTCAGCTGCACCGGGTCAAGCCTGACCTCCATGCCGCCGATGGTCTGCGGAGCCATGGCCTGCTCCGCCGAAAAAGCGTACTCCGTACCGGGACTGCGCAGGACGTGAAGAACATCCAGCTTCAAGTGCTTCACCACCTCAAATCATACCGTATGATATTATAGGATTATCTCGCGGATTTGTCAACACCTTTCCGCAAGAAAAAAGGCAAAGACCGGGGGGAATTTCTCCCCCCGGCGCAGCATTTATCTGTGCATGCAGCGATTACTTGCCTTCCACCAGTTCCTTGGTGTCGCGGGCGATCATGATCTCCTCGTTGGTGGGGATGACGCACACGGTGACCTTGGAATCGGGAGTGGAGATGACGCGCTCCTCGCCGCGGAAGTTGTTCAGCTCCTTGTCGATCTTCACGCCCAGTCACTCGAACTGGCTCATGACAGCCTCGCGCAGCTCGGGGCCGTTCTCGCCGATGCCAGCGGTGAAGACGATCACGTCCACGCCGTTCATCGCGGCGATGTAGGAGCCGATGAGCTTCTTGATCTGGTAATGCAGCATGTCGCGGGCCAGACCGGCGCGCTCGTGGCCTTCGTCAGCCAGGCGGTCGATATCGCGCATGTCGGAGGTGCCCTCGCCGGCGATGCCCAGCAGGCCGGACTTCTTGTTCATCAGGTTCAGGACCTCGTCAGGGGTCATGTTCTTGTTGTTGGCGATGAACTGCACCACAGCGGGGTCGCAGGAGCCGCAGCGGGTGCCCATCAGCAGGCCCTCCAGGGGGGTCAGGCCCATGGAGGTGTCCACGCACTTACCGTCAACCACAGCGGACAGGGAGGAGCCGTTGCCCAGGTGGCAGACGATGATCTTCTTGCCCACGGGATCGATGTTCAGGAACTCGCACACGCGCTTGGAAACATAGCGGTGGGAGGTACCGTGGAAGCCGTAGCGGCGCAGGCCCATCTCCTTGTAGAACTCGTAGGGCACGCCGTACATGAAGGCCTTGGGAGGCATGGTCTGATGGAACGCGGTGTCGAACACGGCCACCTGGGGGGTGGTAGGCATAACAGCCTCGCAGGCCTCGATGCCCTGCAGGTTGGCGGGGTTATGCAGCGGGCCCAGGGGGATGTACTTCTTGATGGCCGCCTTCACCTCGTCGGTGATGATGCAGGAAGCGGTGAACTCCTCGCCGCCGTGCAGCACGCGGTGGCCCACAGCGCCGATCTCGTCCATGGACTTGATGGTGCCGGACTCCTGCAGCGCCTTCATCATCAGCTCACAGGCCACGACGTGGGTGGGGATGGGCTGCACATACTCGGCGTTCACCTTGCCCTCAGAATCCTTCTGCTTCAGGTTCGCGCCCTCCAGGCCGATGCGCTCCACACCGCCCTTGGCGATCAGGGTCTCGTTGTCCATGTCCACCAGCTGGTACTTCAGGGAGGAAGAACCGGCATTCACGATCAGGATCTTCATGGGAATGCACTCCTTTATGTTGATTGGTTAGTTGGTATTTTCAGCAGCTTGCACCGCTTCGAAAATCAGGTTGAATCGCTCTGCATGGGCCTGAGCTGCGGAGCCCTCAGGGGCGATGATGACCGCGTCCACGCAGATGCTGATGGTAACGTCCACAGGCGCATTCTCCGGGCTGGGCAGGAGAATGCCGTCCTGCAGGATGACTCGCGTCCGGCCCAGGCTGGTGACGCTTGCCGGGATGACGATGCTCTGCAGGTACATCACCGACAGGAACGCGCCGCCCTCAATGGCCGTGGCCGAGTCCGGCACGATGACCGTGCGCAGGCTCTCCTGCCGACCGAAGGCGAAGGCCGGGATGACCTCCACGCCCGCAGGGACGATGTACATACCGCGGCTCTGGTAAGCACAGTAATGCACCAGGCGCTTGCCGTCGGCGGTCAGCAGCACCTTGCCATTGTCCAGGAGCTTGTAGGCCGTGTTGCCATCGGCGATGGTGAAGCGCTCCAGGCAATCGCAGCTGACGAAGTTGAAGCCGGCAATGTCCGTCAGGCTGGCGGGCAGGTGCAGCTCCGTAAGATAGAAATTGCACCAGATAGCGTACTCGCCGATGGACGTGACCCCTTCCGGGATGTCCAGGGCGTACAGGCGCATGCAGCTCTCCAGCATGCCCTCGGAGATCTCCTTGAGGCCCGCGGGCAGGCGCAGCGTCTGCAGGAGCGTGCAGCCGCTGAAGCAGTACCGGCCGATGCGCGTGACGCTGTCGGGAACGGAGACCCAGGTGACATCCGCCTCGTAGAAGGCCGCGTCATTCAGGGCGACAACGGGCTTGCCGCCGATTTCCGGCGGGATGGCAATGCGGGTGGCCGTGCCGGTGTAGCCCGCGATGGTCACGCCGGTTTCGTCATCCGTCCAGATGTAGTCCTCCGGGTTGCAGACCGGGGCCGTACGGGATTCCACCAGGTGCAGCGTTGTCGCCGTCTCCCGGATGGTCTGGGCAAAGGCCTCGTCCGCCGTGGGGTACATGAAGAAGTACATGTCCCCGCAGTCGCCCACCCAGATCATCTCATACCCCTGGCCCAGCATTTCCACGCGCACAGCGGGCAGATCATTGATGGTATAGCGCTCGATGACGCGGCTGACGCCGGTGTCCTCCGTGCCGGAAAGCACCAGGCGGCCCTCCTCCATGAAGCCCCGCACATCCATGTCACCCCGCTGGAGCACAAGGCCCTCCGGGATATGCGCAAAGACGGCGTTAGCGGCCAGCTGCTCCTCTGCCGAGGGATCAACGACGCCGATGACCGGGAAGGAGCCAGGCGTCTCATACACATCCAGCGCCATGGGCACCTCGAACCAGGCATTGTCGCCCGCGTTCACGGGGTAGACATCCCCCAGCGGGATGGCGGTCTTCTGGGACGAACGCGCCAGGGCCGGGCAGGCCGCGCAGATCAGCAGCAGCGCCGTGAGCAGGGAAAAAAGACGTATCTTCATGATTTTCACTCGCTTTCCTGTTGGTGGGATTATCCCTTTGCAGATAATAACGCACCAGAGACGGAAAACGCTTCATCATTCCGGCAATTTTGCCAGGGAAATGCCGAAAACCGGCGGAGTTCTTTTCAATTCTCCGCCGGGAATGAACGGTGAGGCAAGCGTAAAAATGGGCACGACTGATGACGAGGGGAATCTGTGCCAGATGCTAAGCGAACGAAGCGAAGGTTACCTGGAGGGTCATCGAGGTTCGTTCGCAACGCAGATGGTGCAGATTCCTCCGTCAGCAGACGATGAACATTTGCAGCGGTTGCCTCTTACTTGACGATGGTGCCGTAGACCTCGCGGCCGCAGGCGGCAGCATTGGACTCGTCGGTGTCGATGTGCATGGCCAGGGCGAACTTCTCGCTCACGCGGACCACCACGTCGCCGAAGACCAGGGCGCGGCCCTCGTTGTCGATCTTCACGGAGACGATCTCCTTGTCCTGAACGCCGAAGGTCTCAGCGTCGGCGGGAGTCATGTGGATGTGGCGCTTGGCAGCGATGACGCCCTCGGTCAGCTCGACCTCACCGCAGGGGCCAACGAGCTTGCAGGCGCCGGAACCGGCGGTGTCGCCGGACTCACGGATGGGGGCGGCGCAGCCGATGGAGCGGGCGTCGGTCAGGGAAATCTCAACCTGGGTGGCGGGACGCACAGGGCCCAGGATGGAAACGCCGGTCAGGGTCTTCTTGGGGCCGACAACGTCCACGCGCTCGGCGCAGGCATACTGGCCGGGCTGGGACAGATCCTTCTTGTGGGTCAGCTGGTAGCCGGCGCCGAAAAGGGTCTCCAGATCAGCCTGGGAAACGTGGACGTGACGGGCAGAGGTCTCAACGATGAACTTGTTCATGAGTATATCCTTCCTTTCGGATTTTTCGCCTATATTATAGCATCCTTTGCCGTGGAATACAATGTCATTTTCGGAAAAAGTGGGCCTTCCGCACCAAATTTGAAACCCCTTTCACGTCTTTATTCGGACGCGAACGGATTCATCCTCTGCCAGAAGCTCCGCGGCTCCTCCCGCAGGCGGATGAGGGCCCTTTTCAGCTTCACACGCCACGGGGGCATGCCCCGGGCCAGCAGGAGATCGGTCTGCATCAGCCGCCACTGGAGGAAGGCGTTCTCGTTCCCCTCCCCTGCCCCGGCGTGGAAGGCATTGTCCAGGCGGCTGCGGCGGAACGGGGCCATCCAGGCATAAGGGCCGCAGTGCAGAAAGCGCTCAAAGGGCATGCAGCCCTCCAACGGGCGCAGGGGCATGTCCGCCAGACGCTCACCGTATCGGCGCACCACGTCCGCCACAAAGGCCAGGGCCGCCCGCTGGCACCGCTCGATGCCCGGGTGGACATGCGTCCCCGTGGCAACCAGCACCGGGCCGTTTTCGTCGTAGCCCACGCACAGGGGGGCGTCCTCCAGCAGGAACTGCTCCCGGGCCACCCAGCTGACATAGGGCCTGGCCGGATACAGCGCACGGAAGGGCACGCCGCGCTTCTCCGGATGGGCGCTGTCCATGTGGGTGACAAAGGCGGTGACGTCCGCGCCGGTGAGGGCACGGATGACGGACTCGCTGCGCAGGTTGTAGCCCACGTCGAAGGTGGCGCATTTGCCCACGAACTTCGGCGCGATATATGCATGTGCATGGGCACGATAGGCTTCCGTCCGCGATGCGTCCCAGACACGGCGGCAGGCGTCGATGAAGCCGGGCAGTTCCGCCTCTGTGAGGCGCTTTTCATCCGCGGAAGCCATCGATTCCACTGCACCGGGGATCAGGTTCGGGGCGAGCAGCTGCATCAGCGTGCGCTGCGTGTGGGCGGTCACGTCCACCCAGTCGGGCAGGGTCATCAGATCCTCCGGGGTACGGAAATGCAGCGGAAACGCCGCCTGCCGGGAGATGCGCACATAATCGGAGGGCACCGTCACCCCCAATGCCGTGGCAACAAGGTCATAGGCCTGCTTGACCCACCAGCCGTCCCGGGCGATGAACACCATGCGGTCAAAGCCGCCGGCCTGCATTTCCCGCGCCAGCCAGACGGCGTTGGAAAACAGGTACATCCCGAAGGCCGCATGGACGGGATTTCTTTCCCATTCTGCCTGACAGGCCGCATCCATCAGCGCGCGGAAGCCGTCGGAGGCCATCGCTCCGGGGGGCACATAAAGGCTCGGCTTGCCCATGGGCGGCTCCTTTCTGCGGCGTCAGTCAGCCGCGTGTTCGTCGATATACCCGGTCAGCACGCCCTTGTGCCAGCGGGTCAGGGGCGCGGGCGTACCGGGGGTAAGGTGTGCGTCCATCGGCTGCACCCGTAGGAAAAAACGGCGCAGGCGGGGCGGCAGGGGGATGTCCGCCGTCAGGGGACGCAGCTCGTCCCCGCCCAGGTCAATTTCGGATTCGTACAGGCCCTTGCACAGGCCCACACCCATCTCCTGCACCGCTCCGTGCATCAGGCGGAGGTCGGTGAGGCGGCCGTCAACCATGGCGTTGCGGATCAGCATTTCATCAGCTCCCAGTACAGGAAGAGCGGGATGCGCCGGATCATCGTCAGCGAAGGGAATGCCGCCGCTTCCTCCGCTGTGGCGCGGGGCTCGTGCATGTCGGAGATGACAAAGCCCGCCGCGAGGAAGGCCTTCACATACTCGCTGAGCGTGCGGTGTCGCCAGATGACGGGCGTGCTGCCGTTGGGCAGGGGCGCAGACCAGGCGCGGGGCTCAAAGTAGTTTTTCACCACCACCTCGCGGGTCTCCCCGGCGCCCTGGCGGCCGATGCCAGTTTCGTGATTGCCGTCGAAGCAGGGGTGCAGCATGCTGACGAGCATGCGCCCGCCGGGCTCCAGCACCCGCGCCGCCTCCCGGAGCGTACCGGCGAGATCCTCCACATCCATGAGCATCATGGAGGACAGCACCACGTCAAAGGACGCATCTGCGAGGCCGAAGAGATCGTTGCTGTTGCGGAGGTGATGCGCGATGTCCAGCCCCTCCGCCGACGCCTGACGCTGCGCATAGGCCAGGGCCGCCTCCGAGCAGTCCACCGCAGTGACGATGGCCCCCGCAGCCGCCAGCTTCCGGGCATAGCCGCCCTCGCCGCAGCCCAGGTCAAGGATGCGCAGGCCGCGCACATCCCCCATGTACCGCAGCATATGCGGCATGATGAAGCGCATGCGGCTCTCTCCGGTCTGGGCCAGGGTCAGCCATTCCTCCCCCATGGCGTTCCAGGACAGGGTGGACGAATCGTGCTGCATGTCCGGCATGGCGGGCACCTCCTTTTTTCTTTATCCTTTATCATACCACAAACCCTGTGGGCAGGCAAGAAAAAAGGGGGTTCACGTTTTGTTAGGGACTACATCATCGTGTTTTCTCAGGGACTACCCGAACAGCGCAAGGGGAAGCCGCTTTCGCCCGCCGAAAGCGGCGTAAAGGCGCTTTTTCCTATCCGGGATGCAACCGGTGCATCCCCCCCGTCCCCCTCCTGCCCCCAAGGCGTCGGAAATGCGGCTGCATATCGGGGCGGCGACGTTGCGGAGAGTTGCTTGAATGAATAAGAACGAAGGCGCAACCCTCCGCAAAGACGCCGCATCTTCCCCTTCATGGCTTCGATGCAGCCGCAAAGGCTGGGCAGAGAACATCTCCCTATACCATGTCGTATTCCCTGACTTTCCGTGAAGAGCCGCAAAAAGGCCGCACCGTTGCCGATGCAGCCCTGTGTTTGCAAAGGATTACTTGTCGTAGTTGACCACCAGGGAGAAGTCCGCAGCCTTCAGGGACGCGCCGCCGATGAGGCCGCCGTCGATCTCGGGCTGGGCCATCAGGCCCTTGACGTTCTTGGGGTTCATGGAGCCGCCGTACTGGATGCGCACCTTGTCGGCGCACTCCTGGCCGTACTTGCGGGCGATGGCCTTGCGGATGACGCCGATGGTCTCGTTGGCCTGCTCATCGGTGGCGGTCAGGCCGGTGCCGATGGCCCAGACGGGCTCGTAGGCGATGATGACGTCCTGCACCTGCTCGGCGGTCAGGCCGTTGAGGGCCATGATGGTCTGGAAATCCACCAGGCCATCGGTGGCGCCGGCTTCGCGGACTTCCTTCATCTCGCCCACGCACAGGATGGCCTTCAGGCCCGCGTTCACGGCGGCCAGCACGCGCTGGTTCACGGTGCGGTCGGTCTCGCCGAAGTACTGGCGGCGCTCGCTGTGGCCGATGACGACGTACTCAACGCCGGCAGCCACCAGCATGTCGGCGCTCAGCTCGCCCGTGTAGGCGCCGGACTTGGCCCAGTGCACGTTCTGGGCGCCCACCTTGATGTTGGAACCGGCCGCGGCGTCCACGGCGGCGGCAATGTCAACGGCGGGGACGCACACGACCACGTCGCACTGCGCGTCGGCCACCAGGGGCTTGAGCTCGTTCACCAGGGCAGCAGCCTCGGCGGGGGTCTTGTTCATCTTCCAGTTGCCGGCAATGATCGGCTTGCGCATTGGAATCACCTCATATCATGATTTGCAGGGAAAAGCCGTCCCCGCAAGGTTTTACGGGGACGGTGAAGGTTTCAGTCATTCGCCGTCGGCAGACTGCAGATCAAAAATCGGCGACATGCGTGGCAATTCTCGCGCTTTTCCGTCAGGAAAAGTTTCCTTACACGCAGGAGCGGCCGGGAGCGCAGCGACCAGCGGCGGAGTGCAAACTCGTCAGAATGCCATCAGCATTTTGACGAAAGCGTCAGCTTATTCCTCGTCCAGAGCCGCAACGCCGGGCAGGACCTTGCCCTCCAGGTACTCCAGGGAGGCGCCGCCGCCGGTGGAGATGTGGGTCATCTTGTCGCCCAGGCCCATCTGCTCAACAGCAGCCGCAGAGTCGCCGCCGCCGATGATGGTGACAGCCTCGGAGTCGGCCATCGCCTGCGCCACGGCCAGGGTGCCCTTGGCCAGGGTGGGGTTCTCGAACACGCCCATGGGGCCGTTCCAGATGACGGTCTTGGCAGCCTTCACAGCCTCGGCGAACAGAGCCTGGGACTTGGGGCCGATGTCGCAGCCTTCC
>JAFXDB010000089.1 GCA_017516305.1 Clostridia bacterium | reverse complement strand
TGGAGGGCGTAATGCCGTAAGATTGAGTCAGGTTGTAATACGCCTGCGAAGTGTATTGAAAACCTTGGTCGCTGTGGAGCTGCAACTCTGCGGCGACCCTCTTTTTCTCCTTCTTCATAGCCAAACGAATTGTGTCCAGCACCAGATTGACAGTTTGTTTCGTTGCTGTCTTGTAGGCAACAATACTGTTGTCGTACAGATCGCGGATCATGGATAGATACAGAACTCCCTCCTGTGTATGAATGTATGAGATGTCTGTAACCCATTTGCTGTTGGGACGATTTGCATTGAAGTTTCTGTCAAGCAGATTCTGGTATTTATGCACCTGCTGACCCATCTGAACCCACTTCCTGCGGCGACGAATCTCTGCAAGAAGTCCATATTTCTGCATGATCCGCAGAATTGTCTTAGGATTTCGATATACATCATGCTGCTTTAGCCACTGATGCACACGCCTGTAACCGTAAGTATGGCGACTGCGCTCCTGGCAATGCCGGATCTGCGCGGCCAGCTCTGCGTCACGTTCTCCTCCATTTGCTCGCTTCAGATAATCGTAGTACCCGCTGCGTGATACCCCCAGTATCCGACACATGACTGCTATGGGATACTCCTTTTCATGTCGCTGGATCACTTCATACTTAATCCTTGCCTTCACTTCCTTTCTGTGTGCCGCAGAAAACCCCGCAGCAACTCCACTTCCATTTTCAATCGCTTATTCTCGTACTTATACTCCTGTAGTGTCTTCGCAGGTTTGCGCCCTCGTGACTTTGGCAGAACGCCCTGCTGCAGCCACTCCTGTATCGCATATCTGCTGATCCCGTATTCACGGCTCATGGCACGCTGACTTTCTCCGTTTCGAATCCGGCTTACGACCTCTTCTCGTATCCCTTCCGGATACTTTTTCATTCCCTTTTTCCCTGACATAATCTTACCCCCTCATGTAGTTATTATCCTACATAAGGGGGCTTTTTGTCTATTGTCCGTTTTTGCTGGTTCGGTTCAAGAATGCAGGAGGCTTGTTTGGTAAATTTGTACGCGCCATCAGTTTTGGATAAATTTATCCTTGACAAATGGCTTCTTCGCGCCCTTCACTTTTTCCCCGTCCGCATCATAGAAGTCCGCGTCCACACCATCCAGCGTCATCGCCGGGCCGGTCTTGCTGATGACCAGGTGCAAAAGACCCGTGCCGTCCGCCCGGGGGACATAGAGGGTTTCCTCCACCTGCATGCTCGCCCACATGTCCCCGGTCTCCGCCAGGGCCGCACCGCCCAGGCACAGCAGCACCGCCAGCAGCAGAGACGTCATTCGACCGATGCGCTTCATGTACTTTATATGATTTCCTCCTTTTGCCACCATACAGGGGCTTTTACCTGTATATACGCGCCCCGGCGGCAAAACGTTTCATCATTTCTGAGAATATTTCCGCACATGGCAATAAAAGGGGCAAAAGGCAGAAAATGCGGTGTTCGCGTTGACATAACCCGCCCGCCGCGGTATCATAGAGGAGTACGAACATACGAACGGGAGAAAGCACATGATCGTTCTTGGCATCGACCCCGGCTACGCGCTGATGGGCTGGGGCGTGGTGGAAGCAAACGGCAGCCGCATGAAGCTGCTGGGCTACGGCTGCATCGAAACAAAGGCCGGAACCCCCATGCAGCACCGCCTGCGCACCCTGCAGCTCGGCATCCGCGACCTGACCCTCATGTACCGCCCGGACGAGGTGGCCTTCGAGGAGCTGTTCTTCGCACAGAACGTCACCACCGCCCTGATGGTCGGCGCAGCCCGCGGCGCGGCCATCATCGCCGCCGCCGAATACACCGAGAACCTCTACGAATACACCCCCATGCAGATCAAGCAGGCCATCACCGGCTACGGCAAGGCCGACAAGAAGCAGATCCAGCAGATGGTCAGAATGCTGCTGAACATGGATCACATCCCCAAGCCCGACGACGCGGCCGACGCCATCGCCTGCGCCATCACCCACTGCCAGGCAGGTCGCCTCAAGGAGCAGTTCCGCATGAAGTGACGCGGCCCTCCCGCTGGGTCGAGCAGGGCTATGGCCCTGCGGTCGCCGCTGCGCGGCCACGGAGGACTGAGTCCTCCGCACCGCCTCGGAGCCCCGCAGCACCAGTTCCACGCATCCATTCCGCATTTCGAATTTCAAATTCCGAATTGCGATTCTGGAGGAATCGATATGTACGCATTTATTGAAGGTCAGGTGGCTGAAAAGACCAGCAACACCCTTGTCCTTGCCGCGGGCGGCGTGGGCTACCTGCTCAACTGCTCCCTGGCGACGCTGAACGCGGCGCCGAAAACGGGCGACGTGATGCGCTGCCACACCTGGCTCTCGGTGCGGGAGGACGCCCTGGAGCTCTTCGGCTTTGCCACGAAGGAGGAGAAGCAGCTCTTCCTCATGCTGACCGGCGTTTCCGGCGTGGGGCCCAAGATGGCCCTGGCGCTGCTGTCCACCCTGAGCGTGCAGGATCTTCGCCTGGCCATCGTCATGGAGGACGAGAAGACCATCTCCCGCGCTCCCGGTGTGGGCAAGAAGATCGCCCAGCGCATCGCCATGGAGCTCAAGGACAAGCTGGGGCAGTTCGACGTATCCGGCAGCGCAGCCACAAGCCCCGCAGTGGCTGTACCCGCTGCGGCAGACAACTTCGCCCAGGCCATCGCCGGTCTGACCGCCCTGGGCTACACCCCCGGCGAGGCCCGCGACGCCCTGTCAAAGGTGCCGGACAGGAACGCCCCCGTGGACGAGCTCCTGCGCCTGGCACTGCGCTCCATGGCAGGCATGTAAATTAAGAATTACGAAGTTAAGAATTAAGAATTCATCATCAAGGGGTTCATTATGTTTGAGGAACGCTTCATGGACGCAGGGTATCAGGCCGAGGATGCCGCTGAGCAGAGCCTCCGCCCGAAAACCCTGCGGGACTACATCGGCCAGAATGCCGTCAAGGACAGCCTGAGCATCTACATCCAGGCCGCCCTCTCCCGCCGGGACGCGCTGGATCACATCCTGCTCTACGGCCCGCCCGGCCTGGGCAAGACCACCCTGGCCAACATCGTCGCCTCGGAGATGGGCTCCAATATCCGCATCACCTCCGGCCCGGCCATCGAGCGCCCCGGCGACCTGCTGTCCATCATCACCAACCTGAACCAGGGCGACGTCCTTTTCATCGACGAGATCCACCGCCTCTCCCGCACAGCGGAGGAGGTGCTTTACAGCGCCATGGAGGATTTCGCCGTGGACATCGTCACCGGTAAGGGCCCCATGGCCAACTCCATCCACATGGCGGTGCCCCGCTTCACCCTCGTGGGCGCGACCACCCGCGCCGGCCAGCTCTCCGCTCCCTTGCGTGACCGCTTCGGCATCCTGTTCCGGCTGGAGATGTACACGCCCCAGGAGCTGGCAAAGATCGTCGGCCGCAGCGCGTCCATCCTGGGCGTTCAGGCCGATGACGCGGGCATCCTCGAAATCGCCCGCCGCAGCCGCGGCACGCCGCGTATCGCCAACCGCATGCTCAAACGCGTGCGCGATTATGCCCAGGTGCGCGGCGGCGGCACCATCACCCTGGACGTCGCCCGGGAGGCCATCGCCATGCAGGGCGTGGACGAGCTGGGGCTGGACAAGACCGACCGCACCATGCTGACCACCATGATGGACAAGTTCGGCGGCGGCCCCGTGGGCCTGGATACCCTGGCCGCCACCACGGGCGAGGACGCCATCACCATCGAGGACGTGTACGAGCCGTACCTGATGCAGCTTGGCTTCCTCATGCGCACACCCCGCGGCCGCATCTGCACCCCCGCCGCCTGGCAGCACATGGGCCGCACCCAGCCCGGCGCTGCTGCCGACGGCCAGGTGCGGATGGAACTGTAAGCACAGAAAGGCATATTCCATCCCGCTCCCGCCGTCTGCAAACCGGCGTCGCACCGCTCAAATGGCACATTCCGCCCGGATGTGCCATTTTTCGTACAATTTTCGGACAGAAACCGCCTTGACGATATGGTAAAAATCGCCTATAATAGGAGCAAGTCATCAAGCGGATCGTTTTCGTCCCGCTGTGATTATCGTTTTATAAGGAGGATTTACCATGAAGAAGCTCCTGTCCATGCTGCTGGCTGTCACCATGCTGGCCACCATGACCCTGGGCATGGTTCCCGTCGCGTCCGCCGAGGGCGAGGCGACCACCGCCACCGCCTGGCTGCTGTACTTCGCGTCCAACCACGAGAAGGATCAGGCCAACTTCCCCTGGTGGCCCCAGCACCAGCGTGTTGACCAGCCCGCGTCCGAGACCGGCGTCGAGGCCACCAACGCCGTCATCACCGGCCCCGGCAAGTACACCGTGGGCCTGAAATTCAACTGGCAGAAGGCCGAGGGCGCCATCCAGTTCAACCTCATCCTCAACGACGCCGAGCGCCTCTTCCCCGGCTACTACGTGGACATCACCGATATCCGCGTCAACGGCGTCTCCATCCCCATGAACGAGAACTACTACGGCACCTACCATGACGACACCAACGCCGGCATGGTGCCCCTGTACAACAGCTACTGGGATCCCTTCTTCACCCCCGACGCGCAGGGCCCCCAGGGCTACCGTTCCTTTGACGGCACCCCCGAGGACGCCACCCACCTGGTCATCAACCCCGATGACATCGTCAACGGCGACACCATCGAGGTGGACTTCATCTTCGCCGAGGAAGCCGGCGCGGCTCCCGAGGAGCTGGGCGCGCAGCCCGAGGCCGGCGTGGCGCTGGATGCCCCCGAGACCATCACCACCGCCTGGATGTACCTGTACGACGAAAGCTACTGGCCCCAGAATGTGGGCGTGACCCCCAACGACAACACCATCACCCAGAACGCTGAGATCACCGGCCCCGGTTACTACACCGTGTCCGCGGAATTCAAGTGGGTGGATGCGGATCCCGCCACCAACGCCGTCAACGGTCTGCTGAACCTGTGGCTCATCTTTGAGGACGGCGGCAATGTGCTGCCCAGCTGGCAGTACCGCGTCAACGTGACCGAGGTGAAGGTCAACGGCCAGCCCATTGACCTGACCGGTCAGAACGGCTACGGCCAGATTTACTGGGATCACTGGGAGAACGCCTTCCAGGCCTCCGACAGCTATGCTCCCATCTTTGACGGCTCCGCCATGAGCAGCCACCTGGTCACCTGGAACGACGCCGCTGACGGCACCGCTCAGATGGTCGATACCGCCGATTTCCAGAACGTGGCGAATATCGAGATTTCCTTCTTCGTGACCAATCAGGTCGGCGTGGAGCCCACCGTGGAGGAGAGCACCGCCGTCTGGTTCGCCAAGAACACCGTCGGTCTGGCTGGCCTGTCCCTGTCCGATCTGGGCATCGCCAACGACTGGCACAACATCGTCCCCGTTGACCTCACCAGGACCGGCTGGCAGGTCTTCACCCTCGTCGGTGCGGACGCCCACGTCATCGGCCATGCTTACGTGGCGGTCAACAACGGCGTCGTGTCCGTGTCCTTCCAGTACGCCGGCGGCCCCACCGCCTATATTCTCCCGCACAGCGAGTGCATCAAGTGGTTCACCAGCCTGGATGAGGTCACCCCCGAGGCCCTGACCTCCATCGAGGGCGGCCTGACCAGCGCGGACACCGTGAACGTCGAGACCGACCTGGGCGGCGCCGACATAGCCTACCTGTCCATCAACAACAAGGTCTCCTTCCGCTCCCCCATCGACAACAAGGGCACGACCCTGCCCCGCTACTACCGCAACATGCCCGAATGGAAGGCTTACCGCGAGCAGCTGATGACCCTGATGCCCGCTGAGTAATCTTCCGGGCCTGACAGCTTTATCCCAGCTCCCCGGTTCGCCGGGGAGTTTTTCTGTTATCCGGCACTTGACGAACGTGCCAATATATTCTATAATATGAGAAATATATGTCCGATTCTGCCAGGAAGGCAGAATCGCCGCGTTATGAGGAGGCCATCCCCGTGAAAAAGCTGTTTACCCTGCTCCTGACCTGTGCGCTGCTGGTGACCTTCGCCGCCGCCGAAACCCAGTCCGCCGTCGCCTGGCTGCTCTACACCCCCATCACCGGCTGGCCGGAGAACATCTCTCCTGATGGCAACGACAATATCGCCACCAAGAACGCCGTCGTGACCGGCGAGGGCACCTATTCCATCTCCCTCACTTATCTGCATCCCTGGACGTCCACCGAGGGCGCGCAGCGGCTGCACATCGTTGTCGATAACGGTCAGGCGCTTTTCCCCGGCCTGTACATGAACGTCACGGACGTGCGCGTGGACGGCGTTTCCATCCCCGTTGGCTCCATCGGCTACGGCCCCGGCTATGACAACGGCATCATGGACGAGAACGACTCCTACGCCGTGCTCTACGATCAGGTTTTTGTCAACCAGAACGTTGGCGCGGCGGGTCATGTCACCTGGGACGGCTCCAACCTGAAGGCCAGCGTCATCAACCAGGAGGATATCCCCTACGGCGGCATCACCCTCGAGGTGGACTTCTTCCTTTCCTCCATCCAGAACGAGCTGCCCGGCGCCCGCCCGGAGGTCAGCTACACCTGGTTCTCCAACAACACCGCCGGTGTGGCCGGCCTGAGCCTGAAGGATCTGGGGATCGCGGATGACTGGCACAACATCGTTCCCGTCGATCTGACGGTCGAGGGCGTGTGGAGCTACCCCATGGTGGCGGCTGACGCCCATCAGATCGGCACCGTCCATGTGATTGTCACCGGCGGTCAGGCCGTGGTCGAGTGCGAGTACTTCGCCGGTGAAATCTACGAAAAGAGCCAGTGCGTGAAGTGGTTCACCAGCCTGGATCAGCTGACCGCAGGCGACCTGGCCTCCACCGAGGGCGGCCTGAGCTGCGGCGAGGCGGTTTCCATCGCCGATGACCTGGACGGCGCCGAAGTGGCTTACCTGTCCGTCAACAACAAGGTTACCTTCCGCAGCCCCGTTGACTATCAGGGCAACTTCCTGCCCCGCTACTTCCGCAACAAGCCCGACTGGAAGGCCTACCGCGAGCAGCTGATGTCCCTGATGCCCGATACCGCAGAATAATCATTCATCACCGGTTCCCGCCGGGCGTATGCATCATGTGTACGCCCGGTTCTTTTTGTGTTCTCCCCTGTCCTTCCGCTGTTCTTTCGTGGACGCACCATCCGCAAAATGATATAATAACCCCAGGCCCCATGCCACAATTCCGAATTCCTAATTCCAAATTTTTCTCTCCCCCCTTGACAACCACAGCAATCCCTGCTATAATTCATCACATTAGCGCTTTACCTCGCTAAATCATCAAGGACAAGTCGGAGGTCGCTTATGGCCAATCGGAAGCTTCAGATCCCCAGCGGCATGCAGGACACCCTGCCCGGCGAATGCGCCCGCAAGCGCCAGCTGGAGCAGCAGCTGCGGCAGCTGTTCACCCTGGAGGGATATCAGGAGATTGAAACGCCCATCCTCGAATTCTATGACGCACTGGATGACCGCACCTACGGCTTCCGCCCGGAGCATCTGTGGAAGACCTTCGACGCCCAGGGCCGGATCCTGGCCGTGCGGCCGGACTCCACCATCCCGGCGGCCCGCATGGCTGCCGGTCGGCTGGCGGAAGCACCCCTGCCGCTGCGCCTGTGCTATCTGCAGAGCGCCACGAAGCTGCAGACGGAGACCTCCTCCCTCCTGTGCGAGGAGACCCAGGCAGGCGTGGAGCTGATGGGCGAAGGCAGCCCCCAGGCGGACGCGGAGGTGATCGCCCTGGCGATCCACGCGCTGCGGGAAAGCGGCCTGAAGGATTTCCAGATCGAGCTGGGCCAGGCGCAGTTCGTCACCGGCTTCCTGCAGGAGGCCGGGCTGACGCAGGAGCAGTCCGCTGCCGTGGCCGCCCTGACGGAGCAGAAATCCCTCCTGGATATGGCCGCCTATCTGCAGGCCGCCGGGCTCCCGGATGACGCCGTTACCCGCGTGCTGCGCCTGCCCGACCTCTACGGGGACGCCTCCGTCCTGGAGGAGGCCGCCGCCCTGACCCAGCATCCCCTGTGCCGCAGCGCCATTGAGAACCTGCGGCAGATCCTCGCCATCCTCCGCGAATATGGCTGCGAGGACTGCATCAGCATTGACCTGGGCATGGCCCATCAGGCCAATTATTACTCCGGCACCATCTTCCGGGGCCTGGTGGCCGAGCTGGGCCAGCCGCTGCTCTCCGGCGGCCGCTATGACCGCCTGATGGCGCGCTTTGGCCGCGAGCTTCCCGCCACGGGCTTCGCGCTGAGCATGAAGCTGCTGCTCATTGCCCGGGAGCGCCAGGGCGAGGACTTCAAGCCCCCCGTGCCCGACATCGTCCTGGGCTTTGAGCCCGCCTGCCGCGCCGAGGCCATCACCTATGCAAGGCAGCAGCGGCTGCGCGGCGTGTCCGTGGCCATCATGTACGGCATGAACGCCGAGGCCCTGCGACACCGGGTCAGCGAAAACCTGGCCCGGGCCGCCGTGTATATCACCGGAAACGGCCTGCAGCAATACGGAAAGGCGGTGTTCTGATGCAGCCGGTCATCACCTTCGCCCTGGCCAAGGGAAGGCTTGCCGAGCAGGCCTTCACCCTCCTGGAAAATCTGGGCATTGACTGCTCCGAGCCCCGCAATCCCGGCCGCCAGCTGGTGCTGTGGGACAGAACAAACAATATCCGCTTCATCCTCGTCAAGCCCAGCGACGTGCCCACCTATGTGGATCACGGCGTGGCGGACTTCGGCGTGGTGGGCAAGGATACGCTGCTGGAGGCAGACCGCCCGCTGTACGAGGTGCTGGATCTGACCTTCGGCCGCTGCCGCCTGTGCATCGCAGGCTATGCCGATCAGACCAACCATTCCGCCACCCGCGCCACCTTCCGCGTCGCCACCAAATACCCGGGAGTCGCCCGGCGCTACTATGACGCCAAGGGGCAGACCATCGAGATCATCGGGCTGCACGGCTCCATCGAGCTGGGCCCGGTGATCGGCCTCTCCGACGTCATCCTGGACATCGTCGAGAGCGGCAGCACCCTGCGCGCCAACGGCCTGACCGTGCTGGAGGAGGTCGCCGAATGCTCCGCCCGCCTGGTGGTCAACCGCGTCAGCATGAAAACCAAGCGCGACCGCATCCGCCAGATCATCGACGGCCTGGCCGCCGAGGTCGCCAAGCTCAATTCATAATTTGAAAAACTCCGGAGGTGTTTTTCATGATTCCGATTCTGAACATGTCCGATACGCAGGCGCTCAAGGCCCGCGTGATGAACCGCAGCCAGCTGCAGAATGACGAGATCTCCGCCCGCGTGAAGGAGATCGTTGCCCGCGTGCGCGAGGAGGGCGACAAGGCCCTCTTCGACTACACCGCCCGCTTCGACCAGGTGACCCTTACCGCCGAAACTGTGCAGGTCACCCGCGAGGAGATCGACAAAGCATACGAAGCCGCCTCTCCCGAATGGCTCGACGCCATGCGCGAGGCCGCCCGCCGCATCACCGCCTTCCACGAGAAGCAGAAGACCAACACCTGGATGAACTTCGACCCCGCCATTTCCCTCGGGCAGAAGATCACCCCCCTCTCCCGCGTGGGCGTGTACGTCCCCGGCGGCACGGCGGCGTACCCCTCCAGCGTGCTGATGAACGTGCTGCCGGCCAAGGTCGCGGGCGTCAGGGACATCGTGATGGTGACGCCCCCCGGCAAGGACGGCGGCGTGAGCTACCCGCTGGCGCTGGTCGCGGCAGACATCGCGGGCGTTGACCGCATCTTCAAAGTCGGCGGCGCACAGGCCGTGGCAGCCCTGGCCTTCGGCACCGAGTCCATCCCGCGGGTGGACAAGATCACCGGCCCGGGCAACATCTACGTCGCCAACGCCAAGCGCGAGGTCTTCGGCCACGTCGGCATCGACATGGTCGCCGGCCCCAGCGAGGTGCTGGTCATCGCGGATGACTCCGCCGACCCGCGCTATGTGGCGGCTGACCTGCTCTCCCAGGCCGAGCATGACCCCCTGGCCGCCGCCATCCTCGTGACCGACAGCGCGGCACTGGCGGACGCCGTGGACGCAGAGCTGGCCCGGCAGACCGCGCTCCTCCCCCGCAAAGAGGTCGTCGAAAAGAGCCTCTCCGCCTACGGCACGATCGTCGTCGCGCCCACCCTGGCAGACTGCGCGGACATCGCCAACCAGATCGCCCCGGAGCACCTTGAACTGTCCGTCGCCGACCCCTACGCCCTGCTGCCGCTGATCGAAAACGCCGGCGCCATCTTCATGGGCCACTACTCCCCTGAACCCCTGGGCGACTACTTCGCAGGTCCGAACCACGTCCTGCCCACCAGCGGCACGGCGCGGTTCTTCTCCCCCCTGAACGTGGATGACTTCGTGAAGAAGTCCAGCCTCATCTGCTGCTCCCGCGCCGAGCTGGAGCGCGTCGCCGATCAGGTCATCCTCCTGGCCCAGCAGGAGGGCCTGGACGCCCACGCCAACTCCGTCGCCATCCGTTTCGGAAAGGAAATCAAGTAATATGCGCACCGCGACCTTCACCCGCACCACGAAGGAAACCGACATCAACCTGACCGTGAACCTGGACGGCTCCGGCAAGACGGAGCTGCAAACCGGCGTGGGCTTCTTCGATCACATGCTGGACGCCTTCAGTCGCTTTGCACAGCTCGACCTGACGCTGACCTGCACGGGTGACCTGCACGTGGACGAGCACCACACCATCGAGGACGTGGGCATCTGCCTGGGCAAGGCCATCCGCGACGCCCTGGGCGACCGCGCAGGTATCCGCCGTGTCGGCAGCGCATGGATGCCCATGGACGAGGCCCTGGCCTTCGCCGCCATCGATATCAGCGGACGGCCCTACCTGGCCTTCACCGCCGATTTTGCCACGCTGCGCTGCGGCGACATGGGCACGCAGATGGCCGAGGAGTTCTTCCGCGCCGTGACGGTCAACGCCGGTCTCACCGTCCACCTGAACGTGGCAGCCGGCCGCAACGATCATCACAAGCTGGAGGCCCTCTTCAAGGCCTTCGGTCTGGCCCTGCGCGACGCCATGCGGGTGGATGCGGGTATTGAGGGCGTGCTTTCTACCAAGGGGACGCTGGACTGAGCTCCGGATCACAGTGGTCGCCGGAGAGCCCCGCTCAGTCAGCTAAAGCTGACAAAAGAGACCCTCTCAGTCAGCTAAAGCTGACAGCTCCCCCCAAGGGGGAGCCTTTGAAGAGTGTGTGACCGTTTTTGTTTACCCGTATGCCGTAAACCTCCAAAGGCTCCCCCCTGGGGGGAGCTGTCACCGAAGGTGACTGAGAGGGTCTCTGCGCCTGCAGGCGCATCTCCGTCTCGGTCGCCGACACCACAGGAGTATCAGCCATGACCTTTGTTCCCAAGAACCCGGCCATTCTCCCCCGCGCCCGCGCACTGCGAAAAAACATGACCCCCCAGGAGCGACACCTTTGGTACGATTTTCTGAGGGACTACCCAGTTAAGATCTACAAGCAGCGTCCCATTGAATCCTTCATCGCCGACTTTTACTGCTCCTCTGCCTTGCTTGTCATCGAAATTGATGGCAGTCAGCACTTTACCGAGCAGGGCCTGGCATATGATCGGGAACGCAGCGCGATCTTTCAGTCCTACGGTATACAGGTCATTCGTTTCACAAATCATGAGGTCGATACGCAATTCAATTCGGTTTGCAGCCAGATAATGCGAACGATTAAAGAGCGGATTCTCCTTATTTCGAAGAATCCTGCAAAGAGCCGTTCTCCGTCAGCCAAGTGCTGACAGAAGCGCCCTCTCAGTCACCTTCGGTGACAGTAAAGACCCTCTCAGTCACCTTCGGTGACAGCTCCCCCAAGGGGGAGCCTTTTGGATACGTTAGGAGGTTGTTTCATGATCCTCTACCCCGCCATCGACATGCTGGACGGCAAGGCTGTACGCCTGCGTCAGGGAAAGCGCGACGACGTGACCATTTTCGGCGACCCGGTGGAAATGTCCGCCAAGTGGCGCATGAAGGGCGCCCAATGGCTGCATCTGGTCGATCTGAACGCCGCCTTTGATGGCACAACGCCCCACATGGAGCTGATCCGCGAGGTGGTCGCCGCCTTCAACGGTCAGGTCGAGCTGGGCGGCGGTCTGCGCACCATGAAGGACATCGAAATGCGCGTGGAGGCCGGCGTGAAGCGCTGCATCATCGGCACGGCAGCGGCGGAGAACCCGGAGCTCGTCCGGGAAGCCTGCAGGGCCTTCCCCGGCCGCATCGCCGTGGGCATCGACGCGAAGAACGGCCTGGTGGCCACCCGCGGCTGGGTGGAGACCTCACCCCTCACCGCCACGGAGCTGGCGCTGCGCATGCGCGACATGGGCGTGCGCGACGTCATCTACACCGACGTCAGCCGCGACGGCATGATGCAGGGCCCGAATGTGGAGGCCACCCGCCGCCTGATCGAGGCGACGGGCATGGATATCATCGGCTCCGGCGGCGTGAGCTGCCTGGACGACCTGCGCAACCTCAAGGCCGCAGGCTGTGCCGGCGCGATCCTGGGCCGCGCGATGTACGAGGGCGCCTTCACGCTGGAAGAAGCGCTGGCCTACAATCAGGAGGGCTGATCATGCTGGACAAGACCATTCCGTTCTACCATATCATCATGCGCTGCGACCGTGTGCTGCCCATGGAGATCAGGCTGCCCGAGGGATATGCCATCCGCTGCTATCAGCCCGGCGACGAGGACGCATGGGCTGATCTGGAATGCGCCATCGGCGATTTCGATACCCGCGAGGCCGCCAGGGCGGACTTTGCCCGGCGCTATCTGAACAACCCCGCCTGGTTGCCGGATCGGGTGTTCTTTGCCATCTCGCCGGAGGGTGAGGTGGTGGGCAGCGCCATCGCCTGGGAGGATGACCCCCGCGGCGTGGGCGTCCGGGCGCTGCATTGGCTGGTGGTACGGGCTGACCACCGGCGCAGGGGCCTTGGCCGCGCCCTGTGCCAGAGCGTGCTGCGCTTCTTCCGCCGAGAGGACAACGCCGCGCCCGTATATCTCCACACCCAGCCCTCCAGCTGGATGGCCATCCTGCTGTACATCAAGCTGGGCTTCCGCCTGCAGCCGAAGGATACCTTCTACGGCTATGAGAACCAGTACACCCCGGCCATGGAGGCGCTGAAAACCATCGTCACCCCGGAACAGTACGCGAAAATGGCAGCCAATTCCGCCTTTGTCGCGCCGGATTTCGACCCCGACGCCCTCACCTGGAACGAGCAGGGTCTCATCCCCGCCATCGCCCAGGACGCGTCCACCGGCGAAGTCCTCATGCTGGCCTGGATGAACCCTGAGTCCCTGCAGCTGACCATCGACACAGGCTATGCGACCTACTGGAGCCGCAGCCGCCGTCAGCTGTGGAAGAAGGGCGAGACCAGCGGCCACCTGCAGCGCGTCCTCCGCATGATGTACGACTGCGACGGCGACGCCATCCTCATGCAGGTGGAGCAGACCGGCCCCGCCTGCCACACGGGCAAGAAAACCTGCTTCCACAACCCGGTGATGCGCGGCGATATGCCCGCCACGGCCGGCATTCTGGACGCCATTGAGGCCACTGTCGCCGACCGCGCCGCCAACCCCAGGTCCGGCAGCTACACCAACTATCTGCTGGACAAGGGGACGGAGAAAATCTGCAAAAAGGTGGGCGAGGAGGCCACGGAGACGGTCATCGCCGCCATGAAGGGCGACGCGGACGGGCTGGCCGGAGAGGCCGCCGACCTGCTGTACCACCTGGCCGTGCTGCTGTACCAGCAGGGCGTGCCCCTGCGCGATGTGTGGGAAGTGCTCCGCAAGCGGCACAGCTGATGACACATAAAAAGGATGCCCCTGCGCGGAGCATCCTTTTTTTCTTTGAAACAGTCCCAAACCATACCAATAGAATTATTGCAGTAAAGTAACTGCAAGTTCCATTCCCACAAGCCCCTGCGGCTGCCGCTCAACCTCAAGGGGACAATGCGGCGAATTTGAAGAGGATTGCGTCCGCTTCAGCGGACATTCAAAGCAATCCTCTTCAACCCGAGCCGCCCCGGGTCGCAGCCGCGCGACCAAGAAACAAGGAAGCAGAGGGGGACGGGGGGAAAGCGCTTTTCGCTTTCCCCCAGCGCCTTTGCGCCGCTTTCGGCGGGCGAAAGCGGCTTCTTGTTCTGCACTAATGCAATCAGTAGCAACGTTTCATGCATTGTGGTGCCTGCTCTGCTGGCATGGAGATTTTGTTGTGTTATTCGCGGGACTTTTTGCAGAAACGACACGCTGTCAGGGCGACGTCGTTCAGGCTGGAGCACTTGCTGCACCGCCAGACCAGATCCTCCAGCCGTTTTTTCGGGAGCGACACAGGCGCAACAGGTGTATCCGGCGGTTGGGTGGCGGCTATGGGTGCGGCAGCAGATTCGGCGGTGCTGGCGGCAGATTCGGCGGTGCTGGCGGCAGGCTGTGCACCCGTCAGGCACGCGAGTATCTTTTCGTTGACCTCGCGGTTCCGGGCAGTTTCATCGATCAGCTCGCCCAGGCCGTACATGGTCAAGCTGGCAAGCCATGAGCACACGCACCCTACACCTGCAATGATGAGACCCGTGGGCACCATCCCCAGCACAGCCAGCGTCACACCAATGACCAGCGACGCCAGCATCCCAATCACCGTGCTGACCTGGGCGACTGTTTTGAGCTTTCCGCCGATGTTATCAAACATAACCGTTCCTCCTTCGGTTCCTCACAGAAGCCGCCTCAGGGATTAGAACTGCTCCTGCACGGGCGCAGCAGCCTGCACAGCTGACAACATAATGTATGTAGGTGGGCGCATCCCCCCCCAAGAATCCGCGAAGAGCCTTTTCATTTGTCCACAGACAATTCAGCCCTTCATTCCTCCGGCTGACAGGCAGGCACAGTAACCTGCAGCTTCTTGTCCGCAATCTGTTGCAGAAGCTCCTGCTCCTTACAGCTGCTGCTGTTCAGCTCATTCGCAATGCGCGCCAGGAGCCGCCGCTGCATCTTGCTCTCGGCCGCTGCGCCCAGCCCGTACAGAGACAGCGCCAGGCCCGCCAGGCCCAGAAGGATCAGGCCCAGGCCGGAAGCGCCTTCGACGACCGTCTCCACATACTCGCCCAGGGCATGGACATTGTTAGCCGCATAGCGGGTGGCGCGATAGCTGTAGGTGTAGAAATCTCCGCCGAAGCTGGTGTTGTCGGCGGTGTTGCCACCGAAAAACGCATGCCTGATTGCGCCGCTGGAATTCAGGTAGGTGAAGCCCTCCAGCATGTTCAGAACGCCCAGCGCAATCAGCACCACACTCAGCACGATACCCATGATGCTCGCAAACTTTTTCATAGCTATACCTCTCATTATTTTCAATGTAAAATCAACCGGATATTTATCGATGAAATCCGTATACTTATTCTGCGGGTGCAAAGTCTGCCGGATCGACCTTCACACACACCTCGAAGCGCTCCCCGCCGTCAGTCTGGATGACCACATGGCCGTCGGCGTTGCTCAGCACATTCTCCTTGGGGAACTTTACGACAATATTGTCCGCAAAATTCCAGATACTGTGCTCATTGACCACGCCGGGTACCAGCACGTACTGCGGCCGCACAACACGCAGCGCCTTCTTGCCGATCTCGTAGGGTTCAATGCCGTGATGGGGGAACTTGAGCACATCCACGTAGGCACACAGCTCCGTGTACTGCTGATTGATGCAGTTGCTCTGGGCAAAGTCGCCGGTGAAAAGGAACCGGCGCGAACCGTACTGCATCACGAAATTCAGCGAATCCTGGTTGCAGCCGCCGCCCTGCTTCAGCTTCTCCGGGCCGATACAGGTGATGGTCATGCCGCCGAAGATGAGCACGTCGCCCATGTGCATCTGCCGGTGCTCGCCGGTCACCAGGGGGCCGATCTTCACCGTCACGGAGCCGTTGAAGATGCTGTCCGGCACCCGCTCTGCCGGGGAATACACCACAGTGTCCGATTCGCCGAAGAGCGTGCACATGCAGTGATCCAGGTGCCAGTGGGTGATGATGACCGCGTCCAGCCGGTTCACCCCCGCTGCGCGCAGGTAGTTCACCACCGCATCCGTGGGTGCCATCGGGTTGGCGTTGCCGCCGTCCACCAGAATGTTCACATCCCCCAGGCGGATGAGGTATCCGTCCGCGATCCCCAGCGCCATCTGGTGCACTTCCAGCAGCGGCTGAGTCCCTTCCTCCGCACAGACAAAGCCCACCGGCAGCAGCAGCAGCAGCGCCAGGCACAGCGCTGCCATACGCCTTGCCATACGCCCCATGCGCATCACGCTTTCTTCGGGCGGATGAGGATGATGGGGGTCATCTCATCGCCCTGGCCGCAGGGGTTGTCGCCCAGCGCGTCCTGGATCTGCTCGTCAGTCAGCGGGAAGGTATCGCACTTGCCCAGCTGGTTCTGGTCGATGTCGTTGGCGTCCATGATGACCACGGGGATGCCGGTGTTGGCGGTCATCTCGTTGGACAGCTCCACGGGGTTCTCGGGGTTGATGAGGGCCAGGGTCTTGTAGCGCTCAAAGCTGGAGCGGAAATAGAAGCCGTCGATGCCGGCGACGCCATGGCCGCAGATCTTGTAGAACAGGCCCTTGATACCGAAGGGGCGGGTGATAGCGGATACAAAGGCCGCCAGCAGCACCCGGGGCAGGCCCACCATGTCGATGACCAGCTGCAGCTTGTACGGCTCATGCATGCCCACGCCGGTGGAGTTGATGTTGGCATGCTTCGCCATCAGCTTGGCGAAGAAGCCCAGCTTCACGTCCTCCATCTTCTTCACATTGCCGGTGCACATGGCCATGACCTTGGCGGTGATGGCCACGCAGTCGCCGGGCTGGGAGATGGGCAGGACATACTTGCGGATCAGCTCGGACGCATCCTCGCCCACCTCGACGAAGTGAGTCTGGATGGCATAGCGGTCATAGCCCTTGCGCTCGCCGCGGTCGAAGTAAACAACGCCGTTTTCCTCCCGGCGCTGGGATTCCAGGTTCTTGTTGTCAGATGCCATGGGAACATCCTCCTTTGGTGATATCATCCCATTCATTTTACTCCCTTATGCGGGGAATGTCAACGCAGAAAAGGCTTTGCCCACGATGACAATTCCCGCATTTCCCCTGCCATCTTGCCATCTCTCGCCAATGGTGGTATAATGGCAGCATCCAACCGAATCGGAGGCATCCCCATGGCGAAACCCGTCAAGACCAATGTCCTGCGCATGCTGGACGCCGCAAAAATCCCCTATGAGACCCGTGAATACGACGTGTCCGACGAAAACTACGACGGCACCCTGGTCGCCGCCAAGGTGGCCCTGCCTGCCGAAATGATTTACAAAACCCTTGTCCTCACCGGGGACAGGGTGAAATACCTCGTCTGCGTCATCCCGGTAGAGAAGGAGCTGGATCTGAAGGCCGTGGCGCGGGCGACAGGCAACAAATCCGTCGCCATGCTGCCGCAGAAGGAGCTGCTGCCCCTGACGGGCTACCTGCGCGGCGGCTGCAGCCCCATTGGCATGAAGAAGGCTTTTGCGACCTTCCTCCAGGAGGACGCGTCCCGCCTGGAGCGCATCAGCGTCTCCGCAGGCGTGCGCGGCTGTCAGGTCATCCTGACGGTGGACGCCCTCATCCGCTGCACCGGCGCGACCCTTGCCCCGCTCTGCCGGGAATGACGCATCCCCCACACCGTCCTGAAAGGAGAAACACAAATGCGAGGACTGGAACCCTATCAGCACAAGAAAACCCCTCCGCCCGTCGGGCTGGGCGACGTCCCCCGTTACCTGCGCGATGTGCTGGGCGGCTTTTTCGGGCGCTTCGGCTACATCGTGACGCTGGTGTGGCGCACGGGTAAGTGGATCCTGTTCCTGCTGAGCTTCGTGGCGCTGTTCCGCGGCGTCAGCCCGGTCGTGGGCGCGCTTATTTCGAAGGGCGTGCTCAACGGCCTGCAGCAGGTCGTCACCGACGGCGCAGCGGGGAACTTTTTCCGCTCGGACGTGTTCCACCTGCTGATCTGGCTGTTCGTGTACCGGATATTGGTGCAGATCATCAATGAGGTGACCCGCGCGCTGAACCGCATCGCGGGCTAGCTGGTGGTGCGCCAGGTCAAAACGCAGATGATGGAAAAAGCGAAAACCCTCGACCTGGCCTCCTTTGACGACGCCGCCTTCTATGAGCGCATGGAGAACGCCACGCGCGAGGCCAGCATGCGCCCCATGCAGATCCTCTCGGAGACCTTCGGCATCGTGTCCACGGCCATCGAGTTCGTGTCCTACCTGCTGATCCTCCTGGCGGCTCCCGGCCTGTGGTGGGCAACACTCATCATCATCGCCGTCTCCATCCCGTCCGCCATCATCAACTTCATCTACCGCCGCAAGAACTTCAACTACATGCGCCGCCGCTCCAAGGACAGGCGGCAGATGGACTACTACTCCGGCCTGCTCACCAACAAGGACATGGTCAAGGAGATCCGCCTCTTCGACCTGGCGGACGTGTTCATCGGCCGGTACATGGAGGTCTTCCGCAACTACTTCCGGGGCCTGAGGAAGCTCATCCTTTCCGAAAGCGGCTGGCATGTGGCCATCGGTATGGTCAGCGGCGTCACCAACCTCGTCTTCTACATCCTCATCGCCCGCCAGGTCTTCACCGGCGGCATCATGCTGGGCGACTACACCCTGTATACCGGCGCCATCGCCTCGGTGGCCAACTGCGTCAGCATGCTCATTTCCGCTTCCGGCACCATCTATGAGGGGACGCTGTTCATCGACAACCTCATCACCTTCATGGACGAGCCCGTCACCATCGCGCCCTCCGGCGCCCTCACCGCGCCCCGCCGGGTGCAGAAGGGCGCCGGCCACACCATCGTCTTCGACCATGTGTCCTTCCGGTACCCCAAAATGGACCGCGACGTCATCTCTGACGTCACCTTCACCATCAACCCCGGCGAGACCCTGGCCCTGGTGGGCCTGAACGGCGCCGGCAAAACGACGCTGATCAAGCTCCTCACCCGCCTGTACGACCCCACCGGCGGCCGCATCCTCCTGGACGGCCACGACCTGCGGGAGTACGATCTGGGTGACCTGTACGGCTCCTTCGGCATCATCTTCCAGGACTTCGGCAAATACGCCGTCAGCGTGGAGGAAAACATCCGCTTCGGAGATATCAACCGCAAGGACGGCGACCCCTTTGAGGCCGCCCGCCAAGCCTCCGCCTCGGACTACATAGAGCGCCTCCCCGACGGCTACAACACCCACCTGATGCGCATCTTCGAGCCCACGGGCGCGGAGCTGTCCGTCGGCCAGTGGCAGAAGCTGGCCGTGGCCCGCGCCTTCTACGCGGACTCGGAGATCCTCGTGCTGGACGAGCCCACCGCATCCCTGGACGCCATCGCCGAGCAGGAGATCTTCTCCCAGTTCGACCGCCTGCGCGGCGAGGGGCAATCCTCGAAGACCACCATCTTCGTCTCCCACCGCCTCTCCAGCGCCACCATCGCCAGCCAGGTCATCGTGCTGGAAAACGGCAGGCTCATCGAGCGCGGCACGCATAAGGAGCTCATGGCCCTGGGCGGCAAGTACGCCGAGCTGTTCAACACCCAAGCCCAGCGCTACCTTTCCCCTGAGGACGACATATAACGCGTCCGGCCATGCCGACCCGGAATATTTAAGCGAAATTTACATACCAAACCGCTGCGATACCTTGTTTATCGCAGCGGTTTGTTGTATAATAGATCCTGGTATTTGCATGAACACCTGAAAGGACGCCCATGAAGCAGAAACTCCCTCCGGCTCTGAACCGGAAAGCCTGGCTGTATGCCTGGCTCATCGTACTGATGATGTTCCTTGTTGGCGCAGGCTCGATTCTGCTGATGAACTGCTGGCCCCGGCAGGTACAGCTCCCCGGGGTAAGCCCGGAGCTGACGGCCACCGCCCGGGGCCTGGATGACATCTGCATCGACGCAGATTTCGACCCCGACAGCCAGCGCCTCACCTTCACCCAGACGCTGAAGGTGACCAACCGCACCGGGCAGGATCAATCCGCCGTGGTGCTGCGCTCCTGGTCGGGGGCGTACCTGCTGGAGGAGACCTCCCCCTGCACGTCCGACGAGCTGTATTCCGACTGCTATCCCGGCGGCTTTTCCTCCGGCGGCCTGGCGGTGGACAGCGCGGAGGTCAACGGCGTCTCCGTCACCCCCGCCTTCACGGATGACGCCTCCACCGTGCTGCGCATCCCGGCGGACTGGCCTGTAAACGACACCGTCACCGTGACGCTGCGCTGCACAGTCGCCATTCCCGACTGCGCCGGACGCTTCGGCCATGCGGACGGGATTTACATGCTGGGCAACGTTTTCCCCGTGCCCGCCGTGTGGCAGGATGGCGCGTGGCGCACCGACGCCTACGTTTCTGTCGGCGACCCCTTCCTGAGCGAATGCGCCAACTGGCATGTGACCCTGCGCGCGCCGAAAAGCTGCACCGTGGCAGCCTCTGCGGCGGACGTTTCCGACCGCAAGGGCGTCCACGTTTACGAAGGCCTGGCCCTGCGGGACTTCGCCCTGGTCATCGGCCAGGACCTCACCGCCGTGCAGGCCATGGCAGAGGGCGTGCTGATCACCGCCTGCGCCCGGGACAAGACCGACGCGGAGGCCATGCTGCTGTACGCCACCCGGGCCATGCAGACCTATGCCCGCCGCTGGGGCGCTTATCCCTATCCGACCTTCACGCTGGCGGAGGCCGTCTTCCCCTACGGCGGCATGGAATACCCCGGCCTGGTCATGATCGGCGACGACGTCCTGCACAGCGCGCCCCAGGTGCTGGAATACACCGTCGCCCACGAAACGGCCCATCAGTGGTGGGCGGTGACGGTGGGCAGCGACGGTTTTTACCAAGCCTGGCAGGACGAAGCCCTGTGCGAATACGCCTGGCTGGATTACGTCGGCGACTGGGAGGGCGCAGCAGACCGGGAGCAGATGGCCTTCGACCGGATCGAGACCGCCCTGCGCATCACCATCCCCGGCGGCGTGACCCCCGGCAGCCCCATCGACTATTTCTCCGACCTGACCCAATACAGCCGCGTGGTGTACCAGCGGGGCGCCGCCCTGTGGTGCGCGCTGGAAATCCACCTGGGCAAGGATGGCCTGGACGCCCTCCTGCGGGATTATTACGACCAGTACGCCTTCCGCATCGCCACGCGGGAGGAGCTCACAGCCCTCATCAGCCGACATGCGGGAATGGACATGTCCGCCCTGCTGCTGGATTATCTTGACACCCTGATGTACTGACGAAAAGCTCAGAAAGGTATGAGAGCCATGACACTCAAGCCCGAATCCGCCGTGATCCTGATTCCCTCCCTGGAGCCCGATGACCGCCTGCCCGCCTACATGCGCCGCCTGCTTGCCGCCGGCTTCACCCGCGCGGTGGTGGTGGACGACGGCAGCAGCGAGAAATACCAGCCCATCTTCAACGAGCTGGCCGAGATGGAGGGCGTGACCGTCCTGCACCATGAGGTCAACCGGGGCAAGGGCTGCGCCCTCAAGACCGGCTACAGCTACATCCGCGACAACATCCCCGACGCCAGCGGCGTCATCACCGCCGACGCCGACGGTCAGCACACGGTGGAGGACTGCTGGAAGCTGGCCGAGGCCCTGACGGCGGACAAGCGCGTGCTGTACCTGGGCAGCCGCGACTTCGACCTGCCCAACGTGCCGCCCAAGAGCCGCTTCGGCAACAAGACCACCTCTTGGGTCTTCCGCCTGTTTTACGGCCAGTGGCTGCCGGACACCCAGACCGGCCTGCGCGCCTTCAAGCGCGAGGATCTGCAGTTCATGATCGACGTGCCTGGCGAGCGGTTCGAGTACGAGATGCAGGTGCTCATCGCCTGCGCCCGGGCGAAGATGCCCATTGTGCCCATCACCATCGAAACCGTGTACGAGAACGAGAACGAGGGCACCCACTTCCACCCCATCCGCGACAGCTACCGCATCTACAAGGTCATCCTGGGCAGCTTTGTGAAGTTCATGGGCGCGTCCATCCTGTCCTTCGTGATCGACTTCGTGCTGCTGACGCTGCTGGGCAACACCATCTTCGCCCCGCTGGCCCACGGCCCCTTCTTCGCCAAGGTGGCGGCGCGGTGCGTGTCTGCGCCCTGCAACTTCTACCTCAACAGCCGCTATGTCTTTGACAAGAAGATGAGCCGGACCACCTTCATCCGCTATGTCATCCTGGCCCTGTTCATCATGCTCGTCTCCGCCTGGGGCGTGGACGCGCTCATGGGCTGGCTGAAGTTCCCCAAGGCCGTCATCGGCTTTGTGGGCATCGTCGTGGACGTGCTGCTGTACCTGGTCAGCTACCGCGTGCAGGACAAGTGGGTCTTCGCCCCCGACGCCCATAACAAGGAGTAACGCCATGAAGAACTGGAAAAACATCCTGCTGGCGGTGCTGACGCTGCTGATGCTGATCGGCTTTGCCTGGCTGGTCACCTCCCCGACCATCACCCCGGACGCCGCAGAGCGCCACATGAACCTGGAAACCCCGGCGGACAGCGATGACGACGCCGACAACGCCTACGATTTCCTGTAATCAACCTGATCACATTGGAGGAAACTGAACATGCGCAAGCTGATTGCAATCATTCTGCTTCTGACCCTGCTGATTCCCGGCGCCATGGCCGAGGCTCCCGCCGCTGAAGAGACGCCCGCTGCCGCCTTGCCCTGGGATCTGACCCCCGGCTACATTCCCAACCCCGACAACTACATCACCGACGAGAGCGGCGCGCGCATCGCCTATCAGGACGAGACCGTCACCGTCACCATGGAGCGTGTGGTCGTGGGCGATTCCACCTTCAACGTCGCCCGCATCAAGATCGCCCATGCCTCCCAGCTGCGCACGGGCCTGGCCAACGCGAAGGGCACCCGCACCAACAAGATCTCCACCATGGCCGCCAACCACAACGCCATCGTGGCCATCGGCGGCGATTACTTCTCCAGCGCCAAGAACGGCTACATCGTCCGCATGAACACCGTGTTCCGCAAGAGCCCCAAGCCCGTGTACGACATGCTGCTCATCGACGATCAGGGCAACTTCCACATCATCCTCCGTTCCGACCCCGATGAGCGGCAGGCTCTGCTGGCCACCGAGGGGCTGACCTTCCCCAACGCCTTTCACTTCGGCCCCGCGCTGATCAAGGACGGCGTGCTGCTTTCCAGCCCCCAGTACTACATCGACAACGGCAACAAGTACAACACCCGCAACACCCATGAGCCCCGCTGCGCCATTGGCCAGCTCGGCCCGCTGGAGTACATGTTCGTGGTGGTGGACGGCCGCCGCAACGACTCTGACGGCTGCTCCACGGACGAGCTGGGCGCGTGGATGTTCGAGCAGGGCTGCATCCAGGCCTACAACCTGGACGGCGGCAACAGCGCCCTGCTGTGGTTCGGCGGCGCCAACTTCTCCGACAAGACCGTCAAGGGCGAACGCTCCGTGTCCGACATCATCTACATCTCCACCGGCATCAACCCCGACGCGGAGGAGGAGTAACATGTCCTTCACCATCTATGGCCTCATGGCCGGCATTGCGCTGGCCGTGCTGTTCATCGTCGCCCGGCTGTTCTGCCTCAAAGCCGTGAACGCAGGCCAGTTCCTGCGCTTCACGGTGCTGGCCGTGTCGCTGGCCCTGGTGGGCAGCCGCCTGGTCTATGTGCTTTCCAGCATCTCCTACTACACCGAGACCATCGGGCATCCGGAAATGATCTTCGCCCTGCGCGACGGCGGCTACTCCATGATGGGCGCGATGGCGGGTGTGCTGCTGGCCGCCTTCATCGCCGAGAAGTGGGGGCATCTGCCCACCTTCACGCTCCTGGACGCCGTTGTCCCGGGCATGGCGATGGCGCTGATCCTCGCCCGCCCGGCAGAGCCCTTCACCGATATGGGCTGGGGCTACCCCTACTACTCTCCCCTGTTCTTTTTCCTGGACAGCTGGACGGAAAGCATGGGTGACTTCGCCCAGACCCACCCCGTCTTTTTCTACGAGGCACTGACCGCCCTGGTCATCCTGGCCGTCCTGCTCCTCCTGCGCCGGACGGAGGCTGGCAAGCTCCCCGGCGACAGCCTGCTGACCTTCCTGCTGCTCTACGGCGCCACCCAGGCGCTGTGGGAGTCCATGCTCAACGGCGGCCACATGGTCGTTATCCACTTCGTCAAGATCAACCAGATCGCCGCGCTGGTAATGCTGCTGATCCCCCTGGCGGTGTGGAGCGTCCGCCTGGCCCGCATGCCCCATTACCGCCGCTGCATCAGCGCCGACTGGGCGCTGGCGGTGGTGTGCATCCTCTCCGCCGTGGTGCAGGAATTCAGCGTTGAGGGCGCAGACAACCCCTACTTCAGCGTGGTGCTGGTGGGCGGGATCATGGCCGGTCTCCTGGGCCTGACCACGCTGCTGCGGAGCCTCGCCTGGAAGCGCTCCGGCTTTGTGGCCCTGCTGCCCGTCATCATCCCCGCCGTCATCGCCATCGCCGCCGCCGTCATCGACCGCGCGACGGACGTGGGCGACCACTACCGCCTGGTGCTCTGGGGCATCATGGCCTGTGACATGGCCATCCTGGTCGCCATCGGCCTGCGCCAGCGCGCCATTGCCAACGAAAACCCGTGAGGTAACTGTTATGGACAAGAAACAGATCGACCGCATCAACGAGCTGGCCCGCAAGAAGAAGGCCGAGGGCCTCACCCCCGAGGAAACTGCCGAGCAGGCCGCCCTGCGCGCCCAGTACATTGCCGAGTGGCGCGAGAACACCCGCGCTATGCTGGACGGCATCGTCATCCAGCGCCCCGACGGCACCACAGAGCCCCTGAAGAAGAAGAACCCGCCCGTCAAGCACTGACACACCAAAAACCGCCTCACGCAGCTTCGTGCGATGGCGGTTTTCCTTTACATTAAGGGGGCGTCCGCAGTCCACGAACACCCCCAACATGTCCATTATATCACCCAGAACGCACAAAGTCAAGCAGAAAACTTTCGCAAAAACTATTGCCAAACTCACCTTTCTTGTGTATAATGAAGGTGCATCAAAGGAGATGACAAAGCCGCCTGGGAGCGGTATAAAGCTGAAAGGGGTGTTACCAATGAACGACGAACAGAAGCTCGGACAGGGCGGCATCGAAGGCGGCATGAACGAGGACGTCATCATGGACACCGAGGAAGACATCATTGAGATGACGGACGAGGACGGGAATGTCACCCTGTTCCACATCGTTGACTATTTCTTCTACAACGGCGAGGAATACGCCATCCTGACCGACTCCAACGAGGATGACACGGCCGAAGCAGTGGACTGCTACGTGATGAAGATCGTGCCTACGACGGACGAGAACGGCGAAGAGCTGGAGGAGTTCGTCCCCGTGGAGGATCAGAAGCTCGAAGCCAAGCTTATGGAAATCGCAACCACCAAGCTCAATGACGACGAGGAAGCGGACGACGAGGATTGACCCGTCCCCCCAGCCGCGGCAGACGAGAACGGTCTGCACAGAGGTCTCCGGCGTGAAAAATTCCGATCCCTAACAACGGAAATCCAAACGCATTCCATGGTTCAAACCGACTAAATGGCGAAACCGGAGCGTCGGAACATCTCACATCTTCAATCCTATACATCCGAACACCGGGAACGGCTCTCAAAATAGAGAAGCCGTTCCTTATTTTCGTGCATGTAAAAGCCGCGCCCCTTTGCAGAAAGCGCGGCATTCCAGGCAGCACAAAGCGCCCACTTCCTAAAGCTCCCTCCCCGAGGGAGCTGGCAGTCCGCTTGCGGACTGACTGAGGGAGTTCCCTCCCCGAGGGAGTTGGCAGCGAGCTTGCTCGCTGACTGAGGGAGTGAGTCCCCTTTCATTCCCCCGGCGCCTCAAAGCCCAGGTTGTGCGCCAACATGCGGCCGCGATAGCCCGCCACCTCCACCTCCGCCCAGCCGTTGGGGTTGGAAATGAACTGTACCGGCGTTCCGGGCGCCAGGCGACAAATCATCCAGTTTTTCCCGTACCGGCTGTCCAGGCGCAGCCAAGCGTTGACGCCGGGATCAACATAGGCAATGCGCCACTTCTTCGCCGGCTCAATGTCATCCAGGTGCTTGCTGACAACATAGCCCTCCGCATCCGGCAGAACGATGTGCGTCATGTCGCCCACGTCCTCCAGCACCAGCACGATGCAGCCCTTTTCCAGCTTACGGATGGCCTTTGACTTCGTGCTGGCCTCCGTGCGCATGGTGATGCGCCCGTGATACTGGTTAGTGGGCGAGCAGTCGATCACCATCAGACGGGTCGGCTCGCCATCCATGACATCAAAGGCGATATCCGCCGTGGCAATGTAGCCGGATACTTCGCCAACGGCGGCTTCGCAGTAGCTTGTGCCCAGCACGGTGACGGTCAGCGCGTCGCCGGTGGATAAGGACAGCACAGTCTCCGCGCCCTCGATGGGCAGGGCCAGCAGGGCAGATTCCTCCGCCGTGACCGCAGCCGTCAGCGTGAAGGCCTCGTCAGCCAGAGCAATGCAGGGAATCATCAGCAGAACCAGCAACAGCAGAAGACGTTTCATTTCGGTTCACCTCGTTCGATTTATGACATCATTGTAATACTTTCGTTCGATATTGTCAACACATTTACATGCAGAAATCAACACTTCCTTTGCATTCAGCAATGTTACAAAATGCAGGGAACATTTCCCACCACCGCCGCGTTTATACAGGTGAAGGACAACGCGAAAGGAGACCCCTCCATGAAGATGAAACCGTTTCTGTCTCTGCTTGCTATTCTGTCTCTGCTGCTGTGCATCGCCGGCGCCATGGCCGAGGATGCCCCGCAGTACTTTATCGAAGGCGACTACGCATATCGCCTGACCGACAGCGGCGCGGTGCTGGAGCACTTCGTCAACACCGAGCCCCTGCCGGAGGAGATCACCCTGCCCACAGAGATCGGCGGGCAGCCCATCGTGGCGTACGGCTTCGTGTATTACACCGCGCGTACCGACGGCCCGGTACGGGTCATCGTCCCGGAGGGCGTGACGGATTTCGGCGATGCATTCGGCGAGACGAACGCCATCACCGAGATCGTGCTGCCCGCGAGCCTCAGCCACATCGCGGAAGGCAGCCTGCTATGGGGCGACCCGGAGATCATCGTGCACCCGGACAACCCGTATTTCACCTGCGAAAACGGCTTCCTCATCGACACGCGGACAAGCACGCTTTTGTACGTTGCGCCCTCCGGGCAGAATGAACCCCTGCCCGCCGTGAATCGCCTGGGCGACTTCTGCCTGTACAACTACAACATGCTGGAGCCTGTGCTGCCGGACACGCTGACCGCCATCGGCTCCGGCGTGTTTGACGACTGGGTCTATCTGACCCACATCGACATCCCCGCCGGGGTGACGGAAATCGGCAGGGGCGCGTTCAACTGCACCAGTCTGACGGAGATCACCCTTCCCGCCGGGCTGACGGCCATCGAGGCTCTCACCTTCAGCTGCAACAGCTTCACGGAGATCGTTATCCCCGATGGCGTGCAGTACATTGACAGCTGGGCTTTCTACATGTGCCCTCTCAAGCGCGTGGAGATCCCCGCCAGTTGCACCTTTGTGGCCCATGACGCCTTCGACCCGGAGGTCGAGCTGGTGCTGCTGGGCGAAAACACCCATGTGGAAACGGCGGAGGAGCTGGAAGCTCGCGAGCGCGGCACAGAGCACATCGAAGGCAATTACGGCTACGCGCTGACGGACGAGGGCACAGTCATCACCAATTACTTCTGGGATGAGGTCTTCCCGGCGGAGATCGTCGTGCCGGACACCCTGGGCGGCCTGCCGGTGGTGGGCGTGGCAGGCTTTGCCTTCTACGACCCCTCGTCTGACGTTCAGTGGCCCCCGGAGGGCGCCTGCATCCGTCTGCCGGAGGGCATGCAGTTCCTGGAGAGCGGTGCGTTCTACTCCTGCTGGAGTGTGCGTCAGGTGCAGCTGCCGGCGTCGCTGGAAAGCGTCGGAGAAAACGCCTTCTGGTACTTTGGCGGCGATATCGTGGTGGCGGAGAGAAATCCGCGCTTCACCTGCGAAAACGGCTTCCTCATCGACACGCGCACAGGGACGCTGCTGTACACCGCCGCTTCCGCCCCGGATGGCATGATCCCGCCAGTGAAGCGCATCGGCGCCCGCGCGCTGGACAACCAGCTGCTGCCCGCCGACCTGGTGCTGCCGGAGGGCATCGAGGAGCTGGCAGGGCATGCCTTCTACGACACGAAGGTGCGCACCGTCACCCTGCCGCAGAGCCTGCGGATGATCGAGACCAGCGCCTTTGAATCCATGACCGTCACCAGCGGGCGCATCGTCGTACCCGCCGGGGTGGAAGTGGTGGAGTACGGCGCATTCGACATGCACACGCCCATGAAGGCAGAGGTCGTCATCCTGGGCGAGAATACCCGAATCGAGACGGCGGAGGAGTATTTCCGGCGCACCGGGGAGGTCTGGGTGCTGGAGGACGGATGGGAACCCAACGTCTACACCCCCGGCTGGCAGTGACCTGCCTCCCGCAAAATGCTTGCATCCAGCCCGAATCTGCGCTATACTGTCCCCATCACCATCCTGTAAGGGGGCGTCCCGATGACCCACGACCCACTGAAACGACCCGACGAGCTGGGCGGCAACACGTCCACCGGCCTTTTGAAGATCCTCGCGCTGGTCTTTATGTTCTGCGACCACGCGGGCAAGATGTGCTTCCCCGCCGTCAGCGAGCTGCGGCTGATTGGCCGCCTGGCCTTCCCGATTTACTGCTGGTGCATGGTGGTGGGCGCCTGCCGCACGCGCTCCATGTCCCGCTATTTGGGGCGGCTGGCCCTGGTGGGGCTCATTTCTCAGCCGGTTTACATGGTCGCCCTCAACCACCCCTGGAATGTGCCGAACATCTTCCTGACCCTGCTGCTGGGTCTCTGCGGCATCTGGGGCATGCGTGAGAAAAAGTGGGGCAGCCAGCTCTGGGCCCCCGCGCTGGCGCTGATGGGGGCAGTGCTTTTCAACTGCGGCGCAGCCAGCTACGGCTGGAAGGGTGTGCTGCTGATGATGCTGCTCTACCTCTGCCGCGGTCACCGCAAGACCCTGGCGGCGGCGATGATCGCCTTCTGCCTGTACTGGGGCAGCGGAAGCGTCAGCGTCGGCAGCGTTTTCGGCATTTCCCTGACGCCGCTGCGCCGGGGGGAGCTGTCCGCGCTGATCCTGCCCTGGCTGCAGCTGCAGGCCATGGCCGTGCTGAGCCTGCCGCTGATCATCTGGCCGGACGAGGTGCGCATTCCCGTGCCGACCTTCCTGCGCCGGGACGAGGGCGCGCCCGATCATCTGCGCCTGCGGACCCGCATGCCGTCGCTGCGCATGCCTGCCTGGCTGGGTTACAGCCTGTATCCGGGGCATCTGGCGCTTCTGATTGTGATGGAGCACCTGATGGGCAAGACCATCCACTGGGAGCACCTGACCAACGCCTGGAATCAGCTGCTCGCCCTGCTGACCTGACGGAGGACGCCATGAAGCACACCCTTGAATGCGTCGTTGCTGCCATCGCGGACATCCTTGCCGACAACCCTCCCAGTATCTACCTCTACGGCTCCTGCGTTCTGGAGGACTTCCGCCCCGGCTGGAGCGATATCGACCTCCTGGCCCTGACGCAGAAGCCGCTGACCGACGCGCAAATCGCCAAGCTGTTGACCCTGCGGCAGGATTTGCCCGTTATTTACCCTGATGTAATTCATATCCGTGCCTGCGAGGGCTGCATCGGCCCGGTTTCTTCTCTCCTGAATCCCACCTCAGACAGTGTGGTGTACTGGGGAACCAGCGGTCAGCGGCTGACAGATAGGCCTTCGCTGGACGCCTTCTCCCTGTGGCAGCTGCACCATCAGGCACAGCTGCTGCACGGGCCGGATGTGCGGCATTTTCTCCCGGATTCCACCCTATCCGATCTGCATGCCGCCATCGCCCGACACCTGCGCACCATCCTGGACCACGGTCACGGCGGGCATTCCGTCTACACCTTCGGGTGGATGTTAGATATTGCCCGGTGCCTGTATACCCTGCGGCATGGCGTGGTCATCGCCAAGACCGCCGCCGGTGAATGGGCCCTGGAAAACGGCCTGTGCCCGGATGAAGCAGCCCTGCGCCTGGCCCTGGAGGTACGGCGCGACCCCGTTCTGATGCAGCGGCCCGCCATACTGCAAGCCGCAGAGGCCCTGACCCCGGCCATTCAAGGGTTCGCCGCCGTCCTCCGGCAGGAAGTCGCAGCGCACGGCATCACGATCCCATAACGCGCACATTCCCATATTATACCCCATTTGTCGCAAGACCGGCATGCCCGGTCTTTTTCCATTGTACTGGATTTAGAACAGCGCTGCGCTGTACTTTTCTGCCATTTGCATGTATAATAGTAGCATTACCAGAACGGGAGGGAACGCCATGCGCCCGGACATTGATGAGGCCCTGCGATACCTGGGCGTACGGGGTGACGCGCCCGCGTCCCTCCGCGCACAGGCCGAGGCCCTGGCGCAGGAGCTCACAGCCCGCGTCACCCCGCGATTTATCTGGCGTCCGCTGCCCCTGAGACGAACCGGCGACGCATTGCTGCTGGGCAGCATGCCCCTTCCCGGGCAGAGCGCTGCCCGTATGCTGGCCGATTGTCAGCAGGCTGTGATCCTGCTGTGTACGCTGGGGGCGGAGTTCGACCTGTGGCTGCGTCGCCTGCAGGCACGGGATCTGTCCGCCGCAGCGGTGCTGGATGCACTGGGCAGCGCCTATGTCGAGGCCGCCTGTGACGCAGCGGAGGTGGAGATCGGCTCCCGTTATCCCACAATGTACCTCACCGACCGTTTCTCCCCCGGCTACGGCGATCTGCCCCTGCCCCTGCAGCCCGCGCTGCATGCGGCCGCAGAGGCCAGACGCATCGGGCTCACCTGCACGGACACGCACCTCATGCTCCCGCAGAAGAGCGTCAGCGCCCTCATCGGCCTGGCGGACAAGCCCCAGGCCGCCCGCATCCGGGGCTGCGCACATTGCCGCATAAGCAAAACCTGTCCATACAGAAAGGCTGGAACCACCTGTGCATTTTGACGCAATGAAGCTGATTTTCCTGGACGGCGCCATGGGCACCATGCTGCAGCGGGCGGGGCTGAAGCCCGGCGCGCTGCCGGAGCTGCTGGCCCTGACCGACCCTGAGATGCTGACCCGCGTCCACCGGCAGTATGTGGAGGCCGGTTCGGACGTCATTTACGCCAACACCTTCGGCGCAAACCGCCGCAAGCTGGCCCGGCTCGGCCACACGGTGGATGAGGTGGTCTGCGCCGCCATCACTGCGGCAAGGAAGGCCTGCGAGGGCACCGATGCCCGCGTGGCCCTGGACGTCGGCCCCCTGGGAGAGCTCCTGGAGCCCCTGGGCACGCTGCCCTTTGAATCGGCGGTGGACATGTTTGCCGAGCTGGTTCGCGCAGGCGTCAAGGCCAGCGCAGACCTCATCGCCATCGAAACCATGACCGACCTGCAGGAGGCCCGCGCCGCTCTCATCGCCGCGAAGGAGAACAGCGACCTGCCCGTCATCGTGACCATGAGCTTCGAGGAAAGCGGCCGCACCTTCACCGGCTGCACGCCCGCCTCCATGGCCGCAATGCTTACGGGCCTGGGCGCGGACGCCATCGGCGTCAACTGCTCCCTGGGCCCGGCGCAGCTGCTGCCCGTGCTTCGGGAGATTCTCGCCCACACCCATCTGCCGGTCATCGCCAAGCCCAACGCGGGCCTGCCCGACCCGGTGGACGGCCACTATGACCTGACTCCCGCTGATTTTGCCGAAGCGATGGCGCAAGCAGTCGAGGCAGGCGTGAGCGTCGTCGGCGGCTGCTGCGGCACATCCCCCGACTACATCCGCACCCTGCAGGAGCGGGTCGGCGGCTTGACGCCCGGCGAACGCAGCATCACCCACCGCAGCATCGTCTGCACGGCGGCCAGGGCCGTCACGGTGGACGGCGTCCGCGTCATCGGCGAACGCATCAACCCCACGGGCAAGAAGCGCTTCCAGCAGGCGCTGCTGGAAAATGACCTGGACTACATCGCCGATGTGGCCATCCAGCAGGAGGACGCCGGTGCGGACGTCCTGGATGTGAACGTCGGCTATCCCGGCGTGGACGAGACCGTGATGCTGCCCCGCGTGGTGCGGAAGCTCCAGGAGGTCACCAACCTCCCCCTGATGCTGGATTCCACCAACGCCGATGCCATCGAGGCCGGGCTGCGCGTGTACTGCGGCAAGGCGGCCGTCAACTCCGTCAACGGCGACGGGAAGGTGCTGACCCGCATCCTGCCCATCGTGAAGAAATACGGCGCGTCCGTTGTCGGCCTGACGCTGGACGAGAAGGGCCTGCCGAAAACCGCAGACGAACGCGTGACCATTGCCCGGCGCATCCTGGACGCAGCCCTTGCCCACGGCATGCAGCCCGCCGACCTGTGGATCGACTGCCTGACTCTGACCGTCTCCGCCCAGCAGGAGCAGGCCCGCGAAACGCTCAACGCCATCTCCCGCGTCCGCACGGAGCTGGGGCTTCAAACCGTGCTGGGCGTGTCCAACATCTCCTTCGGGCTGCCCAACCGCCCGCTGATGGCCCAGACCTTCCTGGTGCAGGCCATGGCCGCCGGGCTGACGCTGCCCATCCTTAACCCCTGCCAGAAGGACATGATGGACGCCATCGCCGCCCACCGCGTCCTCTGCGGCGAGGATGCGGGCTGCGCCGCCTATGTGGCCCGGTTCGCAGGCACTCCGGCAGCTCCGGCCATTTCCACCCCTGCCTCCCCCGCCGCCGGCATGACGCTGGCCGCCGCCATCTGCCGGGGGCTGAAGGCAGACGCCGCCCGTCTGGCCAAGGACGCGCTGGCTTCTGTCCCGCCCCTCACGCTCGTCGAAGAACACCTGATTCCCGCGCTGGACAAGGTCGGCGAGGATTACGAGGCCGGTCGGGCCTTCCTGCCCCAGCTGCTCTCGGCTGCCCAAGCCGCCCAGGCGGTCTTCGGCGTCATCCAGGAGAAGCTGGCCTCCGGCGGCGAGTCCGTCCGCAAGGGAAAGGTCATCATCGCCACCGTTAAGGGCGATATCCACGACATCGGCAAGAACATCGTCAGAACGGTCATGAGCAACTACGGGTACGAGATCCTCGACCTGGGCCGCGACGTGCCGCCGGAGACCATCGTGGAGGCCGCCGTGCGCGAGAACGTCCGTCTGGTGGGCCTGTCAGCACTGATGACCACGACGCTCCCGGCGATGGAGGAAACCGTCCGTCAGCTGCAGCAGCTGGACAATCCCCCCGCCATCATGCTGGGCGGCGCCGTGGTGACAGAGGACTACGCCGCCAACCTGGGCTGCCGCTACGCCAGGGACGCGAAGGCCTCCGTGGAAATTGCCCGCAGCATCCTGGGTTGACCTTACAGACTCCCCCAGCCCACGCATTCTCAATTCCGAATTCCTGATTCCGAATCTATCAAGAGGTGATTCTCATGCCCATCAAAATCCCCAATGACCTGCCCGCCGCCGCGAAGCTCCGGGGCGAAAACATATTTGTCATGGCGGCTGACCGCGCCATCACGCAGGACATCCGCCCGCTGAAGATCCTGCTGCTGAACCTGATGCCCACCAAGATCGCCACCGAGACCCAGCTGGCGCGCCTGCTGGGCAACACACCCCTGCAGGTGGAAATGGATCTGCTGATGGTGTCCACCCATGTGAGCAAGAACACCTCCGCCGAGCACATGCTGGCCTTCTACAAGACCTTCGACCAGGTGAAGGAGTGTACCTACGACGGCATGGTCATCACCGGCGCGCCGGTGGAGCAGCTGCCCTTTGAGGAGGTGGACTACTGGCAGGAGCTTTGCGAGATCTTCGAGTGGACGAAGACCCACGTCACCAGCACCTTCCACATCTGCTGGGGCGCCCAGGCGGGGCTGTATTACCACTGGGGCGTACCGAAGAAGACACTGGACAGGAAGCTCTCCGGCGTGTACCGCCACCGGGTGGTGCACAAGAACTCGATCCTCTTCCGCGGCTTTGACGATACCTTCATGGTGCCTCAATCCCGCTACACCACCATCGACAAGGCAGACATCCTTGCCCGGCCAGAGCTGAAGGTGCTGGCAGAGAGCGAGGAGGCCGGCGTGTACGCCATCGCCACCCACGGCGGACGACAGATTTTCATCACCGGCCACAGCGAGTATGACGCGGACACCCTCCTGGGCGAATACACCCGGGACGTCAAGGCCGGCATCAACCCGGACGTGCCGGTCAACTACTTCCCGGACGATGACCCGACGAAGGAGCCCGTGTGTACCTGGCGCTCCAGCGCAAACCTGCTGTACTGTAACTGGCTGAACTACTTCGTCTACCAGGCCACCCCGTATGACCTCAAGAAGGTCGGCGTAGTCATCATGGATGACCATCTGAACCCGTACAAATGAGGAGGCAGCTCATGCGCAAGCTCCTGTGTATGTTGACATTCCTTCTGTGCCTGACGCTGCCCGTCCTGGCGGAGAGCGATGCCGTCCCGGCGTCGCTGGTCGGCGAATGGGTTCCCGTGCTGTCCGTCAGTAAGTATAGGATGACGAGCGTCTTTACCGACCACGAATCCATGATCATCACGGCGGATGGCTTCCTCTCCTTCGACCACGAGGAGGCGCCTGTCGTCCCCATCCGCAAGGACGCCGAAACGAATGACTGGCACTGCGAGGGTGCGCTCCTGCGCCCTTCTGGCAGCATCCTTTTCATCGAGGCCGATACAGAGACCCTGGTCTACGTCCGCGCAGACGCAGCGCCGATCACACTGCCGGCCGCCAGCCCCGCGGTCTGCTATGAAGGCACCTGGCGGGTGCTGTCCCTGGGGCCGTGGCATGCGTCAGGCGACGGATTCGCGTGCTTTGTGCCGTTCTGGCAGCTCTGTGATGAGCAGCCCGCCATCACGCTCCCCCGCAGCGTCACGCTGGAAACCCTCCAGCAGGTCTGGTCGGATGCGCTGGCTCAGCTGGATCCCCAGTCGCCCATTCAGGCGCTGAACGCCATATACGGCTGGGAGCTGATAAGTACCGGCGAGCTGCTGCTGAACACCCCGTATGGCGCGATTTCTCTGCTCCGCATCGAATATCCCGAGGTGGACAAGGACATCAGCGCCCGCGCCCGGCGGCTGGAAGGCTGGTGGCGCTTCTCGGAGCTGACCGTCGGCGGGATTCCGATGCCCGCCAAAGCCCTCGGTTTCCCCTACGAGTGCCTCAGCATTGACCGCCTGTGCTTTTACACGATGGACGGCAGCGAGGTAGAAGCCCTGCAGATGGTGGACGGCCAAGTCTGCATCGGCCAGTACCCGGTTGATGTGTATGGCGACGTCCTTTACATGACGCTGGCCGATGGCGTCGAAGCCCGCTTCATCACCGAGGCCGCCTGGTACCGCCAGCAGATCACAGGTACATGGCGGCTCAGCAAGGTCAAGGTACCCGCGCTGAGCGTGGAGAATGATGTTGATCCTGAAACGCTGGACGTCACGCTCATCATCCCGGAGGAGGGCGACGTCATCCTCCGCATCAACGGCGAGAAAACCAGCTGCACGCTGGAAAGCACCGATGATGTGATTGAGTACCTTCTCGTCGGTGAGGAGACCAGCAGGCTGACCATCAGCAGCCTCAGCACCCTGCGCATCCACAGCGAAAGCGACAGCTACACCCTCTGGTTCAAGCCCGTTGAGTAAGGAAGGAGGAAGGAAAGAATGCTGCACATCATCAATGCCTTTTTGAGACCCATCACTTCTCCCGACATCCCCTGCGGCCAGATGCTGGTGGACGCCGGCAAGATCGTCGCCATCGGCGAAACGGTGGACGCGCCCGCCGGGTGCGAGGTCATCGACGCCGAGGGGAAACTGGTCTGCCCCGGCTTCATCGACGCTCACACCCACATCGGCCTGCATGAGGAGGCCGTGCGCTGGGAGGGCGCGGACTACAACGAGATGTCCAACCCCGTCACCCCGGAGATGCGCGCCATCGACGCCATCAACCCGCTGGACGAGGCCTTCGACGTGGCCCTTCGCGGCGGCGTGACCACCGCCGTCACCGGCCCCGGCAGCGCCAATGTCATCGGCGGCACCTTCTGCGCTATCAAGCTCCATGGCGACAACGTGGACGACATGGTCATCCGCGAAAGCGTCGCCATGAAGATCGCAATGGGCGAGAACCCCAAGGGCTGCTACGGCCAGCAGGGCAAGAAGCTGCCCATCACCCGCATGGGCGTGGCGGCGCTGCTGCGCGGCACGCTGGCGAAGGCGAAGAAGTACGCCGCGGACATTGAGGCCGCAAAAGCAGAAGGCAAGCCCGCGCCCTTCGATTTCCAGATGGAGGCCATGCTGCCCGTCATCCGCAGGGAAATCCCCCTGAAGGCCCACGCCCACCGCGCCGACGATATTCTGACCGTGCTGCGGGTGTGCCGGGAGTTTGACGTGGACGTGACACTGGATCACGTCACCGAGGGGCACCTCATTGTGGACAAGCTGGTGGACGCGGGCAAGCCGGTGCTGGTGGGCCCCTCCCTCGGCAGCAAGAGCAAGTTCGAATTGAAGGAGAAGTCCTTCGCCACCCCCGGCGTCTTGCACAAGGCGGGCCTGGAGGTCTGCATCATCACCGACGCGCCGGTGATTCCGCTGAACTACCTGCCCCTGTGCGCGGGCCTGGCTGTCCGCGAGGGCCTGGAGGAGGATGCCGCCTGGCGCGCCATCACCATCAACCCGGCGAGGGCGGCGGGCATCGCCCACCGCGTGGGCAGCCTGGAAACCGGCAAGGACGCGGACTTCGTCATCTGGAACGGCGACCCGCTGCGTGATATCCAGGCCCGGGCCGCGCAGGTCTTTGTAGACGGCGAGGCTGTGCTGTAACGCACGACCGCGGAGCCAAGGCCCCGCTCACTCCACACGAAGGCGGCCGCTGTCCATACGGACAGCG
>JAFXDB010000088.1 GCA_017516305.1 Clostridia bacterium | reverse complement strand
GGCGCAACCCTCCGCAAAGACGCCGCATCTTCCTCTTCATGGCTTCGATGCAGCCGCACTGGCTGGGAAGAGAACAGCACCCTATCCCCTTTCATAGTCCCTAACTTTCCGTGAAGAGCCATTTTGCTTGCAAAATCGCTTCCTTACACGAACGAACGGCCGGGAGGGCCACTTGTGGCCCGACCAGTGAGAGAGTGCAAGCCTCGAAAAAGTGCCTGAAGCACTTTTTCGACATACGGAGCCGCGTCTGCAAAAGGCGCGGCTCTTTTGCTGTATCGGCGCAGGAATTCACCATTCCCGCGGCGAAAAGGATATTCATTCCGAATCGGGAGGATAATGCCCATGCTCGACCTTTGCACCCTGGGTACCGGCGGCACCATGCCCCTGCCCGACCGCGCCCTGTCCAGCCTGTATGTGCGCGTGGGCGGGCGGAGTCTGCTCATCGACTGCGGCGAGGGCACGCAGGTGGGCGTACAGAAGCTGGGCTGGGGCATGCAGTGCATCGACGGCATCCTCATCAGCCACTACCACGCCGACCATGTTTCCGGCCTGCCCGGGATGCTACTGGCATTGACCAAGGCACAGCGCCAAGAGCCGCTGCACATATACGGCCCCGTGGGACTGCCCTACATCGTAGGCGGCCTGCGGGTCATCGCGCCGCAGCTGACCTTCCCCCTCGTGCTGCACGAATTGAAGGACGACCTGTCGCCCTTTCATATCATCGGCCTGGAGGTCACGCCCTTTGCCCTGGATCATGGCATGCCCTGCCTGGGCTGGCGGCTGCATCTGCCCCGCGCCGCGGCCTTTGACCCCGTAAAGGCACGGGCCGCGGGCGTTCCCGTCCCCCTGTGGAAACAGCTGCAGCGCGGCGAGACCGTCACCGAAAACGGCGTCACCTACACCCCGGCGGACGTCCTGGGCGCGCCCCGCCCCGGCATCACCGTCCTGTGCGCCACGGACACCCGCCCCGTGGAGGCCATTGCCGAGATGGGCTTCCGCTGCGACATGATGATCCTGGAGGGCATGTACGGCGCAGAAGAGAAGTACCCCCTGGCGGTGAAGAATCACCACATGCTCTTCCGCGAGGCCGCCGCCCTGGCCCGGGACGCCGAGGCCGGTCAGCTGGTGCTGACCCACTTCAGCACCAGCATCGAAACGCCGGAGGAGTTCCTGCCCAACGCCACGGCCGTCTTCCCGGACACCGTCTGCGCAACAGACGGGCAGACGTGGACGCTGCGCTACCCTCAGGAGTAACAAATAATTAGGAATGTGTCATGTGGCACCGCCTCCGCGAGCCGATACAGCACGCCAAATTCATCATTCGTAATTCCTAATTTCCACACCCGCCGCCCGGTGCAGCACTCCAAATTCCGAATTCCTAATTCCGAATTCCTAATTAACCAAAGGGGGTTTCCATGGAACAATTCAACCACAAGCTCGCCCAGTTCTTCTCCCACCTCTGGCCGGCGGAGGAGAAGGTACTTGTCTTTGGCGAAGGCCGCAGCGAACATCCGGCCATCATGCTCATCGGCGAAGCGCCCGGCGAGCAGGAAACCCTGCAGCGCCGTCCCTTCGTGGGCAAGGCCGGAAAGAACCTGGACGGCTTCCTGGAGGTAGTGGGACTGCAGCGTGGAGAGCTGTACATCACCAACGTGGTGAAGATCCGCCCTACCAGAACCTCCGCCAAGGGGCGGCTGTCCAACCGTCCGCCCAACAGGGAGGAGCTGGCGCTGTTCACGCCCTTCCTGATGGAGGAGATTCTGCGGGTGCAGCCCCGGCTCATCGTCACCCTGGGCAACACGCCGCTCCGGGCGCTCATGGGCGCGAAGGCCGTCATCGGCGGCGTCCACGGACGCATGCAGACAGCCATCGTCACCCACGAAAAGCAGTCCGCCGACTTTTCCATCTTCCCCCTGTACCACCCGGCCAGCATCATCTATAACCGGGCGCTGCAGGAGGTGTATCAGGCGGATCTGCTGGCGCTGAAGGCCCTGTTGGAAGCGGGCGGCTGATAGCCGCCCCTACACGGGAGCGCTCACCTGTGGCACGGCGCATCTGTCATGCGCCGTGCTCGCGCAGGAGGCCCTCCGCCGACTGCGCACGCGCAACCATGCCCAAGCCCCTCGCGGGCGCTACCCCATCCGAAGGCAAACCTCTCCATCGCGAGCCGGGTCCAGCGTCACGCTGGTGACATTTCAGACGCAAAAGTGTATCTTTGGAGCAAAGCCTATGGTCAAACCCCGCGGGTTGTGCTATACTGCAATCGTGGTAAGAACCCGGGCGAAACCCGGTATCCTTTGAGGGAAGGAGGATAAACCAATGACTGAGATCCTGAATTTCTGCGCAGAGAATCTGCCGATTATCCTGTGCTTTCTCTCCGGCGTGGGATTCCTGATTCTGGAGTGCTTCATGCCGGGCTTCGGCGTACCGGGCCTGACGGGCTGCGTGCTGGAGGTGGTGGCGCTGGTGCTGACCTGGTTCGCCCACGGCCCCCTGGCCACCCTGGGACTGCTGCTGATCGTGCTGGCGGTGCTGGCCATCGCCATCTCCACGTCCCTGCGGAGCCTGTCCGAGGGCAAGCTGGGCAAGAGCAAGATCATCTTGCACGAGACGGAAAGCAACGAGGCCGGTTACCGCGCCACGGACGATATGGATGTGTTCGTCGGCCGCGAGGGCACGACCACTTCCGTCCTGCGGCCCACGGGTATCGCCGATTTTGACGGCGTACGCATGAACGTCTCCAGCGAGGGCGACTTCGTGCCCGCCGGCGTCAAGGTTCGCATCGTCAGCATCGAGGGCCAGAAGATCCTCGTGCGCAAGTGAGAAATGTAAACCAAGTCACACGCCCGCTGCTGCGGGATAATTGTATAGGGAGGTTAGAAACATGCCTGAAGCTACTCTGATCTGGATCGTTTTCATCATCGCCCTGGTGGTCATCGCCATCAGCATCTTCCTCAGCTTCGTGCCCCTGGGCCTGTGGATCAGCGCCCTGGCCAGCGGCGTACACATCTCCATCGGTTCCCTGGTGGGCATGAAGATCCGCCGCGTGCAGCCCAAGCGCCTGGTCGCTCCCCTGATCAAGGCCCGCAAGGCCGGTCTGGACGTGACCATCAACCAGCTGGAAACCCATCTGCTGGCCGGCGGTAACGTCGATCGCGTGATCAACGCCCTCATCGCTGCCCAGCGCGCCAACATCGACCTGCCCTTCGAGAAGGCCTGCGCCATCGACCTGGCCGGCCGCGACGTGTTCCAGGCCGTGCAGATGTCCGTTACCCCCAAGGTCATTGAGACCCCCGTGGTCGCCGCCATCGCCAAGGACGGCATCGAGCTGCGCGCCAAGGCCCGCGTGACCGTGCGCACCGACATCAGCCGTCTGGTGGGCGGCGCCGGTGAGGAGACCGTCATCGCCCGCGTCGGCGAGGGTATCGTCACCACCGTCGGTTCCGCCGACAGCCACAAGGCCGTTCTGGAGAACCCCGACCTGATCAGCCGCACCGTACTGGCCAAGGGCCTGGACGCCGGCACCGCCTACGAGATCCTCTCCATCGACATTGCCGACGTGGACGTTGGCCGCAACATCGGCGCGCAGCTGATGATGGATCAGGCCGAGGCCGACCGCCGCATCGCCCAGGCGAAGGCCGAGGAGCGCCGCGCCATGGCCGTCGCCCACGAGCAGGAGATGAAGGCCTCCGTGCAGGAGATGCGCGCCAAGGTCGTGGAGGCCGAGGCCGAGGTGCCGCGCGCCATGGCTGCCGCTCTGCGCGAGGGCAAGCTGGGCGTGATGGACTACTACCAGATGCAGAATACCATTGCCGACACCACCATGCGCGATTCCATCGCCAAGGCCAGCCAGCCCCAGGCCGCGCCCGTCCAGCCCGAAAAGAAGTAAGGCTGCAGGCCTGACATTCTTTGAAAGGAGGGACGCCCTGTGGAAGAATTTGTCGGATTGATTCCGATTATCATCATCGCCATCGTCAGCGCCGTGTCTAAGTCGGTCAAGAACCAGCAGAAGACGCAGCAGCACCCCTATCAGCAGTGGATGAACAGCGCGCGTCCGCCTGTGGCGCAGCCTGCAGCAGCCCAAGCACCTGCACCCGCTGCGCAGCCGATCGCCCCGGCAGTCCCGGCCTCCATGGCCGCCATGCTGCCGCCCCGTCAGGAAGGGCCGCGTCAGGCCGCTGCGCCCCTGGCACATCCTCATCTGGCTCCTGACTGCGACATCCACGACGCCCCCACCATGGGCAGCCTGGGCGTGACCAGCCCGGAGGGCAAGGATCCCTGCCATGAGGATCAGCTGACCAACCGTCGCGCTGCCACGACTGCACCGGAGGCAACCCAGCCCGGCATCGCGCTGGACTGGAATGGCGAGGCAATGGTCAAGGCCTTCGTGATGCAGGAGGTGCTCACCCGCCCCTGCGAGCGCCGTCGCCGCTGATACGCAAAACAGAACCCATGGGGAGCGGTCGCCCGGCGCGGCTGCTCCCCACTTTTCGGTTGATTCAGTTATTTTGAGTTTTTTTGCAGAAATGTGAAACGTTTCCCGGCTCCCGGGCGTATATACAAGTGAGAAAACAAGGAGTCTGCACATATGGAGAACATCAGGGTCATTATCGCCGATGATAACGAGGCCATGCGCATGATCGAGCGCAAGATGATATCGAAGGTAGAGGGCTTTGAGCTGGTGGGCGAGGCAAAGGACGGCCTCGAATGCATCCGGCTGGTGGAGCAGCTGCGGCCGCAGATCGTTTTCCTGGACGTGGAAATGCCCGGCAAGACCGGCGTGGAGGCCGCCCGCATCATCCAGGACATGGACCCCTCCATCATCATGATCTTCGCCACCGCCCACGACCAGTACATGGGCGACGCCTTTGAGGTGTACGCGTTCGACTACCTGCTCAAGCCCTTCAAGGTGGAGCGGGTGCTGCAGACGCTGGAACGCGCCCGCGACCGCCTCAATCCCGATAAGGACGAGGCCGAGGAGAAACTGCCCGTCCCCGCTGCACCCGCGAAGAAGGCCGCCGCCCGCCTGATGCTCCACCACAAGGAGGGCGTGTCCTTCATCAGCACGCAGGACATCGTTCTGGTGCAGCGCGAGGATCGCTCCACCGTCATCTACACCCAGGACGGGGGCCGCTACGTCACCGGCGATAGCCTGTCGGAAACTGAAAGCCGCCTGGACCCCAGCGTGTTCTTCCGCTGCCACAAGAGCTACATCATCAACCTCAACTTCATCAGCAACATCACCCCCTACGGCCGCTGGACCTATGTGGTGCGCCTGAAGGGCATCGCCCAGGACGCGCTGATCACCCATGAGAAGTACGAGGAGCTGGAGAAGCTTTTCTCGTAACCCCCGCACTAAAGGAGCCACACGCATGAGCAGGCGCCTTTGCCGTCTGGCTGGTGCTTGTGCTGTTCATGGCGGTCGTCGCCGCCACACTCTACCTCACCATGCTGACGCAGATGGCCATCACCCACTACTACCTCGCCCACAAGTGAATCACGCAAAAAAGCCCCCCGCCAAGGGGCTTTTTGCATTGCACTCAATACCGCCGCTTCCGCAGGTCGGCGACGATGGGCGCCAGACGGTCGGCGGCCTCGTCCACGTCGGCCTCCGTGGTGTCCGTGCCCAGCGTCAGCCGCAGCGAGCCCTGGGCCTGGGCTTCGGTGAGGCCCAGGGCCATCAGCACATGGCTGGGATCCAGTGCCCCGGAGGTGCAGGCCGACCCGCTGGAGCCCGCCACGCCCGCCAGGTCAAGGCGCAGCAGCAGCGCCTCGCCCTCCACCCCGTCGAAGCTCAGGTTCACATTACCCGGCAGGCGCTCCGTGGGATGGCCGTTGAGGCGGACGTTCTCCACCCGGGCCGTCACGGCGGCAATGAGCCGCTGGCGCAGGGCGGTCATGCGGGCGGCGTTGTCTGCCTGGTCTTCCGCCGCCATTTCGATAGCCTTGCCCATGCCCACCAGGGCGGGAACATTCTCCGTACCCGCGCGCAGGCCCCTCTCCTGGGCCCCGCCGTTGAGGAGGTTGGCCAGCTTCACGCCCCGGCGGACATACAGCGCGCCCGCGCCCTTGGGGCCGTGGAACTTGTGGGCTGAGAGGGACAGCAAATCCACCTGCAGGGCGTTCACATCCACGGGGATCGCGCCGACGGCCTGCACGGCGTCAGTATGCAGCAGCACCTTCCTGGCCCGGCAGATTTCACCGATTTCCGCAATGGGCTGCACCGTGCCGACCTCGTTGTTCGCCATCATGACGGAGACCAGCACCGTTTCCGGGCAAATGGCCTTCTCCACATCGGCAGGGTTCACCCGGCCGTATCCGTCCACCGGGAGATAGGTCACCCGGCATCCCAGCTTCTCCAGCCACCGGCAAGTGTGCAACACTGCATGATGCTCAATGGCGCTGGTGATGATGTGGCATTCCTCCGGCTTCCCCTTGGCAAAGACCGTGCCGGTGATGGCCCAGTTGTCGCTCTCGGTGCCGCCGGAGGTGAAAAGGATCTCCTGGGGCTGCTGCGCGCCGATGGCCCGCATCACCTGGCGACGGGCGGCCTCGATGGCCCGCTTGGCCTCGCGCCCCCAGGTATGCACGGCGGAGGCATTGCCGAACTCCTGGGTAAAGAAGGGCAGCATGGCCTCCAGCGCCTGGGGGGCCAGAGGCGTGGTGGCGGCGTTGTCAAGGTAAATGCGGCGCTGGGCGGACATAGGGCGGTCGCTCCTTTGTGCTTGGTCGTGATGCATTCATTGTAGCCCGGATGACGGGGGTTGTCAACCGGGCCGTTCTGTTTCTTCACGTTTTCTCGGGAGCTGTCCCCTCAAGTAAAGAACCCGTTTTCCCCTGTTTTCTCCCGTTCTTTTCCTTTTTTCTCCCGGAGATGCAAATTTTCCACCCCCTTCTCCGTCTGTATGGGTGAAAGGAGGCAGAAGCACCATGCAAAACGTTCCGGGCCCGGAAACGGATCTGCAAGTCACCTTCACGCAGCTGGTGGAAACGTATCAGAAGCCGCTGCTCAACCTTTGCTATATGAATCTGCGCGACCGCACCCTGGCGGAGGACGCGGTGCAGGAGGCCTTCCTCCGGGCATACCGCGCGCTGGGGAAATTCCGCGGCGAATGCAGCGAAAAGACCTGGCTGATGCGCATCGCCGTCAACGTCTGCCGCGACATGCAGCGCAGCGGATGGTTCACGCGCCTCAACCGCTACATCACCCCCGATGACCTGCCCGAGGCGGCGTCGGAGGAGCCGGACAACACCCTGGCGGACGCCATCATGCGCCTGCCGGGAAAGTACAGGGAGGTCGTCCTCCTGTATTACGACCAGAACATGACCATGCCGGAGATCGCCGGGGCGCTGGGCATCCATGCGTCCTCGGTGTCCCGGCGGCTGAAGACCGCCTGCGAGAAGCTGCGCGACGCGCTGGGAGAGGAGGGGCAGCATGGATGACAACCGCATGCGGGAGCTGGTGCAGCAGGCCGTAGCCCGGCGCTGCGAGCCCCTTGCCCCCGATCCCTTCCTGGCCGCCCGCGTGCAGCACGCAGCGGAGCAGAAAGGAGAACCCGCAATGAAGAAGAAACTGTCCGCAGGCCTGGTGGTCTGCATCGTGCTGGTGCTGCTGTCCCTGACGGCGCTGGCGGCCGTGCTGCTGACGGGCATGGAGATCATCGAGCAGCAGGCCATCCCCGTAGCCCGGCAGAACGACGCCCCTCTGCGGGTGAACGATATTTACTCCCACGAGGAGCTTGTGGCGCTGCTGCGCGTGGCGGAGGAGAACGGCATCACCGTTGAGGATGACCACATCCGCGAAGCCCTGCTGCGCGGCGAAGGATACTACGAGGAAGAGACCATCATGGCCATCTGCCGCGCAGCCTTTGGCGGCCTCTACTACGAATGGGACGTAGAGGAACGCCACTGGTACGGCGAAATGATGGTGGAGATCGGCTTCCGGGACGTGAATTACAACCGTCTGCCCGGCGAGGGCGAGCTGCCCCCGGCAGAAGCCCGCGCCCTGGCCGGTTCGCTGCTGAAGGAGGAATTCCCCGATGCACCCATCGACGACCCCGCCCGTTACCGCGTAGTGGAGGACTTCGATGAGGGCGGCTGGTATTTCACCTATCATCCGCGCAACCTCAGTGATGCGCAGTACAGCATCCATTTCAGCCATGACTGCGCTGTCGTGGAACGCACCTGCCAGCCGCAAAGCTGGGAAACCTACTCCGAGACCCAGCTGATGGACGCCATCAACAGCATCTACGGCTACCGCACCCACACGCAGAAGCACTGGGGTCTGGAGGGTTGGTACACCTTCAGCCAGATGCTGCCCGGCGCCGTCCATACCGCTGCCTGGGACGATGAATACGACGGCTACCTGGCCACCACCTACCTCCTGCCATCAACAGGCGACATCACTGCCGAGGAAGCCTGTGCCATCGCCATGGCGGACGCAGGCGCGGACGGCTACATTTCTGCCGATATGCTCCTGTTGGGCAAGGGCAAGGGAGAGGAAGAGGAAAAAAACCGCATCTGGAAGGTGACGCTGCAGCTGCTGAACGACGAGGGCGAAGCGGAGACCCGCTCCTGGGAGATTAACGCCGCCACCGGCAACATCCGCCACCGCATGACCTTCGGACAGACCACGCACCGCTGGGCGCGCTACATGCTCTTTGAGACCTACGAAGCCGTCCGCGCCGCTTCCATGACGGAGGCGGACGCAAAGTCCTGCGCCATTGCCGCTCTGCAGCAGACCTATGCGGACAGCACCCCGCCGCTGGCGGATGAAGCCTTCTATGACGTCAACATCCGCTCCGTGGGCGGCGGACAGTTCTTTGCCGTGATGTTCGTGTCAAAAACCGTGGAATACGGCAACGCCTACGTCACCGTCAGCACTGATGGCACGGCAGAGATCAGCTATGCTTACTTTGAGCCGCTCACTGCCGACAACCTCCACAGCCGCATGTCCAATGTGCAGGGTTCCGCGCTCCGGTGGGAGCAGTCCGTATGGGTGGAATTTGAGCAGCTGCTGGCCGCCATGCCCGCCCCCACCACCTTTGAGGGAAAGCTCTTCGCCGCTGCCCATTACCCCGATGCATCCACCGTCAAGCTGTCCCTGGAGGATGCGGTGGATGTGATCCTCCGCGACCTGGGCACCCGTTCCGACGATGCCGTCTCCTGGGTGCTCATCGACGCGGAGCCCCACCCCGTGTGGAAGATCCGCGTGAGCACCTTCCCCGCCAACACCCTGTACGAGGTGGACGCCATGACCGGCGAAATCCTTGACCGGGAGCTGTATGTCTGCCAGAACCCCGACTTTGACCACGACATGAAGATGTTCACCCTGCGCAGCGCCTACATGCCCGCCGCATTGGAAGAATTCGGCCCGGTGCGCATCGCCATGGAGCTGACCGTCAAGAGCGATTTCGACGCCTTCTCCTACGACGAAACCGTGTTCATGAACGAAAACTGCTACCAGGTGACCGTGGACGGCATGACCGTGACCTTCACCTCCATCGACGAAAACCTGCCTTCCTACCGCACCACCATCCTGGATAACGGCATGGACGCGGAGATCGAGGTTTTCGACATCCCCGAACCCCGGCCTGAGAGCGAAGGCTCTCCCTACGGCAATGGGTGAACCCCGGGGGCTGCTTCACCAGAGGCGGCCCCCTTTTCGTGCCCCGTGACGCCCGTTCCTCCGGCACGGAGATTTCATATAACACCCGCTATCGGCAGGGATTCGCCGCACCGTGTCGAATCAATGCATCAGCACATGATGGAGGTGTACCTATGCATTATCCGAACCAGTTCGCCCGCATCGGCGTCTCTGACGAGGCCGCGCTGCAGAAGCTGAACGACACGTTTGAAACCATCTTCTTCGACCCGGAGGAGAACTTCTACCACCAGCTGGAGGACGGCACCGCCTGCATGGTGGACACCGGTAACATCGACGCCCGCACCGAGGGTATGTCCTACGGCATGATGATGGCCGTACAGATGAACCGGCAGGACATCTTCGACCGCCTGTGGGCCTTTGCGGTGAAGTACATGCTGCACACCAGCGGGCACTACGAGGGCTACTTCGCCTGGTCGGTGCAGCTGGACGGCAAGCACAACTTTGAAGGCCCCGCCCCCGACGGCGAGGAGTACTTCGCCATGGCGCTGTTCATGGCCGACGCCCGCTGGGGCAGCCGCGAGGGCGTGTATGATTACGCCGCGCAGGGCCGCACCATCCTGCGCCACTGCGTCCACCAGCACGAGATGGTGCCGGACGGACAGCCCATGTGGGACCCGGAGAACCACTACATCCGCTTCGTCCCCGAAACGCGGTGGACCGATCCCAGCTATCATCTGCCCCACTTCTACGCGCTCTTTGCCGACCATGCCGACCCCTGCGACCGGGCATTCTGGCAGGAGGCGTCCCGCGCCAGCCGCGCCTTCATCGCCTCCTCCGCCCATCCGGTAACGGGCATGTCCGCCGAGTACACCGAGTACGACGGCACGACGCGCCTGATGTTCCGCAAGCCCTTCGAGTACTACTCCGACGCCTACCGCGTGGCGCTGAACATCGCCCTGGACACCCTCTGGAACGGCCGCGACGAGGGCACGGCGAAGGTCGTCACCAACCTACAAAACTTCTTCGCCCCCATCGCCCAGGCCGACTTCAAGGCCTACATGCTGGACGGCACCGCTGTCGAAGAGCCCGCCATGCACCCCGTTGCCATGACAGCGGTGTTCGCCGCGGCCTCCATCGCCTCCGACAGCCCCCATGCCGACGAGTGGCTCCGCCGATTCTGGAACGAGCCCCTGCGCAAGGGCAAGCGCCGCTACTACGACAACTGCCTGTACTTCTTTGCGCTGCTGATGCTCAGCGGGCAGTACAAGCCCTGGGGGCGAATGTGAGAATTCGGAATTCGGAATTTGGTTAGTGGGCACTGTTGCCGCTTCCCTTCCGGACATTCATCGGTTCCACACCCATAGGCTCCCCCTTGGGGGGAGCTGTCAGCGCCAGCTGACTGAGAGGGTACCCCTTGGGGGGAGCTGTCAGCGCCAGCTGACTGAGAGGGGCCGCCACTCTGAGAATACGCTACGAAAGGAAGGATACCATGACCGGCAAGATAAAGCTGCCCGCCTGGGCCGGATGCCTGCTGCTGATCGGGTTGACGCTCTGGGGGACGCTGCGCTTCTGGCAGCCCATCACGGCGGAGTCCGGCACGGTTTACACCCTGCGGCTGGAGCGGGTGTATGTCGCCAACGGAGTCACCTGCCTGGACTTCGGGCAGAGCGACAGCTTCCGCCTGCCCAAGGGCCTGGCATATGACGCCCTGCTGGAGCCCGCCGCCCTGGGGCAGACATACACCGTCGTCGCGGATTACCACGCCTCGCGCCGCAGCAGCGATTACTACGACGTCTACGCCCTCACCGGCGCGGACGACACCGAGTACCTGACCATCGAGCAGAGCGAGGCCCGCCGCGTGGAGCAGCTGCCCCTGAGGCTGGCGCTCATCATCGGGCTGGACGCCCTCGCCTGCGGCGTGCTCATCTGGGCCGAAAAGCGCCGGGCCAGGGCCGCCGCATCCGCTGCCCCCGGAGGATCAGCAACATGAAGAAGCAGCCCCGATCCTCCGAACGCCTCGTGCTGCTGGTGCTGAACCTCGTCATCGCAGCTTTTGTCATCGCCATCGCCTGGGTCAACAACCGCCCCATCACCGGGCCTGTCGGCGAGGCCTTCACCATCACGGTGCAAGACGTCCGCAAGGGGCTGGAAATGCACCGCATCGACGCCGGCATGAACCTGCCCTTCCGCATCTGGCGGGATGAAGAAACCGACCGGCTGCTGGAAGCGGACATGGTCGGCCGTACCTTCCGCGTCCTGGCCGAAAAGTACAATCCTGCCAAAGGCAGCGATTACTATCGCGTGATCGAAATGATCGCCCTGGACGGCTCCTTCACCTACACCTGGCAGGACTACGCTGCCGGACAGGCTGCGCGGCTGCCCGGGCGCATGATCGTCCTGTTTCTGTTTTTTGTCTTATACCTCGCCGTCATCTGCTGGGGCACCGGTTTTTTCCGCTTTTCCCGCTTTTCCCCCGTTGAACACCGCATAAAGGAGAAATACCATGACTGACCTGATTCGCACCACCGCCGCCGCCCTGCAGAAGCGCGGCTTCACCGTCCACTGTGCCGAAACCGGTGCAGAGGCCGCCCAACACGTCCTGAGCCTTGTGCAGCCGGGCATGTCCGTGGGCGCTGGCGGCAGCATGACCATCCGGGAGCTGGGCCTGGCCGAAGCCATCCGCGACCTGGGCTGCGATGTCCACTGGCACTGGCTGGAGGAGGGCCCCGCCGCCTTCGGCCCTGCCCGAGAGGCTGACCTGTACCTCTGCTCCGCCAACGCCGTCACCGCCGAGGGTCAGCTTGTCAACATCGACGGCACGGGCAACCGCGTCGCCGCCATGATCCACGGGCCAAAGCAGGTCGTTGCCGTGGCGGGCGTGAATAAGCTGGTGGACGGCGGCATTCCGACGGCCATCGCCCGCATCAAGCGCGAGGCCTGCCCGCCCAACGCCCGCCGCCTGAACCTGCCCTTCCCCTGCGGGCAGACCGGCAAGTGCAACCCGGCTGAATGCCCCGGCGGCTTCTGCAATGTCGTCACCGTCCAGGAGCACCCCACCGGCAAGCGCCCCTACCATGTGGTGCTGGTCAATGAGGCGCTGGGGTACTGAGCCTCCGACCTTCAACAAAGCTTGACCCTGACTTCCAACCCAATTCATCCTGCGCCGATATGATGATTCCGTCAGCATTTCCGTCTGAATCGGAAGGAGGAATCATCATGTCGGCGCTTCGTGCACGTTATCATCGTCTTCAGCAGGACAGCCGTCTGGAAAAGGAGCTGTCCTTTCCCGTGCTGCTGTGGCTGTTTGTCGCAGGCAGCCTGCTGGGCTTCGTACTGGAGGGCACCTATCATTTCCTGCATCACGGCTGCTGGGGCTTCCGGGTCGGCACGCTCTGGGGCCCTTCTGTGTGTTGTACGGCTTCGGCGCGGTGGCGATGTACCTGGTGGCCCTGTGCATCCGGCATAAAGGGCCGCTGATGCAGTTTGCCATGTTTGCGCTCACCGGCAGCACAGTGGAGCTTCTGGCGGGCGCCTTCCAGCAGATCATCTTCGGCACCAGAAGCTGGGATTACTCCGCGCAGGCGCTGAACCTGGGCGGCTACGTCAGCCTGAAAATGACCCTGCTGTGGGGCATTGCCGGGATGGCGCTGATGTACATCCTCCTGCCGGTGCTGCTCAGCGGCTTCAACCGGCTGCACCTGATGCACCGGCGCACCTTGTGCCGGGTTGTGAGCGCGTTCATGTGCGCGAACCTCCTGCTGACCTGCGCCGCTCTCCTGCGCTGGCAGGAGCGCACCGTGGAGGCCTCCCCTGCCAGCAATGCCGTCGAGGTTCTCCTTGACCGCCGCTGGCCGGACGAGCGCATGCACCAGCGATTCCCGAATATGCAGTTCATTCACGGGGACAACGGCGGCCTGTGAGCCCGCTTTCCCCATCAAAAAGGGCCTCTCCGCCTTTGGAGAGACCCCTTTTTCAATCCGGCAGCGCCTCCAGCAGCTGCAGGCTGCGGATGTGCCATCGTCCGTTTTCCTTCACCATCTGCACCTGATACCGGGCGCTGACCCAGCGGGGCGGGTAGATGGCGTCGTCGCCGTAAACAGAGACGTAGTCCTCAGCCCTGTTGCCCTTGACGCGCCCGTCGATGCGGGGAATGCGCTCGACGATCACGACCTTCGCCGTCGTGTCCCAGGGCCAGACCCAGGTGAAGCCCATTTCCAGCCGGTGGTCAATGCCGCGGACATTGTAATCCCGGTAGGGCGAAAGGCCGTTCAGGGTGTCCTGCACTGCTTGGTCGCGGGCCAGGAAGCTCTGCTGGAAGAACTTGTTCAGCTCGCTCACGTCCTCCTGCATCATCACCACCTGGGCACGGCGGGCCATGCCGTCCTTGAGGACAACGTACATGTTGCTCATGTTCATCGCGTAGTAGAAGCCGATGACCATCATGCCCAGCACGACCGTGATGATCAGCAGCCGGGACGCGATGTGCCAGATCAGCCTGCGCAGATATTTCATCCGGCTGCACCTCCTTTGTCACTCAACACAACGATTCAGCCCGGTTTTTTCATGCACCGGCAGTCTGCTTTTCCAGCTCCGCCAGCATCCAGGCCTCGCTGGCTGCCATGGCACGGATGGTCCTTTCCAGCAGCGTATCCAGCTCCCAGCCCAGCATCTCCGCGCCCTGGCGGATGGTGTCGCGGCTGCAGCCGGCGGCGAATTTCTTGTCCTTGAACTTCTTCTTCAGCGAGGACAGCTCCATGTCCGTGGTGGACTTCGACGGACGCATGCGGGCCGCCGCACCGATCAGGCCCGTCAGCTCGTCCGCTGCGAAAAGCACCTTTTCCATCTCGTGCACGGGCTCCACATCCGAGCAGATGCCCCAGGCGTGGCAGCACACCGCATGCACCAGCTCGGCGGACGCGCCCAGCTTCTCCAGCAGCGGGATGCAGGCCGTGCAGTGCTCCTCGGGCCACATCTCGAAGTCGATATCGTGCAGCAGGCCCACGGTGGCCCAGAAGTCTGCATCCGCGCCGTAGCCCAGTTCGTTGGCATACCAGCGCATCACGCCCTCCACCGTCAGCGCATGCTGGATGTGGAAGGGCTCCTTGTTGTATTCCTTCAGGCCGATGACGGCGGCCTCGCGGGTGATGTTGGCGTTCATGTTATTCTCCTTTGTCAGTCGGTGCGTTACAGGAGCTTGATCAGCATCGTCTTCTGCTCGTCCATCTCGACCACAACCAGGCCGTCCTTCTCCAGCTGCTTCATCACGTCGGAGAAGCGCTTGAAGCCAATGGCCCGCTCGTTGAAGCCGGGGTAGGTGGTCATGATGTCCGCCTTGAGGATGGAGGGGTTGACGCGCTCGAAGCCGCCCTCCTTGTAGGCGGCAAGCTGGGCGGCAAAGGCCTCGCGCCAGTTCTCGCGGGTCAGCTGGGGCTGGGCTTCCGCGCCATCGCCGCCGCTGAGGCTGACCATGACGTTGAAGTTGTCGTTGGTGACGTGGATATCGCCGAAGCGGGCAGCCAGGCGGGTCAGGAGCTTGAAGAAGGACGCGCAGCCGTAGCTCTTCTCGTTGAAGTCCGGGCGCAGACGGGTCAGCACGCCCTTGACCTCCGAGGCGTACATCTCGTCCATACCGGAGGCCTCGTCGATGATGGAGACGATGAGCTTGTTCAGCTCGGCCTCGTCGGCGGATTCCTCGGTCACGGCAGCGGAGGCGCGCTGCTTCTTGGCGCGGACAGGCGCGGCAGCCTTGCGGCTCATGCCCTCCAGGAACTGGAACTCGTTGCAGGCGTTGATAAAGACATTGCTGGCGGCCTCGGAGCGGCTGATGCCCAGTACGAACTTGCCCATCGACTTCAGCTTACCCACCAGGGGCACATAATCGCTGTCGCCGGAGACGATGCAGAAGGAGTCGATCAGCGGGTTTGAATATGCCACCGAAAGGGCGTCGATGACCAGCTGGATGTCGGCGTTGTTCTTCTGCGCAATGCCGTAGCGCAGGCTGGGTACCACGGTGAAGGTGTTGGACAGAAGCGTCTCCTTCAGGGCTGAAAAGCGGTCGGTATAGCCGTAGACCATGCCCAGCAGGATATCGCCGCGGATCTTGACCTTTTCCAGCACGCTTTGAAGGGTTTCCACCTTCGCGCCGCAATTTTCCAGGTCGATATAAACAGCAAACTTTGCCATGGGGATGATTCCTTTCATGTTGACATTGCTCATATTCCGGGAAACCGGGTTCTTTTCACCTCCGGAGGGCTCCTGCCTCCGGGAAAAAGCCCCGCTGTATATCAGTATAGCATTTTTACACGGAAATTTCCACACCTTTATAGACAAAACAGGGAAATAGGGGTACAATGGGAACATGAGAAGCTACACCCACCGGGAGGAGGCCCGCCATGTATATCGAACCGACCCTGTCCGCCTGTATCGTGCTGTACAATTCCGGCCCGAAGGCTGCGCTGACTGTCCGTTCCTTTCAGGACAGCGACGTTCCGCTGGAATTGTACGTGGTGGACAATTCCCCGGGGGACAGCACCATGTACCGCCTTCGTTGGCAGTGCCCGGGGCTGAAGTACATCGCGCAGCCCAAGAACATCGGCTATGGCCGCGCCAATAACCTTGTCCTCCCCTACCTGACGAGCAAGTACCACGTCATCTGCAACCCCGACGTCACCTTCAGCAGCGACCTGCTGGGCAAAATGGTGCAGTACATGGAGCTGAACCGGGACTGCGCCATCCTCACCCCCCGTGTGTTCTTCCCCGACGGCAAGGAGCAGTTCCTGCCCAAGCGTACGCCGTCGGTGCGCTACCTCCTCGGCGGACGGCTGGAGGGCCTCCCCGGCCCCTTCAAGGCCTGGCGCAGCGAATACACCCTGCGTGACCTGAACCTGGAGCAGCCCACCAGCGTCTTCTTTGCCCCCGGCTGCTTCATGATGATCCGCACCTCCGTTCTGCGGCAGGTCAACGGCTTCGACCCCCGCTACTTCCTCTACCATGAGGACAGCGACCTCTCCCGCAAGGTGCTGCGCGTGGGCAACATCGTCTATCACCCGCAGTTCTTCATCACCCACGACTGGACGCGCAGCAGCGCCCATAACCTCGTCAACGCCGGACATCACCTGGCCAGCACGGTGAAATACTTCGCCAAGTGGGGGCTTGAATGGTAAGCGTGCTGCTGGCCGCCTATAACGGCGCGGCGTATCTCCCACAGCAGCTTGCCTCCCTGCAGGCGCAGACGGAGGGCCGCTTCCGCGTGCTCTGGCAGGACGACGGCTCTGCCGACAGCACCGCAGAACTCCTTGCCACCGTCTCCGCCCAGGATGACCGCTTCATCCCCGCCGCCGAGCAGGGCATGCATCTGGGCGCAAAAGCCAACTTCCTCAGCCTCCTGCGCCAGGACGACGCCCCTTACTCCGCCCTGTGCGACCAGGACGACCTCTGGCGCCCGGACAAGCTGCAGCGCTGCATGGCCGCCATGCAGGCCGCCGAAGCGCAATATGGCGCGGACACGCCCCTTCTCGTCCATCATGACTGCCGCCTGGTTTCGGCGGACGGCAGCGTCCTGCACGGCTCCTTCTTCCTCCATCAGGGTTGGGACGCGGCCGCCAACACCCTCGCGCCGCTGCTGGTGCAGAACAACGTCACCGGCTGCGCGTGCCTCATGAACGCCGCCCTGCGCCGCCTGGTGGCGGAGCACATGCAGCCGGAGGTCGTTTTCATGCACGACTGGTTCATCGCACTGACAGCCGCAGCCTTCGGGCGCATCGTCTTCGTGGACGCGCCCCTGGTGGATTACCGCCAGCACGGAAGCAATGTACTGGGCGCCAGCCGGCACAGCCTGCTCCGCCGGGGTCTGGATGCCCTACGCATGCCGGAACGCGCAAGAGAGCGCATCCGGCTCACCTATCAGCAGGCCCGCGCCTTCCGCGACATGTACGGGGACGCGCTCCCTGCCGACGCCTCCGCCATCGTGGACAGCTACCTCGCCATTGAGGGACTGCCGAAGGTGAAGCGCATCACCGCGCTGCAAAGGGGCGGATATCTGATGCAGAGCGCCGTCACCCGCCTGGGGCAATACATCTTCACATAATTCAAGAGCCGACATGCCCGTTGAGCAGGCATGTCGGCTCTTTCTTATGCGCTTTTACAGCTTACTGCAGCATCGACACCGCATCGCTGATGGACTTCTCCACCGCCTCGCGGCCATACTTGTCCACCGCAGAGGCGTTCTTCTCGCCGTGGGTCAGGCAGCCCGCGCCGTTGATGCAGCCGCCCAGACAGGCCATGCCCTCGATGAAGTTGCCGCCCAGGATCTTGGGGTTCTTCGACAGCTTCAGCAGGGCCATGCGGCACTCCTCGATGCCGCTGCACACCACGGGCTTGGCCTCGAAGTCGATGTTCTGCTCCTTCAGCGCCTGCGCGACTGCCTCGGACAGGCCGCCCACGCGGGCGAAGATGCGGCCGAAGTAGGACGCGTTGTCCAGCACGTCCTCCGGCAGCTCGCTGATCTCCATGTCCTTGGAGTCAAACAGTGCCTGCAGCTCCTCGAAGGTCATCACCGCGTCCACGTAGTCCTTCACGGTATCCAGCTGGCGCTCGGCCTTCTTGGCCGTGCAGGGGCCAATGAAGACGACCTTGGCCGTCGCGTCGGTGGACTTGATGTACTTGGCCAGCGCCGCCATGGGGCTCAGGTTGCGGCTCACAAAGGGCGTCAGCTCCGGGAAGGCCGTCTTGATATAGCGCACGAAGGCGGGGCAGCAGGAGGAGGTCATCACGCCGCGCTCAGCCACCGCCTCCACCAGCTCCTGGCTCTCGGTCATGGCCACCAGGTCAGCACCCAGGGCCGCTTCAATGACGGTGTGGAAGCCCAGCTGCTTCATGCCGGTGATGGCCTGGCCGACCTTGGCATGGCTGAACTGGCTGGAGAAGGCCGGGGCCACGATGGCGTAGACCTTGTAATTCTTGTTTCCCTCGCTCTCACGGATCATGTTGATCACGTCCATGATGAAGCTCTTGTCGCTGATGGCGCCGAAGGGGCACTGGTACACGCAGGCGCCGCACTGGATGCACTTCTCGTCGTTGATCTGGGCCGCGCCGTCTTCACGGATGTCGATGGCCTTGATCTTGCAGGCATTCTGGCAGGGACGCTTGCGGTTGACGATGGCGCCAAAGGGGCAGACCTTGGCGCACTGGCCGCACTCGACGCACTTGGTCTTGTCGATGTGCGCCACATGGTTGTGGTCAAAGGAGATGGCCTTGCGCTTGCACACGTCCTCACAGCGGTTCGCCAGACAGCCGCGGCAAGAGCCCGTCACCTCATAACCGGCGGCAGGGCACTCATCGCAGGCGATGTCAATGACCTCAATGATGTTGGGGTTGTTTTTGTCGCCGCCCATGGCCAGCTTCACGCGCTCGCCGAGGATGGCACGCTCCTTATACACACAGCAGCGCATCGTGGGCACCTTGCCAGGGACGATGG
>JAFXDB010000087.1 GCA_017516305.1 Clostridia bacterium | reverse complement strand
TAGTCCCTGTCGTAGAACACCTCCAGCCGACGGGCCGGCGCGTTGTACATCACCTTCAGGAACCGTTCCAGACACCTGGCGCCCGCCAGGCGCACCCGCTCGTCGGGGAAGGCGCGGTAGAGCTCCGCATAGGCCTCCAGCACATGCAGGAGGGTATTCATCGTCCGCTGGGCCACCTCGCCGCGCTCCATCAGCTTGGGGTTGTCGGAGAGCTTTTCGTTGCCCACGGGGGTGTAGTCCGGCTCAAAGGCCTCGCCGTAGCCGCCCTCGTCAGAGCAGTCGTTCTCAATGACGTCAAAGAGGCGCAGCGCCTTCTCCTTCGCCATGCCATACAGCGCGTCCTCCGGACCCGCCGCCCGCATGTACGCCGCCAGGCCGTAGATGGCAAAGGCCTGACAGTAGGTGTGCTTCGTCCTGTCCAGCGGCTCGCCCTGCGCCGTCACCGACCAGTACACACCGCCGCGCTCCTTGTCCTCAAAGCGGGACATGAAGTCCAGCGCATGCCGGGCATAACGCAGGTACTCTGCATCCCCCAGCACCCGGGCAGCCGTGGCGAAGGTCCACAGCACGCGGCTGTTGAGGATGCAGCCCTTGTGGGCGTCCTTCAACACGTTCAGGTCATAGTCCACATAGCCATACCAGCCGCCGCGTTCCCAATCGGTCAGCCTCTGCCAGAAGGGCAGGATCTTCCCCGTCAGGTGCGCTTTCATCTCCGCCTTCAGCCCCATGGTTCATTCTCCTCCATACAGCATCTTTCCGTTAACTATTTGTTAGCCTGTAAACCCGCGCCCTCCGATGCTATTTCGGTAGATTCACACAGGCGCATGTAAGCTTAACGATTAGGTTCGACACTATTATAGCGTGACTGTATCCACCTTGTCAAGCGTTGTCCATCATTTTATTCGGCTTGAACGGCAAATTTCCGACCACGCACGACATTAACCGTAACTTATTGTTAGCTTTACAAGCAATCCTTACGCCGGACTTCTCTTAATAAATTGTAAAAAACCTCCGGAAGGGTTGCAATCCGGCATTGTCATCCGTTATAATGGATGCAAACCTGCTTGCTGGCAGGAATGTGCATCAACCGCATAACGCGGCATTATCAGGAGGAACTCAAATGAAGAAGCTTTCTGCCCTGCTGCTGGCCCTGGTGCTGGCGGTGACCCTGTGCCTTGGCGCGATGGCCGAGGAAGTGAACTATGTGGGCGCCTGGACGCTGACGGAGATCCGCAGCGGCGAGCTGGTGATGGACCCCGCCACCCTGGGCATGGACATGGCCATCGTCCTGAATGAGGACGGCACCTGCACCCTGAGCACCTTGGGCGTAACCGAGACCGGCACCTGGGCCGCCGTTGAAGGCGGCGTCGCCCTGACCGACGCTTCCGGCACCACCGATACCGTCACCTACCGCGACGGCGCGCTGGTGATGGCCTCCGAGGGCATCGAAATGATCCTGACGCCCGCCGCCGAGGGCGAGTATGCCGAGATCCTGGCCGGCCAGACCATGGAGAACTTCGCCGGCAACTGGGTGCTGGAGCATGAGGAAACCACCTACGGCGTCTACAGCGTGGAGGCGCTGGGTGCGGAAATGACCGTGGTCATCACCGGCACCGACGCGGTGATCGAGATGGTCACCACCAGCGGCGCCATGACCTTCAACGCCATCTGCGAGACCGAGGAGGCCGACGGCCTGGGCACCATCATGTGGGCATCCTTCCTGGATGACAACGGCGAGCCCGACGGCACCAGCATGATGTTCCTGCTGTACGACGACGGCCAGCTGGTCTGGTACGAGTACGACAGCACCGAGGGCCAGGAGTGCGAGTACTTCTACTGCTTCACCAACACCGCCGAGTAATCATCGGCCAACCGAAACCCGCCCGGAGGACGTCTGATCCTCCGGGCGGGTTTTATTGCTTTCTGACCGCATCCCTCAGCGGCGGCGGCTGTAATCCTCGTCGATGGATGCCTTCCAGTCCGCCGCAATGGGCGCGGAGGCGCGCATGCATTGCACCGCCCTGTCCAGCGCGGCAAAATTGGCGCGGGTGCCCTCGCTGTCACAGTGGTACTGCGCCGCCCGGTCAGCCCCGATGCCCATATCCGCCGCCGTGGCGACCGCATCAATATTCGCGCCCAGGAAAATGAATTCCCAGCCGTACCGGCTCTTCTGGCGTTCGATCATGCGCCTGACCTCCTCCAGGCTGCGGCGGCGGCTGGCGTTTTCCATCCCGTCGGTGGTGATGACCACCAGGGTATGCTCCGGCACATCCTCCCTGCGGGCATATTTGTGGATGTTGCCAATGTGGTGGATGGCGTCGCCCACCGCGTCCAGCAGCGCCGTGCAGCCCATGGGACAGTAATCCCGGCGGGTCATGGGCGCCACCTGCTGCAGGGGAACGCGGTCATGCACCACCTTGCTGTCAGAGCTGAACAGCACCGTGGACACATACGCCTCGCCCGGCTCGGCCTTCTGCTTGTCGATCAGGCCATTGAAGCCGCCGATGGTGTCCGCCTCCAGCCCTGACATGGAGCCGCTGCGGTCAATAATAAATACCAGTTCCGTCAAACCCTTCTTCATGGATGATGTCCTCCCTTTTGATGATTGTCGGTCGTTATTTCCAACCCGACGCCATCAGGATACACCATCCGCCTGCCTGAAAGGTCGCCTGACAAGCGACAAAGCACCGCCGCTTCTCCATCCTCCCCCGATCAGACCGTCCTCTCACTGCTGCCCAGCAGGGGCTGGTCATAATCAAACAACACAAAGTTGATCCTGTCCAGGTCGTACTCGCCATGGGTGATGAAGTACTCCACGATCACATCGAACCGGTTGGAACGGCTCATGCTGTACCCCGCGCGGGAAAGCAGCTCGCAGCTCTTTGCCCAGTCCAGCCGCAGGGCAACACACAGCGCCGTCACCGTGGGCTTTTTCGGCCTGTAATGCGCCACATTCAGAATCTTATTGAACAGCTTCCTGTCCAGGTTTGCCCGATGGTAGCACATCGCGTCCGTCATGCCCCGTTCCGCAATCAGCCGCAGGAGCATCTCCCGGAAACCCTCGTCCAGCTGATCCAGGCGGCGCAGCAGTTCCGGCGGCGTCCCCGCCGCGGCAGCAGGCGCAGGCGTCTCCATGTCCGGCTTCGCTGCCATCGTTTTCTCAACGGCTCTGAACAGCGGCGACGGCCGGTGTGCATCCACCTCCGTCTTCGCCGCAAGCTGTGCATCCACTTCGCTCCGGGCCCAGCATTCCTCCGTGGTGTTGCGGCGGCTGTAATGCTCGTCCACATAGTGCTGATCCACGAATGCCCGCACATGGTGGTACATCCCGCTTCCCGCCAGGTAGGACTCCCGGTCATACACAACCAGGTAGACCTCCAGCTCCTCCGCTTCCAGGAATGCACGGATGGTACGCACCGCCACCTGCAACGCCTCCGCCTTGGGGTAGGCATACTTTCCCGTGGAGATCAGCGGGAAGGCAATGGAGGTCAGCCCATGTTCCGCCGCCATCTGCAGCGCATGGCGGTAGCATTCCTCCAGGCGCTGCGCCTCTCCATGCGTCCCTCCCTGCCACCGGGGGCCGGCGGTATGGATCACATATTTACAGGGCAGATCAAAGCCCGGGGTCAGCGTCGCCCGGCCGGAGCGGATCCCTCCCTGCTGCCGCAGCGCCTGCAGCAGGCCCGGCCCCGCCGCACGGTGAATGCTGCCATTCACCCCGCCGGTAGGGCGCGGCGTTCCGGGGACGTCGCTCCCCGCAGCCACAATGGCGTCCACCGCCATGCGCGTGATGTCCTCACGAATGATTTGCAGCGGCATTTTTCCGCCTCCTTCTTTACACCTTTTCCCCATTATACCACACATTCCGCAGAAGAAAAACCCTTGCCGCGCACGAAAAGCTGTGATACACTATAAGCAGACACAATGCACTTCCAATCGCAAAAGGAGCTGTTCTTATGCAGAAAATGACCTGCGCAGGCTGCTGTGCCCCTCTTGTCCCCAGCACCACCGCCGCCTTCCTGACCTGTGAATACTGCGGCACCACCGTTGCCAACCCCCATTACAACGCCGAGGCCGCCGCCCAGGCCACCGCCGACGTCAAGCCCGATATTGCTGCCCTGGCGCTTGCCACCCTGCGCGAGATGGGACAGAGCCAGAACCTGTCCGGCATCGATGCAGACTGCTTCGGCGACCCCATCCACGGCGCTTCCTCCGCCCGCATCGCCCTGTCCATCCCCGATGGCGAGCAGATGTATTTCCTCTACGACCACACCATTCTTTTCGTTGCCTTCTCCGACGGCATGGCCCTGACCGACACCGGCCTGTACTACCAGTGTGACAGCAGCGCCGGCAAGCTCTCCTGGAAAACCTTCATCACCGGCGCCATTGCCTGCACCGATGAGGAGGACGGCCAGGACGGCGAGCTGCGCATCGGCTCCTCTATCGTCATCGCGGTCAAGAGCGAAAAGGAATCCCGCCTGGCCCGCTTCCTGGTGGATTTCCACAATCAGGTGTATCACCAGTATACCGGTGACGCAGCACCAGCAGACTGGTGCGTCGCCGAGCCTGCCGCCATCGCCGCGCAGCAGGAAGAAAGCGGTGTATCCGGCATCGGCACCGTTCTGGGCGGCCTGGGCGCACTGCTGGGCGCTTCCGCCGTCACCGGCAAAGCCACCCGCAGCACCTCCGGCCTCCGCACCATGTCCAATCTGCTGCAGCACACCCCCACCGCGCATCCCACCTCGCACCCCACCCGCAGGCAGGATCGCACCCTGCACACAGAGCCGCCCCGCCCGCTGCACACCCAGCCGCACCATCGTCCCCCGGTACGTCCCGAAGCCAACGTGCAGCCCGGCAGCTTGAAATCCGTCCGCAATGCGCTGAACAACATCTCAAACCGTCCCGCGCCTGCCCGTCCCGCGCCCAGCCATCCTGCCCCCAACCGTCCCGGTCAGGCCAAATCCGTCCGTGACGCCATGGGCCCCCGCGGCAATTCCGACAGGAACGCCCTGCGCGACTTCAGCACCAGCCGTTCTCAGGACGCCCAAAGCAGGCGCAAGCCCGGCGGACGCCGCTGATTCCCGTCCGCCAATACAAAAGGAGCGATACCCTCGCAGGTACCGCTCCTCTTTCTTTGTCAGGAAATCAGGCAAAGAACAGCTTGTTCAGCGTCATGGGATCGACGTACTCGCCGTCCTTGTAGACGCGCATGTTGCCGGAGGCAATCTCGTCGATCAGCATGACCTTGCCATCCGCGTCATAGCCGAACTCAAACTTGATGTCGTACAGCTCCAGGCCCTTCGCCTTCAGGTCATCGGCAACGATCTTGGTGCAGGCCTGGGTCATGGCCTTCAGGTCATCATACTGCTGGGCGGTCATGACGCCCAGATCCACCAGGCCGTCCTTGGTGACCAGCGGATCGCCCTTCTCGTCGTTCTTGAAGGTGGTCTCCACGTAGGCAGGCAGATCCTGGCCCAGGGTGCAGTAATCGGAGTAGCGGCGGTAGAAGGAGCCCACAGCCTTGTAGCGGCAGATGACCTCCAGGCCCTTGCCGAACGCCTTGGCCTTCTTGACCTCCATCGTGGTGTCATCCAGGTTGGCAGACACATAGTGGGTGTAGATGCCGGCGGCGTTGATCTTCTCGAAGAAGTAGATCGACCTACGCAGGTTGACATCGCCGACACCCTCGATGGTCAGGCCAACCGAGTTCTCGCCGGGATCGAACACGCCGTCCTTGCCGGTGCAGTCATC
>JAFXDB010000086.1 GCA_017516305.1 Clostridia bacterium | reverse complement strand
TGGTTCATGGAGAAGTCGATGGCGCGCTTGAGGTGATCCAGCACGGTGCCCTCGTCGAAGTCAGCGTAGGGGATGACCTCGTTCAGGAAGTCCTTGTTGCCGGTTTCGGCGACATACTTGTACACGGTCGGGAAGAGCCATAGGGCGTCGTCGGCGCGGTAATGGGGATGGCCGGTGGCGCGGACGTAGCTCTCGTCCTCGGGCTTGTCCTCATGGCCGGCATTGTGGTTGAATTTTACAAGGGGCAGACCGCCGCCGTGGTGCACCTGCGCGGAGAGCATGAACACCAGGCGCTCCTTGGCCATTTCGGGGTCGAGGTGGATGATGCCCTGGATATCCTGCACGGTGTCGCGGTAGCCCAGGCCGTTGCGCTGGCCGCAGTAGATCAGGGACGCCGCGCGGCTCCACACGAAGGTGGTGAAGCACTGGAAGGCGTTCCAGGTGTTGATCATGGTGTTGAAGCTGGCGTCGGGGGTGTTGACCATCAGGCCCTCCAGCTTGCCGTGCCAGTAGGCGATCAGCTCGGCCAGCTCGGCATTGACCACGGCCTCGGTATCGGCGTAGCGGTCAATGATGGGGCGGGCCAGGGAAGGGGCCTTCTGCATCAGGAGGAAGGCGATGGTCTTCGTCTCGCCGGGCTGCAGGGTCAGGCGGGCATGCAACGCGCCGCAGGGGTTGCCATTGAAGTTGAGGACATTGCCCAGGTCGCCCTTCTCCACCGCAGCGGGGTTGCGGAAGCGGTTGACGCCGGTGAACTTCTCGCGGCGGCCGCAGTAGCTGGCCACGGGCGCGCCGGCCAGGGCAAACACGCGCTCGCGCCAGTTCTCGCCCTTCTCGTTCACGCCGCAGAACTGGTTGATGTGCTGCACGATGCAGTCGCCCTCAAAGGTGGTGTTGGTGATGAACTGGGTGTACTGCAGGTTGACCAGATCCTGCTCGTAGTTGGATTCGGTGGTCAGCTCACAGTAGGACATGGCGGAGATGGTGCGCACCTTGTCGGAGGTATTGGTCACCTTCAGGCGCCAGACCTCATGGGTGGCGTTCATAGGCACATAGTACAGCACCTGGGACCTGATGCCCTTGTACTCGCTCTCGATCTCCGTATAGGAGGTGCCGTGGCGGGTGATGGTCTTATACTCGTTCAGGTCCTTCTCCACCGGACGCCAGGAGGCAGACCAGTAGTCGCCGTCCTCATCGTCACGCAGATAGACATAGCGGCCCGGCTCGTCAAACTGGTTGAAGGAGTAGCGCAGGATACGGCCGTGCGCGCCGGACTTGACGAAGGAGTAGCCGCCGGCGTTCTGCGTCACGATGGCGCCGTACTCGGGGCTGCCCAGGTAATTCGCCCAGGCCATGGGGGTACGCGGGTCGGTGATGACGTACTCACGGGCCGCGTCGTTAAAATAGCCATACTGCATGGTGATTTCCTCCTGTGCGTGGATTCTCCGGTTTCTAAATCGTTTTCGGATGGGTGCAGACGAACGTCTTTGGTAAACGGCGTCTCTGTTAGCATTGTAGCATAACTCACGATGGATGGCAATAAGTTTACAGAGGGTTACAAAGGACAAATTTACAAGACGCCCGGACGTGTGCTATAATGGCTCATCCGAAACGCCCATAAGGAGCTGATCCCATGTACATCCGTCCCCTCGTCCCCGCCGATCTCCCCGTCTGTGCGCAGATTCTCTGTGCGGTTTACAACAACGATCTGTGGCAATGCCGCTGGACGCAGGAAACCGCCGAAGCCTACCTGACCGACGCCATGCAGCACCGCGCCTTCGTCGGCTATGCCGCCGTGGAGGAAGACGACGTCATCGGCGCGCTCTTCGCCCACGAGAAGATCTGGTGGAACAATTCGGAGGTCTTCATCGAGGAGATGTTTGTCCGGCCTGACCGGCAGGGCAGCGGCGTCGGCTCCGCGCTGATGCACACTGCTGAGGACTACGTCCGCCGGCACAGCCTCGCCGGGATCACCCTGTCCACCAACCGGTTTGCGCCCGCAGCCGGGTTCTACCGCAGGCATGGATTTACCGACTGCGGGCATGTGCTCTTCATGGCCAGAGAAATGAACTGAAGCCATCCGGCTGAAAAATCAGCGGAGGGCTCCCCCACCCCGGGAGAGGCCTCCGCTTTTATGCTTCCTCGCGGGTGATGTTCCGCACCCACTTCTGCTTTCTGTAATACCAGTAGTTCACCGGGAGCTTCACAAACTCATCCAGGCAGAGGATGAAGTACACCCACATGGGCGGCAGCTTCAGGGCAAAAGCGCACAGCAGGCCCACCGGCACCGCGTACACCCACATGGACACCGCATCGCAGATGAGGCCGTAGCGCACATCGCCGCCGGAGCGGAAGATGCCGCAGATCAGCATGGTGTTCAGCGAGATCCCCATGATGTAGTAGGCATTGATGTAGAGCATCAGGTTCAGGTACTCCACAGCCTTCGGCGTCACATCTTTCACCGCCAGGTGCATGAAGCCCATCACCGCCGGACGCAGCAGCAGGATGGCCGCGCCGCCGATGATAGCCGTCCACACCGCCATGCCCACGAAGCGTTTCGCGTAGGTCTTCGCCTCCGTCAGCCGGTTCTCGCCCAGGGTTTTGCCCAGGACGATGCCCGCCGCATTGGCCGTGCCGAAGCACATGACCGTGCCCAGGTTGCGCACCACCGTCACCACGGAGTTGGCCGCCACCATATCGCTGGAGAGATGCCCCAGGATAACCGCATACACGCTGAAGGCCAGGCCCCAGACGATGTCGTTGGCCGCCGCCGGGATCGCCATGCCGACAAAATCCCGCAGGAGCTGCCCGCCCCGGGCCAGCAGGTACTTCATCCGCAGGCGGATGCGGCGGCAGGTCGCGCCGTCCACCAGGCAGATCAGCGCCTCCACCGCGCGGGTGATGCTGGTGGCCAGCGCCACACCCATGATATCCAGCCGCGGGAAGGGGCCCAGGCCAAAGATGAAGCAGGCATTGAGCACCACGTTCATCGCCACCGCGCCGCCGTGGATGATGGCCGTCACCATCACCCGCTCCACGCTCCGCATGACGCTCAGGTAGATCTGCGCAAAGGCGCCCAGCACATAGGAGATGCTGACCGTCCGCAGGTAGATCACGCCCTGCTTGATCAGCGCCGGATCCGGGGTGAAGAAGCGCATGATCTGCGCGGGGAAGAAGGCCGCCCCCGCCGCAAACACTACGCTGACCAGCAGCGCCAGGCGCACGGCAATGCCCAGCACGCGCTCCACCGCCGTTTTGTCGCCCTTGCCCCAGTACTGCGCCGCCATCACCGCCGAGGCGGAGGACAGGCCGTAGATCAGGTTGGACATGATGAAGGCCACCTGACCCGCCAGGGAGGACGCGCTCAGCGCCTCCTGCGATACGTAGGACAGCATGACGACGTCCGCCGAGCCCACAGCCGTGTCCATCAGATTCTGCAGCGCGATGGGCAGCATGATCGCCAGCGCGTTGCGGTAGAACGCGCGCTTTTCCTGCTTTGAGCCCAGCGCCGCCGTCATTTGCGACATTTTCTCTTACTTTCCCTTCTGCACGAATTCGTCCAGCACGATCATCCGTCCGCCGTTCAATCGGCTCTCCTCCGCCGCCAGACACGCATAGTGACTCTCCACGCTGCGGCTGATGGTGGTCAGCGCCTCGCTCATGCCCCTGCCCTCCAGGAGATCAAGGAAGTCCGCCACCATGCGCACATCGCCGCCGCCGTGACCGGAGAAGTCGTCCGTCAGCTTGCGCACGTCGATTTCCTCGGCAGGCTTTGCGCCCACCTGGCCGTATTCCTGTACGCGGATGGTGTTCTTCTCCATGTCCGCATAAATCTCGCCCTTCGTGCCCATCAGGCGGATGCAGCGTCCGCCGGTGGCCGTGAAGGCCGTCATGGTGAAGGACACGGTCACCTCGTCCTCCAGCTGCAGGAGGACGACCTGATGATCCACCACGTCGTTGTTCATGCGGTAGACGCACTTTCCGTAATCGCAGCCGGCCTCGTTCTCCCCGGCGCGCAGGGCAGCCAGGATCTTCTCCTTCGTGGGTTCGGGAGCCACCACGTTGACCGGCCAGCTGTCGCCATGCTTCTCGTACATGCCCAGGTAGTACTTCTCCGCGTTGTAGGGGCAGGTATCGGCATGGGGGCAGCCGTCGGTGCAGCGCTCCGCCGCGCCCACAGGGGCATTTTCCTCCGTGAAATGGGTCAGATGACCGAAGGAGGTCACCCGCTGGCATTCCTTGCCCGTCAGCCACAGGAGCATGTCCATGTCGTGGCAGCACTTGGCCAGGATCATGGGCGTGGTCTGGGCGGACACATGCCAGTTGCCGCGCACAAAGGAGTGCGCCTGGTGCCAGTAGGCCACGCGCTCGATGGCCTCCACAGTCATCACCGAACCGATGCGTCCGGCCTTCAGCAGCTCGCGAATGGTCTGATAGAAAACGGTGTAGCGCAGCACATGGCAGACGATGACGTGCAGGCCCTTCTCCTCCGCCAGCTCCGCAATGTCGCGGCATTCCTGCACCGTGCGGGCCGCGGGCTTCTCCAGCAGTAGGTGATAGCCCAGGCGCAGCGCGTCCATGGCGGGCCGGTAGTGGACGTCGTCCGGCGTGCAGATGAACAGCACATCCGCCATTTTCGGCTGCTTCAGCAGGGTTTCGACGCTGTCAAAGCACCTGTCCTGCGGGATATTGTAGCGCTCCGCCGCCACGGCAACGCGGTCAGGCCGGATATCTGCAATGGCGACCAGTTCCGCCCGGTCGGCATACTTCTCCAGGCACCGGGCATAGGTATCCAGGCCGCGGGAACCCAGGCCCGCGATAGCAACGGTGATTTTCTGCATATCCTTCATAAATAGACCCCCTGTGAGGTTGTTATCGTCTGCAAGGATTCGACACGGGACGGCACATCCCTGCCAGGAAATGAAAAAAGCCGGGCAGGCTTCTGACCGAACCGCCCGGATGGCAAATATGCCGCTGTTACCACTGCACGCTCAGCGCCGCCTCTGTGTCCGCGCTCACACAATTTACACTTGTAACGCCGCGCCGGATATGGTATGATAAACAGCACACCATACCAGATTCCGAATTCCGCATTCCGAATTTCGAATTCACCCGGAGGCATCCCATGGACATTCGCCTCGCCCCCATGGAGGGCGTCACCGACGCGGTGCATCGCCGCATCCACCACCGTCTTTTCGGCGGCGTGGACAAATACTATATCCCCTTCATCACCCCCAGCATCCACCGGGTCTTCACCACCCGCGACCTGCGCAACATCGCCCCGGAAAACAACGCGGGCGTCCCCTGCATCCCCCAGCTGCTGACCCGGGACGCGGAGCTTTTCCTCTGGGCCGCAAACGAGCTGGCCGACCTGGGCTACGACGAGGTGAATCTGAACACCGGCTGCCCCTCCGGCACCGTCACGGCCAAGGGCCGGGGCTCCGGTATGCTGCGCGACCCGGATGCGCTGCGTTCCTTCCTGGACGCCATCTTTTCCGCCAGCCCCCTGCCCGTGTCCATCAAGACCCGCATCGGCTTCTATGACCCGGCGGAATGGCCCGCCATCCTCGATATCTTCCGCCAGTACCCGGTGAAGGAGCTGACCATCCACCCCCGCACCCGCGAGGAATTCTACAAGGGCAGCGTGCATGCGGACGCATTCGCTTTTGCGGCGGCAGAGGTGAACATGCCCCTGGTGTTCAACGGCAACCTCTTCTCTGTGGAGGACTGTATGGCCCTGCAGGAAAAATACCCGGGGCTGCCGATGATGATCGGCCGGGGCCTGATCGCCAACCCGGCCCTGGGACGGCAGCTGCACGGCGGGGCCCCCGCCACGCACGAGGAGCTGCAACGCTTCCACGACGCCCTGATGGACGAATACGCCCGGGAATACCCCGCCGACACCGCCCACAGCCGCATGCGGGAGCACATGAAGTACCTCAGCTGCTGCTTTGCCGGGGCAGAGAAGGCCCTGAAGGCCATCCGCAAATCCACCCCGAAGACCTACCCCGCCGCCGCCGCGCAGCTCTTTTCCCTGCCTCTGGCGGAGAACCCCGGCTACGACCCGGATGTGTTCACCAAATAAATGGTTCTTCACGTTTTCTTAGGGAATGACTAACAATGTAAGCAGGAAGCCGCTTTCGCCCGCCGAAAGCGGCGCAAAGGCGCTGGGGGAAATCGAACAGCGATTTCCCCCCGTCCCCCTCCTGCCCCCAAGGCGTTGGAAAGGCGGCTGCATATCGGGGCGGCGACGTTGCGGAGGGTTGCTTG
>JAFXDB010000085.1 GCA_017516305.1 Clostridia bacterium | reverse complement strand
GCTTCTGCTTGTGCTTGGGATTCTCGCAGATCACCATGACCTTGCCCTTGCGGCGGATGATCTTGCACTTCTCGCAGATGGGCTTCACGGACGGACGAACCTTCATGCTCTGTTACCTCCTGTTGTAGAGTCTGAGCGGGGCCAGCGACGAATCGCCGAACCCGGATTGATTCGATGCATAGCTGTTGCACAGCATCTGATATTATACACCATTTCGCACAAGCCGTCAAGGGGTATGCCCGACTTTTTGTCGGTTACAGACATATGCGCCAGCGAATCGGCTCATTTGTCTGTCAATACACCGCCGGTCAGGACTTGCTGCGCCAGGTGATACGGCCGCGGTTGAGGTCGTAGGGAGACAGCTCAATGGTCACCTTGTCGCCGGGGTAAATGCGGATGAAGTTCATGCGCATCTTGCCGGAGATGACCGCCGTCACCTGATGGCCATTGGGCAGCTCGACCTTGAACATGGCGTTCGGAAGGGCTTCAATGACCTTACCTTCCATCTCGATAACATCGCTTTTGGACATTGTCAGTCCTCCTTTTTTGTCGGGACCTGCCCGACCTCGTTCATGGGAGCGCCGCTCCCCTCTTCCACTTTGCCGGCGTTGACAGCCGTCTTGCCGGAGATCGTATTCACATCCAGGCCGTGCGCCTCCAGGGCGCTGCGCAGGTCACTGTCCTGCAAGTGACGGTTGGGCAGCGTTGCGCCGTCCACATTCACCAGAATCGGCTTGGCACGAAGGTGCTTGACCTTCTTCTTCTTGGGATGATCGAGCTTGCGCGTCAGGCCGTCGGCCATGAGCACAAAGTTCTCATCGATCACCTCAAGGACGATGAAGTACCTGCCTTCATCGCGGCCCTGCGTGGACAACACCACGCGGCCGGGTTCCATCGTCAGGCGTTCCATCATGCCTCCTCCTTCCAGACGAAGTCCGGATAGGTCAGGATCTCAGGCAGCGCGCCCTCGTTGATGGCAATGGTGTGCTCGTAATGGCTGCAGAGGCTGCGGTCGCGGGTGCGGTAGCTCCACTTGTCCGCATCGCAGGTGACGCGCCAGTCACCGGCGGAGATCATCGGCTCGATGGCGATGGTCATGCCCTTGCGCATCTTCAGGCCCTTGCCGGGGACGCCGAAATTGTACACCGGCGGATCCTCGTGCATCTCGCGGCCGATGCCGTGGCCCGTCAGGTCACGGATGACGCCGTAGCCATTGGCCTCGGCAAGCTCCTGGCAGGCATGGCCCACGTCGCCCAGGCGGTTGCCCGCCACGGCCTGACGTGCCGCGCGCCAGAAGCACTGTTCGGTCACGTCAATCAGCTTCTGTGCCGCCTCGGAGATCTCCCCGACGCCCACGGTAAAGGCGCTATCCGCCTGCCAGCCATCCAGGATCAGGCCGCAGTCGATGGAGATGATCTGTCCCTCGCGCAGCACCTGCTTCTTGGAGGGAATGCCGTGCACCACCGCGTCGTCCACCGATGCGCAGATGCTGGCAGGATAGCCCTCGTAATTCAGAAAGGACGGAATGGCGTGGTTGCGGCGGATGAGCTTCTCAGCGAGGTCATTGAGCTGCGCGGTGGTCACGCCCGGCTTCACAGCCGCACGAACCTGCTGCAGCACCTCGTAAAGCAGCGCGCCTGCCACGCGCATCTTGCCGATCTGATCCGGATTCTTCAAGCTGATCATGGCTTAGCCCTTCATGACCGCCAGGATGGACTCGAAGATGGTGTCCATATCCTGCGCGCCGTCGATCACCTTGAGGGTGCCCTTCTTCTGGTAGAAATCCACCAGGGGAGCGGTCTGCTCATGGTAAACATTCAGGCGGGCCAGCACGGTTTCTGCACTGTCATCCTTGCGCTGGATCAGCTCCTCGCCGCACTTGGCGCACTTGGTCTCTCCATTCAGGTGGGACACATGGTAGGTAGCGCCGCAGTTCAGGCAGACGCGGCGGCCGGACAGCCGGGCAATCAGCTCCTCGTCGGCCACGTCCAGATCCACCACGACGTCGATCTTGGCAATGGTCTCCAGCGCCTCCGCCTGGGGAACCGTGCGGGGGAAGCCATCCAGGATGTAGCCGTTCTGGCAGTCATCCTGCGCCAGGCGCTCGCGGACGATGTCAATGATGACCTCGTCTGGCACCAGCAGACCAGCCTCGATGAAGGACTTGGCCTTCAGGCCGGTGGGGGTCTCCTCCTTCATGGCACGGCGGAGGATATCACCGGTGGAAATCTGGGGAATATTCAGCGCGTTGCAGATGCGCTGCGCCTGAGTGCCCTTGCCCGCGCCGGGAGGGCCCAGAAAGATCACATTCATGATGATGCTCCTTCCTGTCGTATAGCTTATGTCGGAAGTATCCTTCATAACACTATTTCCGTATCATGAAGGAAAGCCATGCACCGAAGAAGCGGACTTACGACGGTGCATGGCCTTTTTCGGATTACATGAAGCCGTTGTCCTTGGAGGTTTCGATGCCACGGATGGACAGCTCACCCTCCATCGTACGGATGGTCTCCAGAGAAACGGAGACGGCGATCAGCACAGAAGACGCGGCGAAGGCAACGCCGGGGTTGGCATAACCCATCAGCAGAGAGCCGATGATGTTCAGCACCGCCAGGAACAGCGCCGCAAACAGGTTGAGGCGGTTCACAGTGCGCTGCAGGTAACCTTCGATGTTCTTGCTGCGGTTGCCGGGGATGGTCGCACCCTGCTCCTGGAGCTGCTGGGCCTGCTTCTTCGCATCAAAGCTGATAGAGCTGTAGAAGAAGGTGAAGGCGACGATCAGCACCGAGGAGATCACGATGTACCACACATTGGTCTGGCTGCTCAGGGCATTGGCAGCACCAGCGAGCCACTTCCAATCGGTGAGCTGATAAATGATACCCGGGAAGGACAGGAAGCTGGAAGCAAAGATCAGAGGCAGCACGCCCACGGAGACGATCTTCAGACCCAGATGGGTGTTCTGACCGCCGTAGGTGCGGCGACCACGGACCTGCTTGGAGATCTGCAGGGGCACGCGGCGCTCGCCCAGGTCAACAAAGGTGACGCAGACGATGATGATCAGCACGGCCAGCACGAACACCAGCAGCTTCACCAGACCGATCACCGTAAAGCCGGTGAACAGGTTGAGCAGGGAGGTGCCCAGGCCGCCGATCAGGTTGCCGGCAATGCCGACGAAGATCAGCAGGGAGATACCGTTGCCGATACCCTTATCGGTGATCTTCTCGCCGATCCACATAGCCAGAGCAGAGCCGCCGGCCATGGAAACGCCGATGAACAGGTTGTTCCACCAGCCCTCATGCACCACGGAAACCATGCCGTTGTACAGGGTGGCATTGGACAGGCCGATGGCCTGGATGGCAGCCAGCACAACCGTCAGGTAACGGGTCCAGCGGGAGATCTTCTCGCGGCCATCGGGCTCCTGCTGCACGCGCTCCAGGTAAGGAATCGCGATGCACAGCAGCTGCATGATAATGGACGCGTTGATGTAGGGGCTGATGCCCATGGCCATGATGGTCATCTGGCCGGTGGCGCCACCGGTCATCATGTTCATCATGCCCAGCAGGGGGCTGACGCCCTGGGACTCGGTGATCGCCTTCACGATCTCGATGTTGATGCCGGGAGCGTAGATCTGACCGACCAGGCTGTACAGCAGCAGCATACCGAAGGTGAAGATGACCTTCTTGCGGAGATCCTCAATCTTCCAAATCTTACGAATGCTCTGGAACATATCAGACCACCTCGGCGGAACCGCCGACGGCCTCAATCTTCGCCTTTGCAGACTCGGTGAACTTGGCAGCCTTGACGGTCAGCTTCTTGGTCAGATCGCCGTTGCCCAGCACCTTCAGGCCGTCCTTGGAGTGGTGGATGATGCCGGCCTCCAGCAGGAGCTCAGCGGTGACGACGGTGCCGTCCTCGAAAGCCTCCAGAGCCTCGACATTGATGGTTTCATAATCGGTACCGAAGATGTTGGTGAAGCCCTTCTTCGGAACGCGACGGTACAGGGGCATCTGGCCGCCCTCGAAGCCGGGGCGCTTGCCGCCGCCGGAGCGGGCCTTAGCACCCTTGTGACCCTTGCCGGCAGTCTTGCCCAGGCCGGAGCCAACGCCGCGGCCAAGACGCTTGGCAGCGGTGGTGGAACCCTCGGCGGGATGCAGCTCGTGCAGTTTCATTCGGGGTTTCCTCCTTATTACTCGTTGACTTCTTCGACCTTCAGCATGTGCTTCACAGCGAAGATCTGGCCGCGGATGGCAGCGTTGTCGGGCTTAATGAGGGTCTGGCCGACCTTACGGAAGCCCAGAGCAGCCACAGTCGCCTTGTGCTTGGGCAGAGAGGCGATGGGAGACTTGATCAGAGTAACCTTCAGCATAATCTCTCTACCTCCTTAGCCCAGCAGCTCTTCGACAGTCTTGCCGCGCATCTTGGCAACCTCCTCAGCGCTGCGCAGCTGACGGAGAGCCTCGATGGTCGCCTTGACCATGTTGATGGGGTTGTTGGTGCCGAAGGACTTCGTGCGGATGTCCTTCACGCCAGCCAGCTCCAGCACCGCACGGGCAGCGCCGCCGGCGATAACGCCGGTACCTTCGGGGGCAGGCAGCAGCACGCACTTGGCAGTGGAGTAGTAGCCCACGGCGTCATGGGGGATGGTGGTGCCGCACAGGGGCACAGTCACCATATGCTTCTTGGCATCTTCATTGGCCTTGCGGATCGCTTCAGGGATCTCAGTGGCCTTGCCCATACCGACACCAACGCGGCCCTTCTCATCGCCGACCACGACCAGGGCAGAGAACCGCATATTGCGGCCGCCCTTAACGGTCTTGGAAACGCGATTTACGGCTACGAGGCGCTCGGTGAACTCGCTCTTCTTTTCGAAGCGTTGCATTTCCGTTGCTACCTCCTTCTTAGAATTCCAGGCCGGCTTCGCGGGCGCCATTGGCGACCTCAGCCACGCGGCCAGTGTACACATAGCCGCCGCGGTCGAAGACAACCTTCTTGTAGCCAGCGGCCTGGGCACGCTCAGCGATGAGCTTGCCGACCAGCTTGGCAGCGCCCTTCTTGTCCAGCTCATTCAGCTGATCCTGAATGCCCTTCTCCAGGGTGGAAGCAGCGCACAGGGTCTTGCCGGCGATGTCGTCGATCAGCTGGACCTGAATGTGCTTGCTGCTGCGGTACACGGACAGACGCGGCATT
>JAFXDB010000084.1 GCA_017516305.1 Clostridia bacterium | reverse complement strand
TTCACATGCTCCTTGGCCTCGATGGCCTGATGCAGACCGTCGGAGTAGCGGCGGCCGATCATCAGGCGGCCGGTGAACTCGTCCACGATGACGACCTGGCCATTTTGAACCACATAATCCACGTCACGCTTCATGATGAAGTTGGCGCGCAGGGCGCTCTGGATGTGGTGGTTCAGTTCGGCATTCTCCGCATCGTTGATGTTGTCGATGTGGAAGGCCTTTTCGACGCGCTGGGCGCCCTCGTCGGTGAGGACGATGGCCTTCTTCTTCTCCTCGATGGTGAAGTGTTCATCGCGCTTCAGGCCCTTGACCACCGCGTCCGCCTTCTCGTACAGGTCGGTGGACTTGTCGCCCTGGCCGGAGATGATCAGGGGCGTGCGAGCCTCGTCGATGAGGATGGAGTCCACCTCGTCCACGATGGCGAAGTGGTGGCCGCGCTGCACCAGGCGCTCCTGACGGTTGACCATGTTGTCGCGCAGGTAGTCGAAGCCCAGCTCGTTGTTGGTGCCGTAGGTCACGTCGCAGGCATAGGCGGCGCGGCGGTCAGCGGGCTCCATGTCGCTGACGATCAGGCCCACCGTCAGGCCCAGGAAGCGGTGTACCTTGCCCATCCACTCGCTGTCGCGGCGGGCCAGATAATCGTTGACGGTGACGACATGCACGCCCTTGCCGGACAGGGCGTTGAGGTAGGCCGGGAGGGTGGCCACCAGGGTCTTGCCCTCGCCGGTGCGCATCTCGGCGATGCGCCCCTGATGCAGCACCATGCCGCCGATGAGCTGCACGCGGTAGTGCCGCATGCCCAGCACGCGCCAGGCCGCCTCGCGGACGGTGGCGAAGGCCTCGGGGAGGATATCGTCCTCCGTTTCGCCCTTGGCAAGACGTGCGCGGAATTCCTCGGTCTTGGCGCGGAGCTGCTCGTCGGTGAGCTGCTTGTATTCCTCCTCCAGCGCCTCCACGGCGTCAATGGTTTTGCTGAGCTTCTTCACCTCAGCCTCGCTGCCGCCTCCCAGCAGCTTTTTCAGCCAGTCAAACACAGTTGGGTTTCTCCTTTCAGCATTCGGAAATATCGGCTATATCCTGTATCATCCGCTTCGTGGCGGACGTCTTTCGCATGGCTGATCCACACAGCAGCCTGCCCGCGGTATCCGTCGCAGGGTAAACCAATTTATTATAGCACAGATGCTCCTGCGTTGCAAGCAGAAGCTTCATCTGTGACCAGACGCCGTGGCAGCGGTTGCCCCCATTGGCTGTGCGACCCCAAAACGGGAAAGACCCGCCCCCGTCAGCCTTTACTCGGGCAGGTCTTGTTGACTCCGGCCGCAGCCGCCCCTCACTCCGTCCAGCGGATGATGATGCACTGCTGTGCGTCGCCCAGAAGATAGCTGTAGCGGCCATAGAAGCCGCATTTTTCCGGCGCCCAGGTGTTATAGGCGTCCAGCAGGGCGCCGATGTCCCCGGATATCTCCCGGTACAGGGCCGCGTCGGTGATGCGCAGGTTCAGGGGCGTACCATTGACCACCAGCGCCTGCAGGGCCCGGAATACGTCCTCCTGCGTCTGCGCACAGCGGCCCATGCGCAGGTGCCATCCGGCATGCTCGGTGCAGGCGGGCACCTCCATGTCCCGGTCAGGGGTGTGATCCGCCGCCATCTGCTGCGTGGACAGGCCGAAGTACCAGTAGGTGTTGAGCCCCGCGCCCTCCTGGTCGTTCCAGGTGGCGTCGATCAGGGAAAAGCCGCCCAGATTCATCACATTCCAGGAATGGCTCTCCGTCTGCCCGGTAAAGCCGGAGACCGCCGTACCGGTGATGACGCCGCAGGGAATGCCCGCCATGCGGTAAAGGAGCGAAAGCGCCTGAGCATAGCCCTCGCAGGTGGCGGTACCGTAAAGCAGCGCGCCCACAGCGGTATGGCGCATATCATCCGCGCCGCCGTAGGTGACCCGCTGCAGCAGCGCATCGTGCAGGCCTACGGCGGTGCCGTCCTGCGCAACGAGATACAGCGCCGCCTCATACAGCTGCTGGCGGAGATCTTCCGCCGTCCGGGCGTCCATGCGGTAGCTGGGCCTGACAGACACGGCCACATCCGGCTCATTCTGCCAGTAGGTGATGGTATAGGTGCGCCCCAGGTGGAACAGCTCCGGGTAATTCAGCATCAGGCTCTGCAGCGCCGGGCCCACGTCGTCATAACGCGTGTCGTCCGGCAGGGTGATCGTCTCCTCCCCGGCCAGCACCGGCTGGTAGAGGAAGGCTGCCAGCTCGCGCTGCGTCTGCGTTAGCTGCATGACGCCGATGACCGTCTCCGCCGGATACACCAGGGGCAGCTCCGCCAGGGCAGGGCCGCCGAAGCCCGTCAACGCCGCGCAGCACAGGCAGACGGCTAGCAGCAGGGTGATATACTTGCTCATGATCCCTCCATCAAAAAGTGAAGAGCGGGTGAAGAGTGAAAAGCGGCTTCTGTACCCCTGCTTCACTCTTCACTTGTCGCTCTTCACCGTTGTGTTCCGTTTACCAGGCAGGCACCGGATTGTTGGAATACAGCACCCGCAGGGTATCCTGACCGGCGGCGCCGTCCACCGTCAGGCCATTGCGGCGCTGGAAGTTCTTCACGGCCTCCACCGTCGCGTCGTCATAGTAGCCGGTGGGCTCGTACAGGTAGCCCAGCTGCTGCAGGCTGTCCTGCATCTCCACCACGGCGTTGCCGCGGTCGCCCTTGCGGAGGGTGCTGTACTGGGTCACCGCCGCCTGGGCAGCGATGGCCTTAGAGGAGTAGAGCACCGACAGGGTTTTCGTGCCCGCAATGCCGTCCACAGGGGTGATGCCGTTGCGGATCTGGAAGGCGCGCACCGCGTCCTGGGTGGTATCGCCGTAGACGCCGTCCACCTGTCCGTCATAATAGCCCAGCTCATACAGGGTGTACTGCAGGTTGCGCACATCAATGCTGCTGTCGCCGGGGCGCAGGGTGCCCGTATCGGCGTCCAGGGCGTCGCTGCCGTACAGCGCCGTCTGCGTGGAGGGACCGGCTGCGCCGTCCACCCGCAGGCCGTTGCGCTGCTGGAAGGCGGTCACTGCCGCCACGGTGGAGCTGCCGTACACACCGTCGATGCTGCCGGAATAATATCCGCGGTTCTTCAGCGCCCGCTGCAGGGTCTTCACGGCCTCGCCGCTGTCGCCCTCGCGCAGGGTGGTGTAGCCGTTGACGGTGATGCCCGCGCCGTTGTTGCCGCTTCCGCTGGTCAGCGCATCCGCATCCAGGGCCTCGTCGGAGAAGAGCAGGTTCAGGGTGGTCATGCCGGCCTTGCCGTCCGCGGTGAGGCCGTTGGCGGTCTGGAAGGCGATGACGGCGGCCTTGGTGGCCTGGCCGTAGGTACCGTCAGCCGAGCCGGAGAGGTACCCCAGGGTCTTGAGGCGCTTCTGCATGGTGCGCACGGCGTCGCCGGTGTCACCCTCACGCAGGGTGACGCCCACCGCTGCCACAGGCGAGGTGGTGGTGGCTGCACGGTTGGAGTACATCAGCGTCAGCGTGTCGGGGCCGGCCTTGCCGTCCTCCCACAGGTCGTGCTTCTTCTGGAAGGCCTTCACGGCGCAGGCAGTGGCCTCGCCGTAGGTGCCGTCCGCCTCGCCCTCCAGCCAGCCCAGCTGGATCAGGCGGTTCTGCAGGATGCGCACCTTGTTGCCGCTGCTGCCGACCTCCAGGTACACATCGGTGTCCGGCACCTGGGTGGCACGGGGGGTGGCCGTCGCCCGGGGCGTGGCCGTCACGGAGGAGGGCGCACGGCGGGCGCTGCTGGAATACAGTCTCTCCAGGGTGTAGGAACCGGCCTTGCCGTCCACCGTCAGGCCGTTTTGCAGCTGGAAGGCGCGCACGGCCGCCTCGGTGCTCTCCCCGAAGTCGCCGTCGATCCTGCCCTTGTAGTAGCCCAGCTCCTGCAGGCGGCTCTGCAGGCGGCGCACCTCCGAGCCGGTGGAGCCGCGCTTGAGGGAGGTGGAGGTCGCCGGGGTGGCGGTGACCGACGCAGAGCCGGAGGCGCGCCTGGCGCTGCTGGAATAGAGCACCTCCAGGGTGCGGGCACCGGCCTTGCCGTCCACCGTCAGGCCGTTTTGACGCTGGAAGGCGCGCACGGCTGCCTCGGTGCCTTCGCCGAAGTCGCCGTCAACGCTGCCGGTATAATAACCCAGCTCCTGCAGGCGGTTCTGCAGGCTGCGCACCTCAGAGCCCGTGGAGCCCACCTTGAGGGAGGAAGGCGCCTGGGTGGGCGTTGCCGCGCGGGTGGTGGTCACGGGGCGGGTGGTATTGACCACATTGGGGGTGATGAGGCCGATGACGGGGGCGCCATTGTTCGTTGCGCCGCCCATGACGCCGGAGGCCACGGTGGGCGTGGCCGTCTCGTGCCCCCACCAGGCGTTCCAGTCCATGGTGGGATCGGGCGATTTTGTCGGCTGGCGGCTGGCGGTGGGGGTCGGCGTGGGTGTGATGGGCGGCCGGGGCGCCACGTCCTGATAATTTCCGCCGGTCACGCTGCCGGGGGTCAGGTCATCGTCCGGGGGGACGATGCAGCCCGTCAGCAGCAGACATGCCATCAGGCACGCCAGCAGCGCCGCTCCCTTCAACATTTTCTTCATGCCGTTCATTTCCTCCTTATCAGCATCGGGGGGACGTCACCCCCGGAATTCGTTCGGTATGCATCTGTGTACGTTTCTATTGTACACTCAATAGACGCTTTAGGCAAGCGATATTTTCATCAAAACCTGCCGACCTCTGGCAAGTGCAGGGGCGATGGGAAGCGCCCTCGCCATAGAAACGATTGAGGGCGTCGTTTTCATTCATGAAGCGGGGAGAAGCCTGGAAATATTGCCCCGCAGCGCCACAGGACGAACCGGAGCAGAAAAGAAAAGCAAAGCCGAAAGAAAAAAGCAAAAAACAGGCGAAATGCAGCGAAAGGACATCTTTCGATTGAAACATACAGGAAAATGTGATATAATCAGGACAAACGTCCTGACGCGGACATGTTCATTATCAAGCAAGAAAGGCAGATGACCCATCCATGAAGAAGTTCCTTTCCCTTGTGCTTGCCCTGATGTGCCTGTGCCCCCTGTTTTCCGCCGCGGCTGAGGAAGCGCCGCTGCCCGAGCTGAACCTGCCCATCTCCCTGGAAGGCTACCAACAGGCCTATACCACCCTCCTGACCGCCATCGTGCCGGGCTGCAGCGTGTCCTGGATCAGCGCGCCCATGGAGGACGGAGAGTGCTATATGGGCGTGATCGACAACAGCTTCGTCAGCGTGATGGTGCTGGTGAAGGACAGCCAGGCCCAGGAGATCGCCGTGCTGATGCAGAGCACCCTGGACGAGAGCTCGCTGATGACCTTCCTCTCCATGGCGGGCTATGCCGGTGCGGCGCTGCTGTGCGATGAAGCCGTGACCCCCGTGGACGCCTGCGATGCGTTCGTCAACGAGCTGTACGCCGTCTTCAGCGCCATCAACGCCGGTGAGCAGCCCGAGAACATCTACGGCCTGCCCGGCGGCATCAGCATCACCGTCCAGGAGGACGGCTCCTACCAGTATTACTTCGTCCTCAGCCTCAGCAGCGCCCAGTGATGCGCCGTACCACCGTATCGCCCGGCAGCCGGTATGCTGCCGCACGAAATAAACACATTGGAGGAATCCCCGCATGAAGAAGCTCGTATCCCTGCTGCTGACCCTCGCCCTGCTGTGCTGCAGCATCGTCCCCGCCCTGGCCGAGGCCCCCACGATCACCGCCGATGAATTCAAGGACGCCATGAATAAGCTGGCCAAGCAGTACATCGACTGGGATCTGGTCTGGACAGACGAGGGCGGCATCGCCGGCGGCGACATGGCCAACAACCCCATCATCCTCTATAACGATGCCGGTTACGTCACTATGTCCATGGTTTCCTTCACCGTGGGGCAGGATGATGACGTGGACACCATCACCGACCTGTTCATCATCATCAGCACCCTGACCGCCGCCGTTCCTGCCGTGCGCGACGGTGTGGACGTGGCCGAAGCCCCCAACCTGGTCTTCTCCGATCTGCAGGCCCTGCTGGGCACCCTGTCCGAAGACAGCACCAGCGCCTTCGGCACCCTTTACGGCTCCACCTGCATGATCATGCTGGCCGAGAACGATGACGGCTCCATCGGCATGAGCATGATGCTGCTCTACAACGACCCCACCGCTGAGTGATCAACCGGTTTTCCAGGATGCTTCCCCTTGGCGGGAGGCGTCCATTTTTGGTTCTTCACGTTTTGTTGGCTGCGTCCTGATCAACTATTTTTCACATTATTTGCAGATTTTTGAAACATTTGGGGTTCCGGCTGCGTTCTACATAGCAGAAGAACATCCCAAGGAGGTATATGCCTATGTTCAAACGCATCCTGACCGCCCTGCTGGCGGCATTGATGGCGCTGTGCGCTCTGCCCCCCGCCCTGGCGGAGGACGCTGCAGAAACCGCCCGCCTGTCCGCCTCCGGCTACATGACCGCCATGGATGCCATGGCCGCCGAAGCCGGCGTCACGCTGACCTGGCATAGCGCGCCCTTCTCCTCTGCCCCCCGCTACACCCTTCATGCCTGCGAAACGCTTCAGGGCATGCCGGTGCTCATCTGCCTGGAGGATACGGTGGTGATGCTCTGCACTGCCGTCACCTACCTCTCCGAACAGGCGCCGCTGGAGGCCGATACCTATCAGGGGCAGTTCCTCATCATGCTGACTCCCCTTCTGACCAGCCAGGGCATGACGGATGACGAGGCCGTCGGGGCCCTGCTGCCGCTGGTGAATGAGGACGGCTTCCTTGAAGCTGCCGCCCGCGTTTCCGCAGACAGCCAGGAGCACCACTGTTTCACCATCCTGGGCTATGAAGCAGCCCTGCTGCGCCTGGACAGCAACAATCAGACCGCTCAGCTTTGCCTGTATGTCTACGTCGCCCCCGACCTGATGCCCAGACCGCAATAAGGAGGTCCCCCCATGAAGCACCTGTTTGCCCTGCTGACCGCGTTGTGCCTGATGCTGACCGCATGCCCCGCCCTGGCAGCGGAGCCGGAGTCCTTCTTCGGCCCGGAGGTTTTCCCCGCCCCGTGACCGGAATGTTCCGGGTCCATGAAGCAGGAATTCCGCCCCCTCCCGTCGTATTCTCTCACCAAGCCAAAAAGGGCGCTGCCCTTAACAAAAGAAAGGATGAACCCTTATGAAGAAGCTCGTCTCCCTGCTCCTGGCCGTGATGCTGGCCGTGACCACCCTGCCCGCCCTGGCCGAGACCAGCCTGAGCGACCTGTTCTCCGGCCTGACCAGCGGTCAGACCCAGCAGGAGCCCTTCCCCTACACGGTTGGGGAGTACAAGGCCACCTTCGACATGCTCAGCATCAATGTGATCAGCGTGACCCCCACCTGGGCCACCGACGGCGCCAACGCCACCGCCACCATGGAAGGCTACGGCGACGTGATCGTGGAGACCAACGCGGAAGGCTACGTCACGAAGCTGAGCACCAGCATGACCGTCAGCGCGAACGACGCCTCTGCCGCCAACAAGCTGGGCATGATGATCGCACTGGTGGCGATGTCCTCCAAGACCACGGAAGACATCAGCTTCCTCGCCGCCAACAGCGAGGGCTACACCACCGAGCTGGTGAACGGCCTCTACGCGCTGCTGGGCGATCTGGTTTCCGCGATGAACGGCCCGATCTCCAACACCACTGAGGTGTACGGCGACACCGCTACCTACACCCTGTCCATCGACATGTCTGACATGGCGAACGTCCTCATGACCCTCACCTTCACCTACGAGCCCTGATTAGCCTTGCGCCCCTGCGTCCGCACCCTCCGTGCGGGCGCTTTTGCGTGCAAAACCCTTTCCGCACAGGATTTTCTCCCCGCAGGCAGGAATCTTGGCGGATATGTCGAAATACATAGGGAATCCCATTTTTCAACGAGGTGAATTCCAATGGCTGAATGTAATCACGATTGTGCCAATTGCGCCAGCAAGTGCTCCGAGGCCAAGCCCTCCTCCCTGCTGGCTCCTGCCAACGCGGGCAGCGACGTCCGCAAGGTCATCGGCGTGGTGAGCGGCAAGGGCGGTGTGGGCAAGTCCCTCGTCACGGGCCTGCTGGCCAGCGCCACTGCCCGGATGGGCAAGCGCGCCGCCATCCTGGACGCCGATATCACCGGCCCCTCCATCCCCCGCATGTTCGGCGTCAACGAGCCCGTGTACGGCAATGAGTACGGCATGGTGCCCCCCATGACCGACGGCGGCGTGAAGATGATGTCCATCAACCTGATTCTGGAGAACTCCACCGATCCCGTCATCTGGCGCGGCAGCCTCATTTCCGGTACTGTCAAGCAGTTCTGGAGCGAGGTCTGCTGGGGCGATGTGGACTGCCTGTACGTCGATATGCCTCCCGGAACCGGCGATGTGCCCCTGACCGTGTTCCAGTCCCTGCCCGTGGACGGCATCATCATCGTTGCCAGCCCCCAGGAGCTGGTGGGCATGATCGTTGAGAAGGCCGTCAAGATGGCGAAGATGATGAACATCCCCGTGCTGGGCATCATCGAGAACATGGCCTACATGGCCTGCCCGGACTGCGGCAAGAAGCTCTATCCCTTCGGCGAGGGCAAGACCATCGACGTGGCGATGAAACACTCCCTGCCCCTGCTGGCCCAGCTGCCCATCGACCCCGCCATCGCCGCCGCCTGTGACGAAGGCCGCGTGGAGGACGTGAAACTGGACGCCATCGAGGGCGCCGTCGCCGCCGTGCTGGCCTGCCCCAACCGCGTGATCGAGTAACTGACAGGGCTCCGGAAGTGGCTTCTTTGACAAACTGACGCGGAATGTAACAATTCCGCGTTTTTTCTTGCCAGCAGGATGCGGATATGCTATGATGAACGCAGCACAAAAGTAAATAAGGGAGGTTCGGGCATGCGCGAGGTGAAGCCGGGCGGCGTGTACCGCCATTTCAAGGGGAAGATGTATCAGGTGGTGGACGTGGCGTTCCATTCGGAGACGCTGGAGGAGTATGTGGTGTATCGCCAGCTGTACGGCGAGGAGAAAACGTGGGTCCGTCCGCTGGCAATGTTCCTGGAGCCGGTGGATCGGGTGAAATACCCAGACTGTGAGCAGGAATTCCGGTTTGAACTGACAGGCGAGGAATAAGGAGGACTGCAGGATGAAGAAGGGACGCATCTGGCTGGTGCTGGCGGTGCTGTTTCTGTTGTCGATGGGCGGTGGGCTGCTGTGCGTAAGCCTGAGTCCTGTTGCGCATACGATTTTTGAGCTGCAGCAGCTGCAGGAAATCCTTGCGGAGGGAGAAATGCCCGATCTGTCAGGCGTGATGGAGATTCTGGCTGACCTTGCGCCGGAGAAACAGCTGCGGGCGCTGCAATGGAATATACTCAGCGGCGAGGATGAAAAGGCAGCCCGTGAGCGTTCCCTGCTGACGGCGACTGTGGCGGTGCGGATGTACGCATCGGGAGACATGAACCGGGAGGTTGCATCGGATGTCGTAGCGGAAGCGCTCAGGCTGTGGCCGGTCAGCGATGCATGGCCGGAAGCGATCCGGGCAGAGCTGCCGGGGATGCTGGCCTGCCTGGACGAGGCGCAGCTGCTGGAGGTGCTCAAGGCGGCGGACATTGCGGCGTCCGGGGAGATACAGCGCACCTTGGGCGATATCCTGGCGCAGCAGCCCCTGTCCGTGGTGGCGGAGGTGGCGGCGGCCCGCTGGGAGGCCGGACTGGAGGGCGATACGCTGGTGCGCCGCGCCCTGGCGTCATACACCCAGGAGGAGATCGTGGCTGTTCTGGCGGCGGAGACGGATGAAGTCCGCCGCAATGCCCTGGCCCGCGCCTACGGCCTGACCCTGAACGCCGTGGACGATGTGCTGTGCTACCTGGCGGAGGCCCGTGCCGTGGGCATTCCTGCCCAGGCCTGCTACCCGGACGGCGCGGTTGTCACCTGGGACTTGTCCCGCCTGGGACGCAACGGCTGGCCCAGCCTGCAGCTGGCGGAGGGCGCGCGTTACCTGGTGGTGCGCGTGGAGGAGGCTGAGGAGGCCTTCGAGTGGCGCGACGTCCCGCTGGAGATGGATCTGGAGGACGAAAGCGCCTACGAGGGCATGTTCTCCACCTATTATGAAAGCAATGCAGGTCGTTGGATGGAGACGGTGACCGTCACCATTGACACCGCTGTGATGGACGCGACCCCGGAAGCGTTCCTGCCCTCCGATCTGTCGGAGCTGGACGCGATGGTGGTGCTGGAGACCCGTTATGTGGCCTGGGGAAGCCTCCGGGTGCAGTATGGCGTGCGGAAGGGCCGCAACGCCCTCAGCAAGGAGACCTTCCGCGATTACCGCTGCTACGGCGCAGAGCAGACGGTGAACGTCTACACGGGGAGTGGGCGGCTGATCTTCCGGGTGGACAGCCTGGAGACTGCGCCGGGCGCCATCAACGGGCGTACAGACGGATTCAGCGACAACTATTCGGAGACGAACCTCCGCCTTCGCTGCCACGCACAGCCGGATGCAGCGTGGATGCAGGACTGCTGCACCCGTCTGCTGACGCTGCTGCAGGAGAACGGCGGCGACCTGGGCAAGGCCATTCGCATCAAGTGAAAGGATGAAGCATATGAACCTGTCCGAGATGATCACCCGCCGCCGCTCCGTGCGCGCTTATCTGCCGGAGGCGGTGGACGAGGCGCTCCTGGCGGAGGTTGCCGCCTTCACGGAGGGCCTGACGCCGCTGCTGCCCGGAGCGGAACCGGTGTGGCGCATCATCCCCACGGCGGACGCCTCCTTCCTGCAGAAGTGGCAGAACCCGCAGTTTTTTGCCTTTTATGTGCCCGTGACGGCGGAGGAGGACGGGCTGCTCAACGTGGGCTATATGTACCAGCAGCTGGACCTCTTCCTGCAGGGGAAGGGCCTGGGGACATGCTGGGTGGGCCTGGGCTGGCCGGATGAGAAGAAAGCGCCGCCCCAGGGCATGAAGCTGGCGGTGATGATGGCCTTTGGATATCCTGCGGGCAAGGAGGCGGAACGGAAGACGGCGGCGGACTTCAAGCGCCGCGGACCGGAGGAGATCGCCGACTGGGTGGACGACCGCCTGGAGCCTGCGCGCCTGGCGCCCTCGGCTACCAACAGCCAGCCCTGGTTCTTCACCCATGACGAACACGACGCGGATGTGCTGCACGTCTGGCGCGAGAAGCTGACGCTGCTGAAGAAGCGCACCCATGGCCGAATGAACCTGATCGACATGGGAATTGCCCTGGCGCACCTGAAGGTGTCCAACCCGGGTTTTGTCTTCACCCGGCCGGATGTGTTGCCGGAAAAGGAAAACCTGCTTCATGTGGGAATGATGAAGCTGTAAACGCATGAGATATTCTGGTTCTGTTCTCTGACCTTCCATGAAGATCCTTTTTCGGGCTCTTCACGGAAAACCCGGGAATATGAAAGAGTGGAAGGAGTTGTCTCTTCTCAGCCAATGCGGCTGCATCGGAGCCATGAAGGGGAAGATGCGGCGTCTTTGCGGAGGGTTGCGCCCTCGTTCTGAT
>JAFXDB010000083.1 GCA_017516305.1 Clostridia bacterium | reverse complement strand
CAAGCAACCCTCCGCAACGTCGCCGCCCCGATATGCAGCCGCCTTTCCGACGTGTTAGGAGCACGGGGGGGATCGGGGGGAAGCACCGGTTGCTTCCCCCCGACGCCTTTGCGCCGCTTTCGGCGGGCGAAAGCGGCTTCCAACTTGCGGTGTTGGTCATTCCCTAAGAAAATGTGAAGAACGAATAAAAAGAATCTGCCGCAGCGCGGGAAATGTCTCCCGATGACCGCTGCGGCAGGTTTTCTATGCTTTGGGCTGCGGCGTTACTCGGCGGCGTTGAGCTTCACGTCGTCGATCTTGCCCCAGGCGCCGTTGCCGGAGCCTGCGCACTTGACGTACACGCCCACGGTGACCACATCGCCCTCGGCAACGGCAATACCGTCGATGACGGGGGTGTCCCACACGTTGTAGGAGGTAATGGTGGAGGGCTGGGTGGCCACCTCCACGCCATTGATCTTCACATAGGTGTAGATGTTCACATTGCCGCCGTCGCCGCCCATGATGGACAGCTCATACCGGTACTGGCCGGCGGGCAGGCTCTCCACCGTCTGCTCCAGGGTGAACTCCACCGTGTTCGCCGCGGCGGAGTAGAAGTGGTAGTGCTTCGAGCCGGTCATGGAATCGGTCTTCTTGTCCTCGATGTAGAGCTGGCTGCAGCCGCCGATGTTGTTGACGACCCACTCGCCGTTGTCCGCGTCCTCAAAGGACCAGTTGGCCAGGTAATTGTAGCGGATCATGGCGACCTGGCAGATGGCGGGCATGCCGTCCGCCGTGCCGTGGACGGTGTAGGTCTTCACGCCCCCGGCCTTCATGGCTGCCGTGTCGATGGGCTCCCAGACCACAGGCACGGCCTGGCGGCTGTTGTCGTTCATGATGGCGTTGACCGTTTCGGGCAGGAAGATGTCCGCCGTCAGGTCAATCATGAGGGTGGTATCGTCAATGGCATCGGCCTTGACGGGCACCACATTGCCGGTGCGCACGAGGCTGAAGAAGCGCAGGGATTCCAGGGCCTTGCCGCTGAAGTCGAAGAAGGTCTGGTTATCACAGGCGCAGCCGCCGTAGTACTTGCCTGCGTCGGCAGGGTCATACTCCGCGGAGAAGGAGGAGGCCCAGCCGGTGCCGTAGCGCTCCCACAGGGCGCTGTTTTCCTCCCAGCTGCTGCCGCCGGTGGGGATCCAGGCACCCTCCCAGTAGAACACGCCCAGGCCGCCGATATCGTGCATGGCAGCCGTCACATCGGTCAGGTGGTTCACCTGGCCCTGCAGGGTGAAGGGATAGGGCTTCACATAGGCGCCGCCCTCGCCGATGGTGTTGCCGGAGAAGTCGCCGTCCTCCATCGTCCAGGCGTAGGAGGTCTCCGCGACCAGCACGTCCACACCGTAGGTTTCCTTGATCGTGGACAGCACGGTGGTCAGGTTCTCCAGTGTGCCGTGCCAGTAGGGATAGTAGCTGGTGGCAAAGACGTCGTAGGGGACGCCTGCGTCGTGCAGCTTCTGCGCGTAGGCGTAATAGTTGTCCGCGTTCTCCGGGTTGGCGAAATGTACGGCGATGAGCGCCTCCGGGTACACCTGACGCACGGCCTCCGCGCCCACGGTCATCATCTTGCAGACATTGGTGAAGTTCTTTTCGCCCGCCATGCCGTTGTTGGTTTCGTTGCCCAGCTGTACCATGCCCACGTCCACGCCGGCTTCCTTCAGCAGGGTCATGCATTCCAGGGTGTATTCGCCCAGGAGCTTGACCTTCTGGGTGGTGCGCTTGCCTTTCCAGGCTTTGGGCACCATCTGCTTGGCAGGGTCGGCCCAGAAGTCGGAGTAGTGGAAGTCCACCAGCAGCTTCATGCCGCAGGCGGTGGCGCGCTTGCCGATCTCCACGGCGGTGTTGATGTCGCAGTTGCCGCCGCCGTAGCCGTTGCCGTCCTTGTCAAAGGGATCGACCCACACGCGCACGCGGATGTAGTTGACGCCCTGGGAGGCCAGGAATTCAAACAGGTCGCACTCGTTGCCGTCGTAGTCGTAGTACTTCACACCCGCGGCTTCCAGGGCCAGGACGCTGGATACGTCCATGCCGAAGATGAAGTCCTCGCTGAGGTCGGGGATGGCGCGGATGTAGAGGCTGCAGGCGTTCTCTGCAGCGGTTTCCTCGGCCAGGGCGGTGCCGGTCAGCAGCGTCAGCGCGGCGAGGATCAGGGACAGGATACGCTTCATGGGGGTTCCTCCTTCTCACTTGACGGTGAAGTCCGTCCAATGGATACGATTGAGAACATAAACGTCGTCGGGCCTTGCCATGCCCAGCTTCTCGTAGAAGCCGGTGGCGTTTTCGTTGGCGCAGGTGTACATGATGATCTCGTCCTCGCCGCCGGCGATGCGGTGCAGCTCGCGCACCAGAGCCCTGCCGACGCCGCGGCCCGTCCACTCCCGGACAACGCCCAGGTCGGTGAGGAAGAGCCAGTAGGCAAAGTCGGTGATGCCCAGGCACACGCCGATGAGGTCGCCGTTTTCATCCCGGGCGGTGAGGCTGATGGACGCCCTTTGCAGGAGCGTGGCGATGCGCTCATGGAAGCGCTCCGCCGGGTACTGGCTGCCCAGGTCGGTGCGGCGCAGGAAGTCGATGTAGGCTTCTGGTGTCAGGCGTTCCTCCCGGATGCTGTAATTCATGTGCATCACTCCAATACCACGATGCCGTAGGGCGGAACGGTCACGGTGGTGATGCCGTTCTCCTCGGTCAGGGACGCATGGCCCTCCAGGGCCACCAGGTCGGACACGATGGTCAGCCCCGCTGCTTCGATGGTCACGGTCATCTCCGTCTTGCGGGAGAAATTCATGGCGATCCAGCAGCATTCGCCGTCCTTTTCGCGCTTCATCAGCACCACGTTGGCGTCGTAGTACACGAAGGTGTTCTCGCCCAGGGCGATCAGCGGGGAGGCCAGGCGGGCGTGGTTGACCGTGCGGCAGTAGTTCAGCAGCGACATGGGGTCGGCCAGCTGGTCATCCACGCAGGGATAGGCGTATTCCAGGCTGGTCACGCCCGGAGGCTGGGTGGTCATGTCGCCGTCGTTCCAGTACATGGCCAGGCGCTTGTTGGGATCATCACCTGCGCCCACCATGCCGATCTCATCGCCGTAGTAGGTGAAGGTATAGCCCGGCATCATGCCCAGCACGCCCTGGGCGAACTTGGCGCGCTCGGGCAGCTTGCGGGCCTGCAGGAGCCCAATGGAGCGGCCCGTGTCGTGGTTGCACAGGAAGGGCGCCAGCACAGTGTTTTCCGGGAAGGCGTCCAGCACGGACTGCAGGCCGTTGACGAACTTCTTCGCATCGGGGCTGCGGCCCAGGATGGAGCGGACGATGAAGCCCTCGGCCTGGGCGGAGGGGAAGAGGAAGAAGCTGTCCACGGTGGAGGTGCAGTACTCCGCCAGGGCGCTCTGGCCGACCCATGCCTCGCCCACCAGGTAGGAGCCGGGCTTGGCGGCCTCGCACATGGCCTTGATTTTATCAAGGGTGGCGACGTTTTCCGCCACGTCAGCAGCGTGGAAGCTGGTCACGGCGTCCAGGCGGAAGCCGTCCACGCCCACGTCGCAGAGCCAGAAGGTCACGATGTCCTGCAGCTGAGCCAGCACAGCCTCGCTGTGCAGGTTCAGGTCGGGCATGTTGCCGCCGGCAAACTGCTCCTCATAATGCCAGGAGGAGCCGGAGATCTTGACGTACTTGTTGCCGCTGGGGGTCTCGGTGAAGCAGTAGTAATCCAGATAGGGGCTGTCAAAGGTGCGCTTCTGGATGGACTCTACGGCGGAAAGGAACCAGGGATGCCGGGTGGAGGTGTGGTTCACCGGCAGGTCGATGATGACGCGGATACCCTTTTCATGGCACTCTTTCACCAGCGCCCGGAAGTCGTCCATCGTGCCATATTGCGGATCGATGGCCCTGTAATCCGTCACATCGTACTTGTGGTAGGAAGGAGAAGGCATGATGGGCATGAACCAGATGCCGGTGTAGCCCATGTCGGCGATGTAATCCAGGCGGGAGCGCACACCGTTGAAATCGCCGATGCCGTCGCCGTCGGAGTCCTGGTAGGAGTAGACGAAAATCTCGTACCAGTTGTAGGAGACGGGCAGGGATTCCGCCCCGGATTCGGCAAGGGAAGCAGCGGGGAGGAGCAGGCACAGGGCCAGCAGCAGACAGAGAAACTTTTTCATATCCGGATCTCTTCCTTTACTGATGTTTCCTTTTCAGCGTGATGGTCTTTGCCTCCGGCCCGACGCCGGAAACGGTCATCTCTGCCGCCTCGCCGCTGAAGCGGACGGTCGCCTGCAGCGTGAAGGGCGCATTCAGCACGCGGGCCAGCAGGTGCAGCTCGCCCTCCTGCATGCCGCAGCAGGTCATCACGCCGCCGCCCTCTTCGGCGCGTCCGGCGTAGGCCAGCAGGGTCTGCTCCGGGTTCAGGGGCATGGTGATGCTGTCGGCGGCGATGGTCAGCGCCGGCTCGCCGTTTTCGGTCGTATACTCGCCTGCGGGCATATCGCTGCCGTCGTGCTCCGGCCAGGGGTAGGCGAGGGCTGCCAGCTTTTCCTGCAGCTCCACCTGGACAGCCTCGTCCGCCGGAGGCATATCCGCTGCAGCCAGCAGATGGGTGTAGATCAGCTCAAGGGACTTGCCGATGTCCGGCGCGCCGCTGACGCAGCAGACCACCATGTCCCGCTTCTCGTCCACGATGCACAGCTGGCTCAGCGCGCCGTCACCGCGGTAACGCGGTTTCTGCCCCGGCTCGTGGTCTGTCTTGCACATCCAGAACTGGTAGCCGTAGCCCATGTTCCAGTCATGGTCGTGGGGGTGCTCGCCGTTGCCGTTGTCGATCTGGCTGACGGTGGCCTTCTCCAGCCACTCGCGGGGCAGCACCTGGACGCCGTCCCAGACGCCTCTTTGCAGCAGGCACTGGCCGAAGCGGGCAATCTGCGCGCAGGAGAGCCACAGGCCCCAGCCGCCCACGTTGATGCCGTCGGGGCTGCAATCCCAGTCCGGGGCAGAGCCGTCGGGCTTCAGGATGCCCAGGGGCGCAAACAGGCGCGGCAGAAGGTAATCCCGGACGGTCATCCCGGTGACATGTTGAACCATGCAGGACACCAGGTAGGTGCCCATGCTGTTGTAGTGGTAATGGCTGCCGGGGGCATGGTCGCAGTCGAAGGCCAGCACCTGCTTTGCCCAGCCGGGCTCCGCTTTGCCGCCGTCGCTCTCCGGCTTCAGGCCGCTGCCCATCGTCAGCAGGTGGTGCAGGGTGACGCTTTGGAGCCATTCGGAGGGCGACTCCGGCGCGACGTCGGGCAGGACGTCCAGCACCTTCGTGTCCCAGGTCAGCAGCCCCTCCTGCACGGCGAAGCCTGCGGCGGCCGAACAGAAGGACTTTGAAAGGGAGAAGAGCATGTGGGGCGTCTGGTCGTCATAGGGCGCGAAGCAGAGACGGGCGGCCACCTGGCCGTGTCGCAGGACCCAGACGGCGTGGGGCTCAATACCCATTTCGGCGCGGCCTGCAATGTAGCCCAGGATCCCCCTGGAGGAAACGCCCGCATCCTCGGGGCGTGTGCTGAAAGGCAGATGCTGCATATAAAAACCTCCGTGAACGGTCAATGATGATGGTTTATATTATAGTAGAAAAGGCGGAGGAATGCAAGGGGAGGAAGCGATACAGGGAACCCGCCGGGAAGTAGAAACAAAAACGTTTTCGTCAAAGAATGTCGGTAATGGTGGCAAAGTGTGCCAAAAATTTTTATGGAAACGATACCGAAAACCTATTGCAAGATGGAGAAAAAGGTGTTATACTAACCATAACGGAAAGGGACGTCCCTTTCGCATGCCATCATAAACGATGGCATGCGGTGGGGTGCCGCCTTCCAAGCAGATACGCGGGAAACCGCGGATAAATAAGGAGGAGTATCCCATGAAGAAGATTCTTTCTCTGGTTCTGGCGCTGGCGATGATGCTGTCTCTGTGCAGCTTCGCTTCTGCTGAGGGCTTCAGCGGCGAGATCAAGATCTGGGTCGCGGAGAACACTGTTGAGTTCACCAAGGCGCAGGTTGAGATCTTCAAGCAGCAGTATCCCGAGTACGCTGGCATGACCGTTGTGGTCGAGCCTGTGGGCGAGGGCGACGCCGCCACCAAGATGATCACCGACGTTGAGGCCGGTGCTGACATCTTCGGTTTCGCGCAGGACCAGCTGGGCCGCCTGGTGGCTGCCGGCGCTCTGGAGGTTGTCTTTGAGGACAACGCCGTGATCGTTGCCGAGCAGAACGACGCCGGTTCCGTGGCCGCCGTCATGATGGGCGACACCATGTACGCCTACCCCATGACCTCCGATAACGGCTACTTCCTGTACTACGACAAGTCCGTTGTCACCGATCCCACCAGCCTGGAGGCCATCATCGCTGACTGCGAGGCCGCCGGCAAGAACTTCTACTTCGAGGTCAACTCCGGTTGGTACCAGACCGCCTTCTTCTTCGGCGCTGGCTGCACCCTGACCTACTCCACTGACGACCTGGGCAACATCGTTGGCATCGACTGCAACTACGCTTCCGCCGAGGGCGTGAAGGCGCTGAAGGCCATGATCAAGCTGGCCCAGTCCCCCGTGTTCGTCAATGGCTCCTCTGCCTCCAACGCCACCAACCTGGGCGCCATCGTTGACGGCACCTGGGACGCCGGCGCCATCAAGGCTCTGCTGGGCGACAACTACGCCGCTGTCAAGCTGCCCACCGTGGACGGCTTCCAGCTGGGCGGCTTCGGCGGCTTCAAGATGCTGGGCGTCAAGCCCCAGACCGATGAGGCCAAGCTGGCTGCCTGTGACGCGCTGGCCCTGTTCCTGACCTCCGGCGCTGTGCAGACCGCCCGCTTCGAGGCTGTGGGCTGGGGCCCCTCCAACCTGGAGGCTCAGCAGTCCCCCGCCGTGCAGGCTGACGTTGCCCTGTCCGCTCTGGGCGCTCAGCTGGCCTTCTGCGTGCCCCAGGGTCAGTACCCCGGCGAGTACTGGACTCTGGCCACCGCTCTGGGTGATGACATCCTGGCTGACAAGTACGACACCTACACCGACGAGCAGCTGCTGGACGTCCTGGTCACCTTCCAGACCACCGCTGGCACCTACATCGCGAAGTAATTCCGTGTAAAAGGCGGGCTGGAAGCATTGCGCTTCCAGCCCGTTTTTCTCACGGACTCTCCGTTATGCAAGAGGCGAAGGCACACCGCCTCCTGCGTGACGGAGGGAGGATAAACGCTTTTTTCCTCACAACGACACAAAGGCTGGTGAAAGCATGAACGATCTGGACTACTTGCGGATGAATAAGCTGCAGAAGCTTATGCACAATACCGCAAAGTTCTTCCGCGGCATCCCCAAGGCGCTGCTGGGCATGCTCCTGGGTATCCTGAACTTCTTCAAGGGGATCGGGATGGGTGTGGGCCGCATCGTCAAGGATATCGTGATGACTTATATCCACGGTGACTGGAAGACCAAGGTCTCCTACACTGTGATGGGCTTCGGCTCCCTGATGCGCGGCCAGTGGCTGCGCGGCCTGCTGTTCTTCGTCTTCCAGACGGTGTTCAACCTCTACCTGTGGTTCTTCGGCATCGGCTATGTCTCCAAGCTCCCCACCCTGGGTACCGAGGCGACCCGCACCACGGCGGAGGGTGCCACCATCTACGGCGATAATTCCTTCCTCATCATGCTCTACGGCGTGCTGACGTTCTTCTTCATCCTGGCGTTCCTCTACACCTGGTACGTCAACATCAAGCAGAACCGCATCGCGGAGCAGATCATCAAGTCCGGTAAGACCCTGAAGTCCGCCAAGGAGGACGTCGGCTCCATGCTGGACGACCAGTTCCACAAGACTCTGCTGGCCCTGCCCGTGCTGGGCGTGACGGTGTTCACCATCCTGCCGATCATCTTCATGATCCTGGTGGCCTTCACCAACTACGACAAGGAGCACGCGCCGCCGCTGAAGCTGTTTACCTGGGTGGGCGTGGAGAACTTCAACACCCTGCTGAGCACCGAGGAGAGTCCCCTGACGGTAAATAAGTCCACCCATCCGGACGGCACCGTGGCCCTCTCCGTGACGGCCAAGAACGGCGATATCTTCAACATGTATGTGGATCCCGCGGATGTGGACAAGGTGGAGGCGGCCATCGCCACCACCTACATGCCCCCCACGGAGTTCCCCATCACCCTGGAGGCCGGTGACGGCTGGACGCTGGAGCTGAAGAAGCAATCCCGCGGCGCCTCCACTCTGGCTCTGACCCTGGCAAACGGCTCCAGCTTCTCCTTCACCACCGACAAGAGCCAGCTGGACGCCACCAACGCGGCCATCGATCTGTTCAAGGTGACCACCGTTTCTGCGGACATGACCGCCGCTGACGGCAGCGGCACCCTGACCCTCACCGGCGCGGACGGCACCGTCATCACGCTGAACATCGCCAAGGTGTCGGAGAAGACCGGCAAGGACATCGACGCCGAGTTCGCCTGGGCTGACGGCGGCGAGCGCATCATCTTCGTGGCCTCCACCGGCGACGAGGTGGCGCTGCAGGTCTCCAATGTCACCGAGGTGCAGACGCCCTCCATGTCCCGCACCTTTGCGCAGGTGCTGCTCTGGACGCTGATCTGGGCCTTCTTCGCCACCTTCCTGAACTACTTCCTGGGCATGCTGGTCGCCATCATGATCAACAAGAAGGGCATCAAGTTCAAGAAGCTCTGGCGTACCATCCTGGTGATGACCATCGCCATCCCGCAGTTCATCTCCCTTCTGTACGTCTCCAAGATGTTTGCCGCGGACGGCCTGATCAACGGCATGCTGATGAACTGGGGCTGGATCAAGGAGCCGCTGCCCTTCTGGACCAATGCTACCTGGGCCAAGGTCACCATCATCGGCATCAATATCTGGATCGGTATTCCCTACCTGATGCTCATCGCCACCGGCATCCTGATGAACATCCCTGCCGACCTGTACGAGTCCGCCCGTATCGACGGCGCGAATGCCTTCCAGACCTACATGAAGATCACCCTGCCCTACATGCTGTTCGTCACCGGCCCCTACCTGCTGACCAGCTTCACGGGCAACATCAACAACTTCAACGTCATCTTCCTGCTCTCCGGCGGCAAGCCCACGGGCATGGGCCTCTCCGGCAACGCCGGTTCTACCGACCTGCTGATCACCTGGCTGTACAAGATGACCGTCAACGACAACAACTACAAGCTGGCAGCCGTCCTGGGCATTCTGGTGTTCGTGGTCTGCGCGGTCATCAACCTGGTGGTCTACAACCTGATCCCGTCTGTCAAGAATGAGGAGGATTTCCAGTAATGGCTAAGAAGAATAACATTCCGGAAGTCGATATCGTTGTTGACGAGGAAGCGGGCGTCATCCGCGAGGTCAAGCCGGATAAGCACCTGCGCTCCAAGAAGGGCCATGAGCGCCGCGTCAACGCGACCATTTACATCCTGCTGATCATCATGTCCGTGGTGTGGCTGTGCCCCTTCATCTTCCTGGTGCTGCAGTCCTTCCGCGGCGAAACCGGCGGCCAGGTGGCCTATGTTCTGCCCAAGCAGTGGACGCTGGACAACTACAAGTTCCTCTTTGCAGGCGCGCGCATTGACCTGAGCCTGCTGGTGAAGGATTTCTGGGCCATCCTGTGGACGGTGGTCATCAATGTGGGCGGCGTGCTGGGCATCTTCTTCAGCCTGCGCCGCAAGCCCCGCAATCCTCTGGAGACCACCAAGGGCAACTGGAAGATGGCTGCGCTGATCTTTGGCGGCCTGCTGCTGCTGAACTTCATCCGTGCGGTGGATTCCTCCAACTGCAACTTCGTGCGCTGGTTCCTCAACACCCTGACCATCGCGCTGTTCTGTGCGGCGATCCAGACGGTGATGCAGCTGAGCGTGTCCTACTCCCTCAGCCGCGTACGCTTCAAGGGCCGTAAGCTCCTGATGAACATCTGCCTGGTGCTGGGCATGTTCCCCGGCTTCCTGACCATGATCGTGCTGTACTACCTGCTCAAGACCCTGGGCATGACCCAGGAGGGCGCGGTGGCTGGCCTGATCCTGGTGTCCTGTGCCTCCTCCGGCATGGGCTACTACATTTCCAAGGGCTTCTTCGATACGCTGCCCAAGTCCCTGGATGAGTCCGCCCGCATCGACGGCGCGACCCGCTTCCAGGTGTTCCT
>JAFXDB010000082.1 GCA_017516305.1 Clostridia bacterium | reverse complement strand
GCCGACTGGGTGGCCAAAACGGCGAAGACCCAGAAGGCGATGATGAAGAAGGCTCTGACCCTGCTGAGCAAGGGGCATACGATGGTCTACTCCACCTGCTCCATCCTTCGGGACGAGAACGAGGACGTGCTGAAAGCCGTGCTGCCCGGCATGAACGCCCGGGTGCTGCCCATCGACCCGGCCAGCCTGGGCCTGACGGCAGAGCAGCTGCTGCCGGTGACCATCCCCGGCGTGGTGTGCGTCAAGCCCACCGCGCTGCATGAGGGATTCTTCGTGGCGCTGGTGGTGAAATAAGCGGTATCCGCCTGCGGGATGAGAAGTGCGTCCGTTTTCCGATCAGGATGCAGGGAAAGCGTCAATCCATCTTCAACAAAGGCACACCCACGGCGTTTCGCCGCTGCAGGGTGTGCCTTTTGCTGTCGGTCTCCGTTTTGTCAACCGGCTGCCTTTGACGTGCTTTTCTTCCGGGAAGGCAAAATCTGCCGGATGCCCTGTTGCCAAGGGTGGCATGATGATTCTGCTTTGCGGCATTCCTGCCATGCCGGTATGCCCTTGCGCGGAGAAATAACGCTGCCGTTACTGGACATACTGTCTGCGAACGGCTCATGGAAAGGAGATGACTGGCGGACATTGTTGTCCGGTCGATCCATGCGCTGGGTTCATTGAGCCTATTTGCGAGGCAGCAGGTATGGCAGTAGCGCTGCTGCTGCCCCGCATGCATCAGGAAGGGGGTACACAGCATGCGACTGACGGATAAGGTGATTCTGGTTACCGCCTCCACCCGGGGCATCGGTCTGGCCATTGTCAGGGCCTGTGCCAGGGAGGGCGGCATCGTCTGCATGGCGGCCCGGGATCTGGAACGGGCAAGGGCCATTGCTGACGGGCTCAATGCAGGGGGCGGCCGCGTCCATTGCGTCTGCAATGACGCCACCAGGCCGGAGACCTTTGCTTCCATGGTGGACGAAGCGGTGCAGAAATGCGGCCGCATCGACGTGCTGGTGAACAACTTCGGCGCTTCCAGCCCAGGCAAGGATCTGGACTTCGCCCGCACCGCCCCGGAGGTGTTCCTGGACGTTGTGCAGCTCAACCTGCGCAGCGTGTACATGGCCAGCCAGGCGGCGGCCAGGTACATGGCGGCGCAGGGAGGCGGCAGCATTGTCAACACCAGCTCTGTGGGGGGGCGTGGTGCCGGATATCTCGCAGGTTGCTTATGGCACCAGCAAGGCTGCCATCAACTACCTCACCAGATTGATCGCTGTGCACGAGGCGGGGCATCGCATCCGCTGCAACGCCGTGCTGCCCGGCATGACTGCCACCGAGGTGGTCACCCGGCACCTGAGCGAGGATTTCCGCGACCTGTTCATGAGGCATATTCCATTGGGACGGATTGGTCTGCCGGAGGAGATTGCTGCTGCCGTGGTGTACCTCGCCAGCGATGAAGCCGCCTATACCACCGGACAGATTCTCAGCGTATCCGGTGGGTTTGGACTGGGAACTCCGCTGTATGGCGAACTGGCCGGGAGGGAGCAGCGAAGGTAAAGCGCCGCCCGGAGAAATGCATGGAAAAAGCACAATCGCTCCGGCCCGTTAGGGCACGAGGAATTGTGCTTTTTTGCTATTCTGGAATATTGCTTTTTTGCATGACGTCAGCATGGGCTGTCAGAGAGGATTTTCAGTGTGGTATTTACGTAATCCTCCGCATGGTTCAGCGAAAACTCTCCGTGATACATGCCGGGAAGAATGTGCAGGCGGCTTCCGGGCAGCGCTCTGTGAATGTGAATTGCAGATTTCAACATGGCAGGCGTTTCTTTCCCGCCCACAAAGACGAATGCCCTTGCACAGCCGTTTGCTGCAGAGGCTTTGAGTGTGTACAGGGCATTGGCCTGCAGGAATGCAATCATGTTCTCCTTCGATATGCCGCAGGTGTCCCGGTAATAATCCTCAAAGAGCTCCGGCCTGATTCGCAGCGACCGGAACTGGAGTCTGGCAAACCATCTGCGGCGGATCAGGCCATGGCAGCTGCCGAATGCAGGCCGGATCATGGCGTGGGTGAACCTGGAGGGAATGACCAGTGCGCTTTCGATCAGCGCGAAGCGGCAGATGTTCCTCCGTTGTGCCAGCATCTCGAGCAGGACCTGCCCGCCCAGGGATAAGCCCCCGATGCACAGCACTGATCCGCCAAAGCGTTCGTCAATGAAGGCGATGAGCTTTGACGCGTTTTCTTCGATGGACGTGAAGTCGGTGCTGCTTCCGGCATGACCATCCAGAATCGGCAGGACAACATGGTAGTCGACGGACAGCCGCCTGGCCGCATCCACGTAGTTCCACCAGGACAGGCCGCCGCCATGCAGGAGGAGGATGACTTCCTTCCCGGCACGGCCGTACTCCCTGTACTCCAACTGATATCACCTCATGTGCATATTCGCGCCGGTCAGATGTGGAAGCACTTTTGAAGTGCCTTGTACTCGCCCAGCACCAGCAGCGTGATCTCGTCCGTCAGTACCGTGTCCGGAGAAACGGACACATTCATCCGACCGCCGTATTTGATGCCCATGATGGTGATGTTGTACTTCCTGCGCACATCCAGCTGAAGGATGCTCTTGCCCACCCAGCTCCTGGGTACGGACACCTCAAAGATGGCGTGGGACTCGTCCAGCTCGATGTAATCCAGGATATGCTCGGCGCTGTAGCGGATGGAGGCCCACTTTGCGATCTGCTTCTCCGGGTAGATGACCTCGTCCGCGCCGTTGCGCAGCAGGAATTTGGCGTGTACATCGCTGGCGGCGCGGGAGACGACCAGCCTGGCACCCAGCTCCTTCAGGGTGCAGGTGGTTTCCAGCGAGCTCTGGAAATCCTTGCCGATGGCCACAAAGCACACGTCGAAGCTGGGCACGTCCAGCGATTCCAGGAAGTCCCGGTTGGTGCTGTCACCGATCTGCGCGTTGGTGACATAGGGCAGCAGCTCATTGATGCGCTCCTCGTTATCATCCACCACCATGACCTGATGGCCCAGCTTGTGCAGATCCATGGCAATATGCTTGCCGAAGCGACCGATGCCGATAAGCAGAATGTTCTTCATCCTTCATTCCTCCAGTTTATCCATTTATCCAACGGTGATTCTGTCCAGTGGCAGCTTGGAGGGCCGCTTTTGGGTGGTTGACAGCGCGGCATAGATCAACGTCAGCCCGCCGACCCGGCCAAAGAACATCAGCAGGATCAGCACGATGCGCGACGCTGTTCCCAGCCCCGGCGTGAGCCCCAGGGACAAACCTACCGTGCCGATGGCGGAGGCGGATTCAAACAGGCACACGCTCATGGGCAGCTCCTCGGAAGCGCTGATAATCCAGGCGCCGGCCAGGAAGAGGCACAGATACATCGTGAGGATGGTGGCAGCGCTGTGGACGGCGCTGTTCTCCAGGCGCCTGCCGAAATAGTGGGGGGCTTCCCGACGACCGAACACTGCCATCGCATTGGCAAACAGCACGGCGACGGTGGTGATCTTCATGCCGCCTGCCGTGGAGCCGGGCGAGCCGCCGATGAGCATCAGCACGATGAAGAGCATCTGTCCGGGGCCGGTCAGCTGGGTCAGATCAACGGTATTGAAGCCGGCCGTGCGCGGCGTGACGGCTTGGAACAGCGACGCCAGGAGCCTGCTGCCCACAGGAAGCGCGGCAAAATCAACCAGGAAGAAATAAGCCGCCGGGAGAATGATCAGCAGCGCCGTCATCACCAGGATCACTTTGCTCTGCATCCGGTAACGCCGGAGGTGAATGCCGTTGGCCCGCACATCATCCCAGGTGAGGAAGCCGATGCCGCCCATCACGATCAGCAGCATGATGGTCAGGGTAATGACGGGATGGCTGGCATAGCTCACCAGGGATGCAAAGGGGGCCTCCGCTGTGCCCATCAGGTCAAAACCTGCGTTGCAGAAGGCGGAGATGGAATGAAATACCGCCATCCACACGCCCCTTGCGCCGAAGTCCTGGCAGAAGACCGGCATCATCACCAGCGCGCCGAGCAGCTCGATGGCCAGCGTCATGCACAGGATGAAGCCCGTCAGCCGGACGAGGCCGCCCATCTGCGGGGCTGCAAGAGATTCCTGCATGGCGCTGCGCTGCATGAGGGAGATCTTCCGGCCGGAGAGCAGCGCAAAGGAGGCGGCCACCGTGACCACGCCCAATCCGCCGATCTGGATCAGCACGAGGATCACGGCCTGACCGAAGCCAGACCAGTAGCTTGCCGTATCCTGCACCACCAGGCCTGTCACGCATGCGGCGGAGGTTGCGGTGAACAGCGCGTCACCGAATGCGGTGACCTGCCCGCTGCGGGAGGCAAATGGCAGCATCAGGAGCAGCGCCCCCAGCAGAATCAGCCCGATGAAGCCAAGAATGATCAGCTGAAACGGCGTGAGCCGCCACTTCATAGGAATTGAACTGCGCATGACGATTCTCCTTGTCATCTTATCATGGTTATCATACCTGCTTATGCCAGGAGGGTATTCGTTTAAATTCCATAAAGGAAAAAACGTGGCGGCTCTGACTGTGCCGGTGTTCCCCTGGATTGGCGAGGCCCATGTCGCAAAGGGGAAAGAAGGGCTCCGGCGGTTGATGACCGGAGCCCCTGATGGTTACTGGGAGATGAGCATGTAGAACTCAACGAGGTACATGGCGGCCTCTGCGCGGGTGGCAGGAGCAGCCGCATCCTCAAAGGCGGGGAGCATGTCAGCCGTGACAGGCAGCCCCAGGGCCGTGCCGAAGTTCAGCGTGCAGGCCACCAGCTCCTGACGGGTGATGGGGGTGGCGGGATCAGCCGCAGGAACGATGCCGAACTGAGCCAGATAACCCACGGCCTCGGCGGGATCCTGACCGCCGCCCAGCAGCACGTAGCAGGCAACGGAGAAGTCGCCCAGGGTGGCCTGCTCGTCCGCGCCGAAGGCAGTTTCGGCGGCGGGCAGCATCAGGCCGTTTTCGAAAGCGAAGCGGACGTAGTCGTAGTAGGGATGCTCAGCGGTGCAGTCGGTGAACTCCACGCTGGTGGGGTCAACGGCGTTGAAGGGGTTGATGATGGCCTCGTACAGCGCGGCATTGGCCTCGATGGCGCCGGCGCCGCCGGAGGTGGAGTACACGCCGTTGTTCATCATGTTGGCATAGGCAGCGGCGTAGGCAGCCACATCCTCAGCCTTGATGCCCTTGAGCTGACGCATCCACTCCAGGGTTTCGGCCTGGTCATCGCCGGTCAGAATGGTGAAGATGGCGTTGCTGGCGCCGGAGAGCTCACCGGCGGACTGGGCGTAGTAGGCGTAGGAGGAGAGAATGTAGCCGTCCAGGGTGGCCTGGTCAACGGCCAGGTCGGCCAGCAGGGCGGGCAGCTGGGCGTAAACGGCGAAGGTCTCCTGCACGTTGGGGTCGCGGTAGCTCAGCAGGTACACGCCGTCCTCGGTGGCGGCATGCATCACGCCGTACGCGCCGTACTGGTCGCGCAGCAGGGGAATGAGGAAGGTGTCGGAGACCAGGGCGGTCACCGCGTCAAAGGAGGCGTTGAAGCTCTCCAGGCCCATCTCGGCCCAGGTGGCGTACACCAGGTTGTACTGCACTGAGGAATCGGCGATGATGCCCTCGGCACGGGCGGCAGCGGGAATGTCATACACTACGGGCGTGACCTCGCGGGCCTGCAGGCTGGCCAGGAAGGCATCGGCGATGGGGGCGTGGTTCGCGGCGGATTCGGGGCTGCCGGCGAAGGCAGAGATCGCGCCGGTGGCATTGTTGACGTAAGCCTGCACAGCCTGCAGCATGGCGGTGACGGCCTCGGGATTCTCAGCGATCAGGGCCTCCACCTGCTCCAGGAACAGGTAGTAGTCGATGTCGGTCATGTAGGTGTAGACGCGGGTGCCCTCGTCGGAGATGCCCTGGGCACGGTAGAGCTGGGAGGCGTAGATGCCGGAGGTCAGGCTACTCTTGAGCGCGGTCCTGCGGGCTGAAACAGCCTCGGCGATGCGGGCGGCATCGGTGAACTGGGAATCGAAGAGGATCTCGTGCACCAGGTCATAGGCGGCCTGCATGTCCTCGTCCGCAGCGATCCAGGCGGCGCGCAGGAACATGTGGGTCTCGTCGTCATAGGGCATGGAGGCCTTGATGACGCCGTTGTAGAGGTAGCGGGTGGTCAGGGAAGCCAGCTCCTGACGGGTGTGGGCGGTGGTGTCCACCTCGCACAGGAGGTCGATGTAGAGCTGGTACCAGTGCAGCGCATCCTGGGGCAGGTCGCTGACGTTGAGCAGCACCATGGCCTGGCCGACGCCATCCACGTTGGCCTCCACGTTGACGCGGCGGACGCCGTCCTCACCGGTCACATCGGTGAAGTCGTAGATGCGCACTTCCTCGGGCAGGCTCTCGACGGTCACGACCTGCAGCTGGGCAACATACTGCGCGGCGTCGCTCTGGGCGGGCTGCGCCAGCGCGGCGGTCTCCTGGACGATGGCGGCGATCTCCTCGTCGGTCATCGCGGCCTTGATTTCAGCCAGCTTGGCAGCCAGGGCAGCGTCGTTCTGCTCCTTCAGACCCGCGACGGGAATGGTGGTAGCCAGGGCGGTGTTCTCATTGTTCACCAGGTACTGGTCGATGAGCTTGACGAAGGTACCGTCCTCGTTCAGAGCAACGAAATTGTCCAGGGCGGCGATGTAATCCAGGTAATCATGCCAGTCGCCGGTGGCGGCCCAGTAGTAGGCGATGTTGGGGATCATGTCGGTGCCCAGGGACGCGCTTTCGGGCACGAGCATGATGTCCATGCGGAAGGCGGCGGCCACGGCGTCCACCGCGGCAGCATCCAGGCCGTCGGTGACGATCTGCGCCAGGGCGGTATCCACGGTTGTGCGGAAGACCTCCGTGTCCTCAGCGTTCACGCCGTCAGCGATGAAGACGATGGTGGGCGCGGGGGTGTCCAGGGTGATGCCGCAGCCGAAGTTGGCATGGGGCAGAGCTTCCTTCAGGGCGGTGATGACCGGGAAGGAGGAGGAGCCCAGGAGGGTGGACAGCATGTCCAGGGCATGAACGGTGGCTTCATCCGCGCCGTCGATGCGGAAGCCGTAGTAGATGCGGCCGCCGTTGTTGGTGTCGGAGGAGGCCTCCACCGGGTACTCGAAGGCGGCGGTCATCTCGCCGGAGATGGGGGCATAGCCTGCATCGGCGATGACGATCTCGGCCTTCTCGTACTGGGAGAAGTAGCCGTCCAGCAGCTCCAGGAAGCGCTCGTAGTTCTCAAAGGAGCCGTACAGGCAGGTCAGGGAGTTGGAGGGGTGATAATAGGCGGAGTGGAAGCTCTTCACGTCTTCCCAGACCATGTTGGGGATCTCGCTGGGCACGCCGCCGGAGGAGTGGGAGGCGTTGCTGCCCGGGAACATGATCTTTGTCCAGTTCTGGTACGCGGCGGAGGCCAGGGTATAAGAGCCCTGCATCTCGCTGTACACGGTGCCGGAGATGGTCAGGTCGCTCTCGGCGGTGTCCATGCTGTAGCGCCAGCACTCCTCGCGGAAGATGCTCTCATCCGTGTGGATCATGGGATGGAAGCAGCTGTCCACATAGAAGTCGGCGTACATGAACAGCTGATCCTCAGACAGGCTGGCCACGGGGTAGGTGGTCATGTGGCTGTAGGTAGCCGCGTTCATGTAGGTGTTGTAGGTCTG
>JAFXDB010000013.1 GCA_017516305.1 Clostridia bacterium | reverse complement strand
GATGACGACGAGGATGACGACGAATGAGCCCCCGCGAGCTCCTGCGTCTCCTTGCCGCCGAAATGACCGCCGCCGGCGTCCCTGACGCAGAGGTGGATGCATCCCTGCTGCTGTCCCACGTGACAGGGCAGAACCCGCTGAACCTGCGGCTGGACAGCTGGTCGCAGGTATCTCCGGAGCACGAGGCCGCCTTCCGCGCCCTGTGCGAGCAGCGAAAGACCCGCACCCCCCTGCAGTACCTGACGGGCGTGCAGTCCTTCCTGGGCCGGGATTTCTACGTCGATGAGCGCGTCCTCATCCCCCGCCCCGAAACAGAGCTGCTGGCCGAGCGCGCCATTGATGCACTGCTGAAGAAGCAGACCCCCGCTGCCCTTGACCTGTGCTGCGGCAGCGGCTGCCTGGCAGTATCGATGGCCCTGGGCGTTCCCCGTGCCGCCGTGCATGCCGCCGACCTTTCCGCAGGCGCGCTGGCCGTCACCGGCATGAATGCCGAACGCCTTGGCGCACAGGTCATCCTCCATCAGGGCGACCTGTTTTCTGCCCTGCCGGAGGGGCTGCGCTTTGACGCCATCGTCAGCAACCCGCCCTATATCCCTGCCGCAGACTGCCGCGAGCTGCAGGAGGAGGTCCTCCGGGAGCCGCTGATGGCCCTGGACGGCGGTGCGGACGGATACGATTTCTACCGCCGCATCGCTGTGCAGGCCCCGCACTGGCTGGCTCCGGATGGCATACTCCTCTTGGAGGTCGGCTTTGACCAGGCCGAGGGCGTCATGGCCCTGTGCCGCAGGGCCGGGTTCCCCTTCGTCACCGCCCACGAGGATTATCAGCACATACTCAGAATGGTTGAGGCAAGACTGTGATGTTCGAATCCTTTATCCGTATCACCGACCGGTATCTGGAGCTGTGCGAGGCCATCATCCAGCCTGAGGTCATCGCCGACACGGCGCAGTACCAGGCCTGCCTGAAGGAGCGCGCCGCGCTGGAGCCCCAGGCCTTCGCCTGGCAGCAGTACCAGGGGCTTCTGGAGCACATCGCCCAGGCCCGCAGCATGCTATCCGACCCCGAGCTGGCCGACATGGCCCGCGAAGAACTGAACGCACTGCTGCCCCGCAAAGCTGCAATGGAGCAGGAGCTGCGCATCCTGCTCCTCCCCCGCGACCCGGACGACGGCAAATCCGTCATCATCGAGGTTCGCGGCGGCGCAGGCGGCGAGGAAAGCTGCCTCTTTGCCGCCGATCTGGTACGCATGTACAGCCGCTATGCCGAAAGCTGCGGCTTCCGTGTCACCGCCCTGTACACCCAGGAGACCGAACTGGGCGGCGTGAAGGAGGGCGCCTTCTCCGTCGCGGGCGAGGGCGCCTATGCCCGCTTCAAGTACGAAAGCGGCGTCCACCGCGTCCAGCGCATCCCCGTCACCGAGGCCAACGGCAAACGCCAGACCTCCACCTGCACCGTCGCGGTGCTGCCGGAGGCCGAAGACGTCGATGTGGATATCGACCCCGGCGACCTGCGCATCGATACCTACCGTGCCAGCGGCCACGGCGGGCAGCACATCAACAAGACCGACAGCGCCGTGCGCATCACCCATCTGCCCACCGGCATGGTAGCCGCCTGCCAGAGCGAGCGCAGCCAGGTGCAGAACCGCGCCCGTGCCATGCAGCTGCTGCGCACCCGCCTGTGGGAGCAGAAGCGCGCCGCCTCCGACGCCGCCTACGCCGAAAACCGCCGCATCCAGGTGGGCACCGGCGACCGCAGCGAGCGCATCCGCACCTATAATTTCCACGAGGGCCGCGTGACCGATCACCGCATCGGGCTGACCCTCTACGCCATTCAGAGCATCATGGACGGCGACCTGAGCGAACTCGTCGCTGCCCTGCAAGCCGAGGAGCAGGCCGAAAAGCTCCGCAGCCTCACATAAGAAGGGATCATCATGAACACCCAACTTCTCCCCGCCACGGACGCATCCCTGGCCCTGGCTGCCCGCCTCCTGGCAGACGGCCAGCTGGTCGCCTTTCCCACGGAAACGGTCTACGGCCTGGGCGCAAACGCCCTGGACGAGGCCGCTGTCCGCAGCATCTTCGCCGCCAAGGGCCGCCCGGCGGATAATCCGCTGATCGTCCACATCCATGACCGCACCCAGCTGACGGATATCTGCGAGGTCACCGAATCGGCCGTCCGCCTGATGGACGCCTTCTGGCCCGGCCCGCTGACGATCATCCTGCCCCGGAAGGAAACCGTTCCCGACGTGGTGACGGCGGGCCTTGATACCGTGGCGGTGCGCATGCCTGCCCATCCCGTTGCCCTGGCGATGCTGCGCGCCTGCAAGCTTCCCATCGCCGCCCCCAGCGCAAACCGCAGCGGAAAGCCCAGCCCGACCTCCGCCAAGCACGTTTTTGACGACATGAACGGACGCATCCCGCTGATCCTCGACGGCGGCGAGAGCGACGTGGGCCTGGAATCCACGGTGATCTCTCTGGCGGGTGAAAAGCCCTGCATCCTGCGGCCCGGCGGAATCACGAAGGCGATGCTGGAGGCAGTCGTCGGCCCGGTGGAGCTTGCCGGAAGCATCCTCCGCCCCTTGGAAAAAGGTGAAAAGGCCCTCTCCCCCGGCATGATGTACAAGCACTACTCCCCCGACGGTCAGGTGACGCTGATCGAGGGCGAAGAATCCGCCGTGGTAGAAGCCCTGCGCCGTCTGTACGCCCACGCCGCCAGCGAAGGCCACCGCGCCTGCGTGATGTGCTTCACCGAGCATGTCGCCGCCCTGGCAGACTGCAATCCCCACGATATCGGCAGCAAGGATGACCCGTCCGAGGTGGCGCACCGCCTGTTCGCCACCCTGCGCGGTCTGGACGACGAGAAGATGGACGTGATCTTTTCCGAGGTTGTGCCGCCGGAGGGCGTGGGCCTGGCCGTCATGAACCGACTGGGCCGGGCGGCGGCGTTCAGGACGGTTCGGGCGGAGGAAGTTTTGTAAGATTTCCTGCATTTCCCCTATTGACGAACGCCGTCGAATGTGCTATCATCCTTATCGCAAAAGTGCATACCTTATCACGAGTGGCAGAGGGATGGGCCCGATGAAGCCACGGCAGCCCGCGAAAGCGAAGGTGCCAAATCCCACAACGGTGCACACCGTCTTCTCCGAAGACCCCGTTGGCAGATAAGGATGATCATTGTGATCTACCCGGCTGCTTTGTGTGCAAGGCAGTCGGTTTTCTTTTCCGGGGAGAGCATTTCCCCCTTCTGACCAAGCAAAGGAGAAACAGGTAAAAATGCGCAAGCTCTTCACTTCCGAATCCGTCACTGAAGGCCATCCCGATAAGCTCTGCGACCAGGTGTCCGACGCCGTGCTGGACGCGCTGCTCGCCCAGGACCCCATGTCCCGCGTGGCCTGCGAGACCTGCGCCACCACCGGCATGGTGATGGTCATGGGCGAGATCACCACCAAGGCACAGGTGGATATCCCCGCCATCGTCCGCGACGTGGTGCTGGACATCGGCTACAACTCCAGCGACATGTGCTTTGACGGCAACACCTGCGCGGTGCTGACCGCCGTGCACGCCCAGAGCCCCGACATTGCCATGGGCGTTGACGCCGCCCTGGAGACCCGCGAGGCTGACCAGAACGAGACCGGCGCCGGCGATCAGGGCATGATGTTCGGCTACGCCTGCGACGAGACGCCCGAGCTGATGCCCACCGCCATCGCCTATGCGCACCGCCTGACCCGCCGCCTGACCGACGTGCGCAAGGACGGCACCCTGCCCTGGCTGCGCCCCGACGGCAAGAGCCAGGTGACCGTCGTGTACGAAGACGGCGTGCCCGTTGCTGTGGATACCGTGGTTGTGTCCGCGCAGCACAATGAGGAAGTCACCCAGCAGGAAATCCGCGAGGAGATTCTGGAAAAGGTCATCCACGCCGTGATTCCCGACAGCCTGTGGACGGACGAAACCAAGGTATACATCAATCCCACCGGTCGTTTTGTGCTGGGCGGCCCTGCCGGCGATACCGGCCTGACCGGCCGCAAGATCATCGTTGACACCTACGGCGGCTACGGCCGTCACGGCGGCGGCGCTTTCAG
>JAFXDB010000081.1 GCA_017516305.1 Clostridia bacterium | reverse complement strand
TCTCTGAGAACATGTGAAGAGTCAGAGCCTCATGTGCGCGTGACATAAGAAAAGCTTCCTGATCGCTCAGGAAGCTCAGTGCGGTCGACGGGACTTGAACCCGTACCCATTGCTGGACACGCCCCTCAAACGTGCGCGTATACCGATTCCGCCACGACCGCATGCCGTAACAGCAAAAACTATTATAGCACAGTTTGGATATTTGTCAAGCACTCCGGTGCATCTTTTTTGATTTTCCGCGTTTTTGCATGGTATGGGGATAGCGCTGCAGGTATTCGGCACCGGGGTCAGCCGCGGCGGATGTAAAACTTGCAGGGTCTCACGAAAACCCGGTTGACGCGGCGCGCTTTGGCTGGTATCATATAGGATGGACTCAAGCATATCATCTGCTACACAAGGAGGAGATAATCCATGAGTATTCTCGTCAAGATCATTCAGGGCGCGCTCATCGGCGCGGGCGGCGTGCTGCCCGGCGTGTCCGGCGGCGTGCTGGCGGTGCTGTTCGGCGTTTACAAGCCGCTGATGAAGCTGCTGGCCCATCCCATCCGCGAGCTGAAGAATACCATCCGCGAGCTGTGGCCCATCCTGGTGGGCTTTGTCATTGGCTATGTGGGCATTGCTAAGCTGCTTTCCGCAGTGCTGGAAACGTATCAGACGCAGTCCCTGGCGGTGTTTGTCGGCATGGCCATCGGCATCATGCCCAGCCTGTTCCGCGAGGCGGGCGAGAAGGGGCGCAACAAGTTCAGCTGGATCTCTCTGGTGGGCGTGTTCGTGTTTGCCTTCAGCCTGCTGTATGCCTGCAACGGCCCGCTGCAGCTGCGCATTGTGCCCAACTTCGGCTGGAACATGTTCGGCGGCGTGTGCCTGGCGCTGTCCATCATTGCCCCCGGCATGAGCGCCTCCGTGCTGATGCTGCCCCTCAAGACGCTGACGGAAACCGGCGCGGAGGGCGTGTTCTACGAGCATATCACCGGCGCCATCGGCGATCTGAACATGTCCATCCTGCTGCCCATTGCCATTGGCGCGGTGCTGGCCTTCATTCTCCTGACCCGTGCGGTGGACTGGATGATGAACAACCACTACTCCGTTATGTTCCATGGCATCATCGGCCTGGTGATTGCCGCCTCAATCTTTACCATTCCCTTTGCGGCCTTCACCGCCAGCGTGCCCTCCTGCCTGATCCACCTGGCCTTTGTCGTGGCGGGCTGCATCTGCACGCTGCTGCTGGATAAGTTCAATTCCAAGGTGGAGAAGCCCCCGGTGGAGGAATAAGCCCCCGCCATACCTGAAGGAGAGAAAGAAGAAATGAAACGCTGCCTGCTGATCCTGCTTGCCCTTGTGATGCTGCCCCTGCTTGCCCATGCGGACGGCTTGAAGCTGCAAGTCAACCGTGACAACACCGCCAAGGGCTTTGCGGACAACACCATTACCGTGACGGCGGAAACGGCGGGCAGCCTTTTCATGTCCATCGGGGATCAATACGGAATGTATTTTACCTGGGAGATGGACGTGGAGGCGGGGGAGACCGTCATCCCCTGGAACGGCCTGGGCTACAACATGGAGCGCATCGCCGACGGCAAGCACACCCTGACGGCGACCCTCACGGCTCCTGACGGCACGGTGTTGACCGCTGAAAAGACGGTCACCATGAAGAAATGCGCCAACGCCATGACCTTCGCCCTGCCCGGCAGCGACACGCTGTATCTGGGGGATGGCGACTGGTTCTGCGAGGTGCGCTGCATCCGCTCCGGCGACGTGGTGGCCATGGAGGTTTATGCCGCGGATGACCCGGAGACCCTGCTGGGTACGGAAAAGCTGAAGATCAACGCCGGCGGCCCGGTCAAGTTCAAGTGGAGCGGAAAGCTCGGCAAGAAAGCCGTCGAGCCGGGGGAGTACATCCTGCGCTACTACCTCACGACCAACCCGGCTTACCCCCATGAGGTGCGCATCACCGTCTGCGAGGGCAAGCGCCCGGAGATGGAGGTATTCGTCACGGGGAAGATCATGCCCGAGCGCGGCATGTCGGACGCGGAGATCTGGGCCATCATGCAGCAGCCCTCCGTCGTGGCGGATCTGAACAAACATGACAGCCACCTCACCATCCGCGAGGGCAAGGGGAAGGGCAAGGAGCTGGGTACGGTTCATGGCCAGTCCCAGGCGCTGGAGGTTCTTGAGATCGACGGTGCATACGCCCGAGTCGGCGCCTGGAACCACGAAACGGGCGACTATGTGGAGGGCTGGGTGAAGGTCAGCAGCCTGATGGTGGTCACCCCCAGCAGCGAGTACGGCATCCTGGTGGACAAGGCCACGCAGACCATGACCGTTTTCTACCGTGGCGAGAGGTTGGACACCTTCCCCATTTCCACCGGCCTGGCGGCGGAGAAGAAGCTCATCCGCGAAACGGCGGCTGGGTCGTTCCTCACCGTGGACCGCATCGGCAACTTCGAGTCCGGCGGCTATCAGTATGATTACCCCATCCGCTACGACGGCGGCAACCTCATCCACCAGCTGGGCTATATTCCCGACGGCTCCAAGAAGGATTTTTCCGACCAGACGCCGCTGCTGGGCGCAAAGGCCAGCCACGGCTGCATCCGCGTCAGCAATGTCCCCTCGGAGGGCGCGGGTATCAACGCCTACTGGCTCTATACCCATCTGCCCTACGGCACCCGCGTTATCCTCCTGGATGACCCGGAGACCCGCCTGCTGCAGCAGGCTGCTGCGGGCGTGGACGTGGGCGAGCTGACCGTGGCTCCCATTGTGCCGCCGGAAATGGCGGAGGGGGAAACGGAGATCGTCATCACCGTGGGCGGCGACGCGGTCATCGGTACCCGTGAAAAGTGGTGGAACCGGGACGACGCGCTGCCCGCCTACCTGGAAAAGTACGGCTATGCCTACTTCTTCCAGCACCTGCAGCCCATCTTTGCCAATGACGACATGACCTTCGTCAACCTGGAGGGCGTGCTGAAGGCGGACAAGCGGGGCGAGATGACCAGCAAGGAATTCCGCTTCCGCGGCCTGCCGGAGTGGACGGAGGTGCTGCATGCCGCCTCCATCGAGCAGGTGTCCATCGCAAACAACCACTACATCGACTACGGCACCGCCGGACGCGACGCCACCCGCGCCGCGCTGGAGGCTGCCGGCATCCCCTACAACGGCTACGAGTACGTCTACGTCTGGGAGCATGAGGGTGTGAAGATCGGCTTCGGCGGCTGCCGCGAGACGATCTACAAGCAGAATCCGTCCATCGTCTATCAGGACATCAACGCCCTGAAGCAGGCCGGCTGCGACGTGATCATCTACACCTGCCACTGGGGCACGGAGTACAAGGCCAACCGCAACGAGCTGCAGGAGCAGATCGCAGCGGCTGCTGCGGCCGCGGGCGCGGATATTATCATCGGCGGCCATCCCCATGTGGTGCAGGGCGTCGATTCCGTCGGCACGACCCCGGTCATTTACAGCATGGGCAACCTGATGTTCGGCGGCACCATCGACATGACCACCTTCGACGCCATGCTGGTGCAGCTGCGCCTGCGCTTTGCACAGGACGGCGAGTACCTGGGCGTGACGGTGGAGCTGATCCCCATCCTGACCAGCGGCCAGGCAGCGGAGGACGTCAACGATTACAGCCCCGTCATTGCCGAGGGGGAGGACAAGGCGCGCATCCTGGAAAAGGTGCAGGCGGACACGCCCTTCCCGCTGACGGACGCGATGTATTTCCCGGCACAATGAGAAGTGGATCATAACAGAACACGGGAGCCTGTCTGCGAAGGACGGGCTCCCGTGTTTTATGCTGTTCAGAACAGCATGCCCACACCGGCGATGGCGGCAGCGATGAGCGGGTTGAGCAGGAGTGTCGAGATCCATTTACGGAGCAGGACGCGCCCGGGGATGTAAGGCATCAGATCCTCCGTGCCGGGAATGAGCCAGGCTTTTGTCCGGCCTACCCAGTACCAGTCGATGAAGACGCGGTCAAAGAGGCCGGAAGCCAGCAGGATCACGGTCATCTGCCAGAAGGCGTCCCGGAAGCCGGTCACGCCGTTGAGCGTGTAGACCATCAGCGGCGGCAGGATCAGCATGGGCAGGAACAACGCGATGCAGCCGATGATGAAGCTGCGGCGGATGCGCTCCTTCGTGGTGAGCCCCAGCTCCACCACGCGGGCCTGCACGTCCTCCTCGTAGAGCATCACCAGCCCCACCGGGCCGTTGGCAATGCCCACGACGCAAACCAGCAGCAGCGCGAAGCACATCACGATGGACTCGGCGGCAAGAAGAATCGGGAGCATGATGCGTACCTCCTGTATCGGCGGTTTCGGCGGCAGGTTTATGCCTTCACCTCGGTGAGGATCCTGCGGATGGCGGCCTTCTCCTCGTCGGAGAGGGGAACGTGCTTCTGTACGGTTTCGACATTCTGCACGATCTGGGCCGGGCGGCTGGCGCCGATGATGACGCTGGTGATGGCGGGGTTCTCCAGCACCCAGGCCAGAGCCAGCTGGGCCATGGTTTCGCCGCGGGCATTGGCGATGGCATTCAGGCGGCGAACCTTGCTGAGGATGTCCTCGGTGACGCCGGATTCGTTCAGGAACACGCAGGGGCTGGCGGCGCGGGAGTCCGCCGGGATGCCGTTCAGGTAGCGGTCGGTCAGCAGGCCCTGGGCCAGGGGGGAGAAGGCCACGGCGCCGATGCCCTTTTCCAGCAGCACATCGCACAGGGAGGGCTTGCCGTTTTCCACCCAGCGGTCCAGCATGTTGTAGCGGGGCTGGTGGATAGTCAGCGGCACACCCATGGAATTGAGGATGTCGGCGGCTCTGGCGGTCATCTCGGCGTTGTAGTTGGACACGCCGACGTAGAGCGCCTTGCCCTGGCGCACGATGTCCGCTAGCGCGCCCATGGTTTCCTCCAGAGGTGTGTTGGGGTCGGGACGGTGGTGGTAGAAGATGTCCACATA
>JAFXDB010000080.1 GCA_017516305.1 Clostridia bacterium | reverse complement strand
TACTCGTAGAAGAAGCGCTGCACGGAGGAATCATCGTGCTCGTCGCTCTTGAGGATGCTCAGCTTGTACATGCAAGCGCCGTCCTTCACCTCCACGATGCCGGAGATGCGGGGGGTGCAGTTGGGCAGATCGTCCTCAAAGGTGCGGGTGCGCAGGGCCGCCTCGAAGGTGGAGCCGTCCTTCAGGAAATCACGGATGGTGTCGGTCTGGTCGCCGTTGGTGACGATGACGCGGCCGTCGCCCATGTCGCGCACAGGCGCGTAAATGATCAGGTGGGGATCGACCATCTTGCTCTCGTCAAACGCCTTGGTGATGATGCCGTCCTCGCTCTCCTCAAAGATGCGGTTGCGGCTGTTGACGCTGCGGCCCATGATGAAGTACACGATCACGGCGTTCTCGCCGGTCTCGTCAATGCCCAGGCAGATGCCGCGGCCGGGATAGGTATTGGTATTGAGAAGGGTGTTGAAATCAAAGGTCTGCATCTGTATATCCTCCTTAACGGATGTGAACGTTCCGGCCCTCGACGGTGATGCGCCCGGCACAGAACAGGGCGACCGCCTCCGGCAGCAGCTTCCACTCAGCTTCTTCCATGATACGCCTCTGCAGCGTTTCGGGGGTGTCCCCCTCCAGAACAGGCACGGCCTTCTGGGCGATGATCGGCCCGCCGTCGCACTCCTCGGAGACAAAATGCACCGTCGCGCCGGAGAGCTTCACGCCGTACGCCAGCGCCGCCTCATGCACATGCAGGCCGTAGAAGCCCTTGCCGCAGAAGGAGGGGATCAGCGCCGGATGGACGTTCATGATGGCGTTGGGGTATGCCTCCACCAGCTCGCCGGTGAAGATGACCATGCAGCCCGCCAGCACCACCAGCTGAATATCCAGCTCGCGGAGCTTCTCGACCATGGCCACGGTCATTTCCTGATTGCTCCTGTAGGCCTTGCGGGCCACGACATAGCCGGGGATACCGGCCTTGGCAGCTCTTTCGAGGGCATAAGCGCCCTCCTTGGTGGAGATGACCGCAGCGATCTCGCCGCCGGGCATCTCTCCCCTTGCCTGCGCGTCGATCAGCGCCTGCAGATTGGTGCCGCCGCCGGACACCAGCACAGCAACTCTTACCACAGGTCCACGCCCTTCTCGCCCTCAACGACCTCGCCCAGGACGTAGGCGTCCTCGCCGTTGGCCTTCAGGATCTCGAGGGCCTTCTCCACATCGGCGGGGTCAACGGTGATGGTCATGCCAACGCCCATGTTGTAGGTGTTGAACATGTCGCGCTCGGGCACATTGCCTTCGCGGGCAATGATATCGAAGATGGGCAGCACGCGCACGTCGCTGCGCTTGATCTTCGCCTGCAGGCCCTCAGGCAGGGCACGCGGGATATTCTCGTAGAAGCCGCCGCCGGTGATGTGGCAGATGCCCTTGGGCTGGATCTCCTTGAGAAGGGCCAGCACGGACTTCACATAGATGCGGGTGGGGGTCAGCAGGGTCTCGAACAGGCTCTTGTCCAGCTCCGGATAGGTGCGGTCCTGCGCGCCGTCGGTCAGGCCGAACACCTTGCGCACCAGGGAGAAGCCGTTGGAGTGGACGCCGGTGGAGGGCAGGGCGATGATCACGTCGCCGGCCTTCATGGTGCTGGGGTCGATGATCTTCTCCTTGTCCACAATGCCCACGGTGAAGCCGGCCAGGTCGTAATCGTCATCGGGCATCATGCCGGGGTGCTCGGCAGTCTCGCCGCCGATGAGCGCCGCACCGGACTGCACGCAGCCCTCAGCCACGCCGCCGACGATGTCCGCGATCTTCTCGGGAATGTTCTTGCCGCAGGCGATGTAGTCCAGGAAGAACAGGGGCTTGGCGCCGCAGCAGATCACGTCGTTGACGCACATGGCCACGCAGTCGATGCCGATGGTGTCATGCTTGTTAAGGAGCATGGCCACCTTCAGCTTGGTGCCCACGCCGTCGGTGCCGGAGACCAGCACGGGGTTCTTCATGCCCTCCACGTTCAGGCCGAAGCAGCCGCCAAAGCCGCCGATATCGTCCACGCAGCCCTCGTTCTTGGTGCGGGCCACATGCTTCTTCATCAGTTCAACAGCCTTGTAGCCGGCAACGATGTCCACACCGGCCGCCTTGTAGGATGCGCTCTCGCTCTTCATGGGTGATTTCCTCCGTCTGTTGTGGTCGTTTTACTTCTTCTCCAGCATCAGGGGCTGGTCGTACTTGTTGATGTGCTTGCGCACCGGGGGCTCAACGGGATATTCGCCGGTGAAGCAGCCCTTGCAGAACTTGCACTTGCTGCCGGCAGCAATCTTGTCGCAGGCCTCCAGGGGCAGATAGCCGATGGAATCCGCGCCGATGATCTCACGGATCTCCTCCACCGTATGGGTGGCGGCAATGAGGGTCTCCCGCTTGGAAACGTCCGTGCCGAAGTAGCACACGTTGGTAAACGGCGGGCTGGACAGGCGCACGTGCACTTCCTTCGCACCGGCCTCCCGCAGCAGGCCAACGATATGGGCCATGGTGGTGCCGCGGACGATGGAGTCATCCACCATCACCACGCGCTTGCCCTCCACGGTGGAGCGGATGGCGTTGAGCTTGATACGCACCATGTTCTGCCTCTCCTTCTGGTCGGGCAGGATAAAGGTGCGGCCGACGTACTTGTTCTTCAGGAAGCCGATGCCGTAGGGAATGCCGCTCTGCTGCGCATAGCCCAGGGCCGCATCCAGGCCGGAGTCCGGCACGCCGATGACCACGTCCGCCTGCACCGGATGCTCCAGGGCCAGGAAGGCGCCTGCACGCTTGCGGGCCTCATGTACGGACGAGCCGTCCACCACGGAATCAGGACGGGCGGTGTACACGAATTCAAACACGCACAGGCCGTCGTGGCAGGCATCCTCCATCTGGAAGGAATCAATGCCGTCCTTGCTGACCACCACCACCTCACCGGCCTTGATGTCGCGGTCGAAGGTCGCGCCCACGCTGTCCAGCGCGCAGGATTCGGAGGCAAAGACGATGTCCTCCCCGATATGACCCATGCACAGGGGGCGGAAGCCATGGGGATCTCGGGCGGCAATCAGCTTGCTGGGGCTCATCACCACCATGGAGTACGCGCCCTTGATCTTGTGCATCGCATTGAAGACGGCTTCCTCAATGGAACCGCACTTCAGGCGCTCCTGAATAATGATGTAGGAAATCACCTCGGTGTCAGCCGTGGCGTGGAAGATGGCGCCGCCCGCCTCCAGCTGGTCCCGCAGCTCCGCCGCATTGGTCAGGCTGCCGTTGACGGCCAGGGCCATGGCGCCCTTCTGATGGTTGATCAGCAGAGGCTGGGCGTTGGAGCGGCTCTTCATGTCCTTCGGGGCGTACCGGCAGTGACCGATGGCCATCTGGCCCTCCTCGACCTTCTCCAGCATATCGCGGGTGAAGACCTCGGTGACCATGCCGTTCTCGCGGTACTTCTTCATCACGCCATTGGTGTTGACGCAAATGCCGCAGCTGTCCTGACCGCGGTGCTGCAAAGCGTACAGGGCATGGTAGGTGGGGCCCACAACGCCCGTCCCCTCTTTGCGGTAAATACCGAACACGCCGCACTCGTCGTGGGGCTTGTCCATCTCCTCATGAATCTCTTCTGCATCAAGCCAGAGCTCATTCTGCATGTTCATATCACTCTTTCCTGCGCTTACACGCACACTACTGGCGAACATTCCCATTCCAAGCTCAGCGGGAATGTTCGTCTTTTGGTTATTCAATGACCAGCGCGGCGTCCTTGGCAATGACCGCGTCATGCTGCGCCCGGCGCATGGCCAGGAGCTTATCGGCCAGCGCGGCGTCCTCCACGGCCAGGATCTGCGCCGCCAGCAGAGCCGCGTTGGCGCTGCCGTCAATGGCGACGGTGGCCACGGGCATGCCCGCAGGCATCTGCACGGTGGACAGCAGCGCGTCCAGGCCGTCCAGCGTGGAGGACTTGACGGGAATACCGATGACCGGCAGGGTGGTCTGGGCAGCAAAAGCGCCGGCCAGGTGAGCCGCCTTGCCCGCTGCACAGATCAGCACACCGAAGCCATTCTCACGGGCGGAGCTGGCAAAGGCCGCGGCCTCCACAGGCGTGCGGTGGGCGCTGTAGACATGGGCCTCAAAGGGGATGTCCAGCTTCTTCAGCTGCTCAAAGGCAGGCTTGAGAACGGGCAGATCGCTGTCGCTGCCCATGATGATGGCAACCTTCTTCATTATCTTACCTCCTGTTTCGCACCGTTAACCATGAAAAAGAGCACGGCTGGATACAATCATGCCGCGCTCCTGTATAGGGCTATCCTGTTGTATCGGAGGGTACACTGGCCCCCGCAATGAAAGCACGTCATCTTGCAGGACATGGCGGAACCTCCTTGCGTAACCTTCGTCCGGACAAACGCCGGAATCAGCGTCGTCAAGAAAACATTACGGAATTATTTTACCGCAAAGGAAAACCGCTGTCAAGGGATTTCCCGAACGTTTTTGAGCAAATTCCGGAATTTGTTTTGCTTTTGTCGGATTTGGGAAAAGGGTGGCAGAATGTGACATGTCCGCCGCATGCCCACAATAGGGTTTCTTCACGTTTTCTTAGGGAATGACCAACGCTGTAAGTGGGAAGCCGCTTTCGCCCGCCGAAAGCGGCGCAAAGGCGTCGGGGGGAAGCAACCGGTGCTTCCCCCCGATCCCCCCCGTGCTCCTAACACGTCGGAAAGGCGGCTGCATATCGGGGCGGCGACGTTGCGGAGGGTTGCTTG
>JAFXDB010000079.1 GCA_017516305.1 Clostridia bacterium | reverse complement strand
GGTGGAGGGCGTTGCCTCTGTCACCGTTGACCTGGAAAAAAAGACCGCCGCGCTGGTCTGCACGGCGGATGTGGCGGATGATGTGCTCTTTGCGGCGGTGGAGAAGAAGGGCTTCACGCCGGTGAAGATACTCTGATGAGGGAAATAGGGGGTGTCAGTCGTCCATCAGCTCCACGAGGATGGCGTTCTGCACGTCCATGCCCCGGCGGGTCAGACGCCAGAAGCCATTGGTATGTTCCAGCAGCCCCTGTTCCTGCAAAGACTTCAGTTTTGTTCCGCGATAGCTTTCCAGGGGGACGCGGTGACGCTGCAGAAAATCCGCTTCGCTCACGCCCTGCGTCATGCGAAGCCCCAGCATCAGCGTCTCGAAGCGCGCATCCTCCTGGGTAACGCGGACAAACTCGCGCTTTGCCCATTGGCGGTGCTGCACCATGTGAATATAGTCGGCAATGGAAGGCGGGTTGCTCATGCGCAGCTCGCCTTCCATGTCTGTCACCATGGAGGCGGCGGACGCGCCGAGGCCGATATAGGGCTGCTGCTGCCAGTAGCCGATGTTGTGGCGGCACTCCGCGCCGGGGCGGGCGAAGTTGCTGATCTCATACTGCTGGTAGCCGTGACGGGCCAGGAGCTCCAGCGCATCGTCGTACATGCGGCGCTCGTCGTCCTCGTCGGGCAGGGTCAGGCGGCCTGACTGCAGGTCGGCAAAGAGCGGCGTACCCACCTCGGGAATCAGGCCGTAGCAGGAAAGATGCTCCGGCTCCAGCGCCAGGGCTGCCTGCAGCGTTTCGCGCCACATATCAGGCGTCTGCCCCGGCAGGCCGAACATCAGGTCCAGATTCAGGCTGTGAATGCCCTCGCGGTGGGCCAGGTGGACGGACTCCACCACCTCCTCGTGGGTATGAATGCGTCCCAGCGTCTGCAGAAGATCCGGCTGAACAGCCTGCATTCCCATGGAGAGGCGGTTCACGCCGCCTGCCATGGCAGTATGCAGCCAATCGGCGGTGAGCGTGCCGGGGTTAGCCTCGGTGGTGAATTCCATATCCGCCGTGAAATCGAAGGTGTTCTGCAGCCCGTTCAGCAGCCTGTCAAGCAGCGGCGCGGGCAGGATGGAGGGCGTTCCGCCGCCGATGAACCCCGTCGTCAACGGCTGATGAATCAGCCTTGATACGGTGGACGCTTCTTTCAGCAGGGCGTCCACATAGGACGACATGGTTTCCTCCTGGCAGGGGTAGGAGGCGAAGTCGCAATAGCGGCATTTCTGGCGGCAGTAGGGGATGTGAACATAGAGCTGCATGGCATTCTCCTGAAAAATGGGGGTAGTCAAACGAACCAATTTGGTGTACAATATAGACATCAACGCGCACCTGCGCTGTACGACGGAGGAAAAACATGGAAAGCATCATTGAGCTTCTGCAGAGTATCGTTCATCATGCAGCGGAGATCGGCATCGTCATTGCCGAGGTCATCGGCATCTCGATCCTCATCATGACGGCCATCAAATGCTTCGTCAAGTATTTCCACAAGGATGAGCATGTCCGCCTGGAGCTGGCGCAGGGTATTGCCCTGGCGCTGGAATTCAAGCTTGGCGGCGAGGTGCTGCATACCGTGACCGTCAGCCAGGATGACTGGATGGCGCTGTTGTTCCTGGGCGGAATCATTGCGCTTCGTGCGGTGCTGACGCTGCTGCTGCACTGGGAAATCAAAATCGAGGAAGAACATGAACGGCTGGAAATGCTCGACCATGAGAATGACATGATGGCGGAGAAGATCGCCCGCAACAAGGCCGTGGAGGCCGAGGAAGCGGCGCAGAAGTGAACGCCTGTCAGTCGGATGCGTTAAGCTGACGAACAAAGGCGTCACAGGCGTCCGGCATGGCCAGATTGAGCACGGGGCATGATTGTTCCATCGCGTAAGCGACGGTGGACATCGTGCCCCCTTTCATATGCCGCAGATAACACAGGCAAATGGCGCTGCGGTCAACCATGAATCGGTTGCGAACCTGCATGCAGCCCACATAGTACTGCCGGGAGAGAACGTAGGTCGCATCGGCGTTGTACAGCAGGCGTTCGTAGCGCTGGCAATCCTCGGTACGCCAGCGGTCAGCCTGACTGCTGCAGGGGATGGCCAGCAGCAGCCGCACATCCGGATGGCGGGAGCGCAGCTGCAGCACCTGTTCGGCGGCCAGGATGTCAAAGCCCAGGGCAGCTCCGCTGATAAAGTCACGATAACCATGCTGATAGAGGCATTCCAGCACCTTCTGCATGGAATCAATCAACTGATCACGCTCATCAGCCGGGATGAGGCGGTGACCGGTAAAGCAAACCGATATGTCCTTGCGGCCCCGGAGCTGGGAGTCGTACACATCGGAAATCATATCCCTGGTAATGAAGGAGAGCGGCTGACCAAGCGTGTCAGCCGCTGCAGGTTTGAAATAAATGTGCTCCGGCAATCTGCAGAGCCTGTATATGCGCAAAGGAAATCCCTCCCTGCGGAACGTGCGGGTCAGTCGGCGTCCATCTTGAGGACGGCCAGGAATGCCTCGGAGGGCACCTGCACGGTGCCGAACTGGCGCATGCGCTTCTTGCCTTCCTTCTGCTTTTCCAGCAGCTTCTTCTTGCGGGTGATGTCGCCGCCGTAGCATTTGGCCAGCACATCCTTGCGCATGGCACGCACGGTTTCGCGGGCGATGACCTTGCCGCCGATGGCTGCCTGGATCGGGATCTCGAACATCTGGCGCGGGATCACGTCCTTGAGCTTCTCGGCGATGTTGCGGCCGCGGCCATAGGCCTTGTCGCGGTGGCAGATGATGGAGAAGGCGTCGCACAGGTCACCGTTGAGGAGAATGTCCAGCTTCACCAGGTCGCTTTCGCGGTAGTCCTTCAGCTCGTAATCGAAGGAGGCATAGCCGCGGCTGCGGGACTTGATCTGGTCGAAGAACTCGAAGATGATTTCGTTCAGCGGCAGCTCGTAGTGCAGGCGGATGCGGCTTCCCTCATACTGCATGTCCAGGAAGATACCACGCTTGTCCTGGCACAGATCCATAATGGCGCCGACGGAATCCTGGGGCGTGTAGATCGTCGCGCTGACAAAGGGCTCCTCCATCATGCTGATCTCGCCCACGGGCGGCAGATTGGACGGGTTGTCGATGCTGATGACCTCGCCGTCGGTCTTGGTGACACGGTAGATGACGCTGGGGGCAGTGGTGACCAGGTTCAGATCCCACTCGCGCTCCAGGCGGGTGGTGATGATGTCCATGTGCAGCAGGCCCAGGAAGCCGCAGCGGAAGCCATAGCCCAGCGCCACGGAGGTTTCCGGTTCAAAGGACAGGGAGGCGTCATTCATGCGCAGCTTTTCCAGGGCATCCTTCAGGGCGGGGTAATCCGCGCCGTCGGCCGGGTACACGCCGCAGTACACCATGGGCGTGACCTGGCGGTAGCCGGGCAGGGGCTCGGATGCAGGGCGGGCTGCGTCGGTGATGGTGTCGCCCACGCGGGTCTCGCGCACGTCCTTGATGGACGCAGCCACATAGCCGACGTCGCCGGGCTTCAGCTCTGCGCAGGGCTGATAGCCGGGATCGAAGGTGCCCACCTCGACGATGTCAAACTCGCTCCCGGTGGCCATCATCTTCATACGCATGCCGGCGCGCAGGGTGCCTTCCTTTACGCGGACAAAGCAGATCGCGCCGCGGTAATTGTCATAGAAGGCGTCGAAGATCAGCGCCTGCAGGGGAGCGTTCTCATCGCCGGTGGGGGCGGGGACGTACTCCACCACCGCTTCCAGCACATCTTCGATGTTCAGGCCCGTCTTGGCGGACACGGCGGGAGCGTAGGACGCATCCAGGCCGATGACGTCCTCGATTTCCGCACGCACTTCTTCCACCTGTGCGCTGGGCAGGTCGATTTTGTTGATCACGGGGATGATCTCCAGGTCAGCGTCCAGGGCCATGTACACATTGGCCAGCGTCTGTGCCTCAATGCCCTGGGTGGCGTCCACCACCAGCAGCGCACCCTCGCAGGCAGCCAGGGCACGGCTGACCTCATAGGTGAAGTCAACATGGCCGGGGGTGTCGATGAGGTGGAGGGTGTAGGTCTCGCCGTCCCTGGCCTTGTATTCCATATGCACAGCCTTGGACTTGATGGTGATGCCGCGCTCGCGTTCCAGCTCCATGGAGTCGAGGATCTGCTCGGTCATCTCGCGCTTCTGGAACACGCCTGTCATTTCCAGGATACGGTCAGCCAGGGTGGACTTGCCGTGGTCGATGTGAGCGATGATGCAGAAATTGCGGATGCGGGAAAGTCTGTCAGACAAAGTCATAGCCTCCGTTAAGCCTGATACAGGCATAAAACTTCATGCTATATTGTACACGATTTCTATCCGGAATGCAATACATGCATGTAAAACGGAGAAGAAATTCGGAAAATTGACAGAAAAAAGCCAAAATTGTTCTTTTTATGTATTCACAATTCATCATCTTTCTGATATACTGACAATGATGCGGACATGTCATGCATGTACCGCCACATAAATGAAAGGGGATACACTCATGAAGCGTATCATTGCCACCCTGCTGTCTCTGATGATGGCTCTGTCCATGATCGTCGTGCCCGCTGTGGCCGAGACCGAGGCCGATGCTGACATCATCATCGTCGGCGCTGGCGGCGCTGGCCTGTCTGCCGCCATCCATGCGGCTGAAGCCGGTGCGAATAAGGTCATCGTTCTGGAGAAGACTGCCAAGACTGGCGGCGCTCTGAACTTCACCTCCGGCTCCATGTCTGCTGCCGGTACCATCATCCAGAAGGAAGAGGGTATCGAGGACTCTGTTGAGCTGTACATTGCTGACATCATCAACAACGGCAATGACTTTGGCGGCAAGCCCAACAAGGAACTGATCACCGTGTACGCCGAGAACGCCACCGAGGTGTTCGACTGGCTGTACGTCAACGGCCTGAAGGACGCCACCTGGCGCGGTGCCAAGGCTGTGTTCGCCCCCGAGCACGCCCTGTACTCCGTGGCCCGTACCTACAAGCCCTCTCCCTCCGACCCCAATTACAAGTCTGCTGCCCACCAGGTGCTGGACGCCATGGTGAACGCTGACGAGCGCATTGAGGTCATTACCATGACCGAAGCCATCGAGCTGGTTGCCAACGATAAGGGCCAGATCATCGGCGTCAAGGCCATGGGCCCCGACGGTGAGGTGACCTACACCTCCACCCACGGCGTCATCGTCTGCACCGGCGGTTACTCCTCCAACAGCGCGCTGATGGGCGCTTATGCTCCCGAAGGCGAGTACTACCTGGCTGGCGGCGCTCCCGGCGCGGACGGCTACGGCATCTACATGATGCAGCTGGTGGGCGCTGGCATCACCGGTATGGATTGCATCCCCACCTTCCCCATGGGCATGATCTCCCGCACTGACTCCACCAAGGGTCAGATTGCTTCCACCTACACCTGGAAGGCTGGTGCCATCACCATCAACAAGAATGGTGAGCGCTTCTGCAACGAGACTGAGGACGTTGTGTCCATCCGTGAGGTTGCTCTGGAGAAGCAGCCTGAGGCTGTTCTGTACGACATCTACACCGACAAGATTCTGGCTGACCTGAATGCTGCCGGCGGCGCGGTGTTCATGAACTACTACTTCTACGAGGGCGGCGCTGGCGACCACGTGATGTACAAGGCTGACTCCATCGAGGGTCTGGCTGAACTGATCGGCGTGCCCGCTGAGACCCTGGCTCAGACCATCGCCACCTACAACGCTGCGGTTGACGCCGGTGTGGATACCGAGTTCGGCCGCAAGCTGGACGGCACCGACGGCAACTACAACCTGGCCATCAACAAGATTGAGGGCGAGATGTACTACGCTATCCGTCTGCACGCCCTGTGCGTGATGACCCTGGGTGGCGTGACCTGCAACGAGAACATGCAGGTTCTGGACGAGACCAACAACGTCATCCCCGGCCTGTACGCGGCTGGCGAGTGCGTCGGCGGCATCTGGGGCAAGTTCGTCTCCGGCGGCACCGGCGTCATGGGCCCCATCGTCTTCGGCAAGATCGCTGCTCAGCATGCCATGACCAACGAGATGGGCGAGGGCTACCGCGTCCACAAGGCTCTGGATCTGCTGGATGCTTCCTTCTTCACCAAGGAGACCGTGGCGGCTGAAGTCCGCTTCGACATGACCCGCGCCCTGACCGACGGCGAGTACACCGCTTCTGCCGTGGGCCACAACGGCGGTGACCTGACCGTGAAGGTTGTTATCGCTGGCGGCGTGATCGCCTCCGTTGAGGTTCTCTCCCACACGGAGACCGCTTCCATCGCGGCTGCCCCCATTGCCAGCGTGCCCGCTGCCATTGTCGCCAACAACACCCCCGACGTTGACGCCATCGCCGGTGCGACCGTGACCTCCAACACCATCATGGATGCTGTGGCGCTCTGCCTGGAGCAGGCTGCTCAGTAATCTGAGATAACAATCGCCCCTGCTGTAGAAATACGGCAGGGGTTTTGAATTGTAACAATTTCCATTGATTTGTAACATTTGGATTGACGGAAATGTCTGTATAATTATAATAGAAGTAAGCAAAGGAGGAAGTAATATGAGCAAAAGAGCATATCTGTTCTTGATTCTTCTGCTTACTTTTATAACGGTGCTTGCAGCGGCACAAGCGGAGGGGAATGTGTTTGACGGCGCATCGTGGAACACAGGCTTCATCACCGGCGGGGAAACAGCAGCCCCCATGCCCACAGACACGCCGTCTCCACAGGTGACTCTGCCGCCGTCAAACGGCGCAGCTCAGCCCTCTGCAGCATCGGAAACGCCTTCAAGAGCGACCTATCGGTATCTGACCGGCTCTCCTGCATCCGAGGTTCCGCTGTATTACACATCGACTGGCAGCAAGATCAACACGCGTCTTTCCCGTGGTACGCTGGTTCTTGTACACGAATATTCCGATGGCAGAGCCCGCGTCACCTTTGGCGGCTGGAACGGATGGGTTGCAATCTCCTCGCTGAGCGAGAAGGATCCCGGTACCGGCGAGCGCGTCGGTTACCGTTATGCTTACGATGAAAGCGGCTCAGTCCCCCTGTACCGATATGGGTTTGAGTATGCGATCGCTTATATTCCCAGCGGCGCAAAGGTGGCCATCACTGACATGAAGGAAGACGGCTACACCTATGTGATGCACGGCGCTGTTTCCGGATGGGCAAAGAACAGCAGCCTGCGCAGCAAGCTGCCCGAAGGGACGGCGAGCCAGGAGGGTGACAGCTACTATTACCGCACCCTTGTGGCGGACGTTCCGGGCGGCATGGTGCAGCTGTATAACGATGGCACCTGCGGCGATTTCAGCAAGTGCGGTACCCTGCCGGATGGGACGGTCGTCAAGGTGCTGAGCACTCAGCTGAATGTACGGATCTCCTATGACGGGCAGGAGTATTATGTCAAGCCGAAAAGCATTTTCAGGGAGCTGAACAGCGGCAGCAGCGGAAACAACGGAAACGTTAATACTGGCGTGACCATCCCTGCACCTGTTCCTGATGCAACACCCGCACCGGATATGGTAAGTCCGGAGCTAACAGAGCCGGGCAGCAGTTCTGACGGGAGAGGTTCAGTATCAGGCGGCGCTGGTCGCGGTACATCGTCCAGCCATCAGACTGTTACGACGCAAAGAATCTCCGTGGAGATCAGATACCTGGGCGTCCTGGAAACCTGCATCCGCGATGCAGCAGGGGAGCGGATCGTCCCCACGGCGGAGCTGGAATTTGAGTCGGGAGCACCAGATGGCAAACGCATTGCCTACATCTACGCACCCAAAACAGCGAAGTGCAGCATGTGGAAGAAGGCCAGCAAGAAATCCGACCTCATCACAAAATGCAAAGCGGGAACCGTGGTGATGGTGCTGGAGTACGGCAGAGAATTCTGCAGGATCCGCTATAACGGTAAGGAAGGATTCGTGCTGACCTCCTGCCTGAAATTCCCTGGCAAGAATGCTGCCGCCATTGGTACCGGAAAAATCAGCTACAACGGCAGGGCAACCGGCTCCACGACGGTTAACATCCGCGGCGCTGGCAGTAGCAGCGCCCATAAAATTGCCGAATGGCGGACAGGGACGGAAGTGACTGTATTCAGCTGCAAGGATGGTTGGTATGAGGTGGAGTACCGGGGGATTCACGGCTGGGTACAGGATAAGTATCTGACACTGGACGAATAAGATACCATTAGGATTATGTGAAAACGGGGAGGCTCACGCGAGCCTCCCTGTTGTTCAGGTTTTAGATGTTCAGCGTTCGTCGCGCAGCAGGGCATACCATGCCGCGTCGCACACGCCCTGATTGTTCCAGTCGCTTTTCCGGAAGGTGCCTTCATATTTCATGCCGCATTTGCGCATGACGGCGCCGGAATTCGGGTTCCGGGGATCATGCCGGCTTTCGATGCGCTGATAGCCGACGACATCGAAGAGGTGGTTCATCACTGCCTGCAGGGCCTCGGAGGTGATGCCCCGCCGCCACCAGGAACGGCCAATGCAGTATCCGATATGGGCTTTGCCAACCAGATCGTCGTGGCTGACGACGGCCATGCTGCCGATGGGGCAACCGTCCAGGGTGATGCACCAGTGATAGTAATCCGGTTCGCTGTAATGGGGGATCCAGTCGGACAGGACAAGTCGGCTGACGTCCACGCTTGTGTGGGTGGGCCACGTCAGGAAACGGGTGACCTCCGGATCGCTGGCCCAGTTGGCAAACATGGCGTCCGCATCCTCAATACGGAATGGACGCAGGACAAGGCGCGACGTGGTAAGAACAGGAGTGCCGGTATGCTGCATATGTACCTCCTGAATAGAGAAGGCATGCGGCGCAAAGGTCGCATGCACGATAGTTGTTACTGTTTCTTTTCGCCCAGCTTGCGCTCGGTACCCTTGGCGAGGCGGACGATATTCTCCTTATGCCGCCAGATGACCAGAGCGGCGATGGCGAAAGCCCAGGGAATGGCGTACCAGTGGGGAATTCCCGTCAGCGCCTCGCGGATGGTCACCAGGATGGCGAAGATGCTCACCAGGCAGCAGCTGCCCAGGGAAACATACTTCGTCAGGGCGATGATACCAATGGTGAGGAGGTAGGCCAGCACCGCCTCGGGGTTATAGGCCAGGAAGATGGCGCCGCATACACAGCTGACGCCCTTACCGCCCTTGAAGCCGAAGAATACCGGCCAGATATGGCCTGCAATGACGCATACAGCGGCAATCAGCATGCCCTCGAAGCCGCATAGTGCACGGCCGATGAGGGAAGCGATGAGCGCCTTCAGGATATCGCCGACGAAGACGATGATGCCGCCCTTGAGGCCCATGGCGCGCAGGGCGTTGGTGGCGCCCGTGTTGCCGCTGCCGACCTCGCGCAGGTTCGGCCCGCCCAGAAGCTTGGAGGTCAGGATACCCACGGAGATGGAGCCCAGCAGATAGGCGATGACAGCAGTCAGAATGTACATCAGGTAAATCATGAAAACAACACCTTTCAAAACCGACTTTTGGTTTGCGATAATCGACTATTGGTCGGTTATTTGTCATCCTTCTTGCGTTCGCGCAGAATGAAGCGGATGGGCGTACCGTTGAAGTCGAATGTCTTACGGAAGTAGTTCTCCAGATACCGCTCGTAGGCAAAGTGCATGAGGGTTTCGTCGTTGACGAAGAGGATGAACAGGGGCGGGCAGGTGTTCTGCTGGGTGGCGTAGTAGATCTTGAGCCTGCGGCCATTGGTTGCCGGGGGCTGGAGATCGGCGGTGGCGTCGGTCAGCACGTCGTTGAGCACGCCGGTGGGAATGCGCTTGCAGCACTGGGCCCAGACCTGATCCACCATGTCCATCACGGTATGGACGCGCTGGCCGGTCTTGGCGGAGAGGAAGAGCACGGGCGCGTAGTCCATGAACTTCAGATCCTCCAGGACCTCCTTCTTGTAGGTTTCCAGGGTGCCGGTCTCCTTCTCGATGGCGTCCCACTTGTTGACCACGACGATCACGCCCTTGCCCTCTTCGCGGATCAGGCCGGCGATCTTGGTATCCTGCTCGGTCACGCC
>JAFXDB010000078.1 GCA_017516305.1 Clostridia bacterium | reverse complement strand
TTCGGGCTGGGCGTGATGATGGGCACGGACGTCGGGCGGGTATCCGCCGCAGCGGGCGTCGTCACGGCGGGCGCAGGCGTGGCCGTGGGAGCCGCCGTGGGCGTCGCGGTGGGTTCTGTCCTGGGCGTCGCGGCCAGCGTCGCCGTGGGTTCCGCCGTCACTGCGGGTGCATCATTCGCCGTGGGCTTCGGGCTGGGCGTGATGATGGGCACAGGCGTCCTGGTGGGGACAGGCATGGCCGGCGCTTCCGTCGGCGTGGCGGTGGGCTTGGGCGTCTTGGTGGGCTTGGGGGTCTTGGTGGGCTTGGGGGTCTTCGTCGGCTTCGGGGTCGCCGGGGGATTGCGGTACTTGAAGGCAATCACCGGGATCCGCACGCCGCTTGCCTCGCGGGCGCCCTCCTGCTCCAGCTGACGGGCCACCTCCCTGCCCTCGCTGCTGCTGAGCCAGACCACATCCTCCGAAAGCACATAGTAGGTGTGGCAATTGTCCAGCGCTGCCGACTCCGGGGTGTCAAAGCGCACCTTGTAGGTCAGCGAGTTCACCGAGGTATTGGGAATGTAGATATAGGAATCCGCCGTCACGGTGCCGACGGTCTTCTTGCGGTCACGGGCTGTATAGATTTTCGCACCGGCACGGATCACCGCATAGCCGCTGCGCTTGCCGCTCACGGGCGCCTCAGTGGGCGCAGGGGTCGTGATGTCCGTGGGCGTGGTGATCTGCTCAGCCAGAGCCTCCAGCGCCGTCAGCACGGGAGCTGTCACAGCCGTCAGCATCAACACCGCTGCCAGCAGCGCCATCAGCCGCATCCACTTCCGCATACGCTCACCTCCTTGATTATGACATAATTTGACAATAGAACAGCAGATTCTCCTGCGCCTTATATTATTCTGCAAACGATACCGGAATTCCTGCTGAATCTTTTCATTCTGTAAAAAATTTTTAAAAATATATCAAATTTGACTCAACCAGTATGCTTCAGACGTTATATCGTCCATTCAGCCACTGGAAGAAATTCCCCCGACCAATCCGGCCGGGGGAATCTTCATCGCGGGGCAGCAGTCAGGCCACCGGCATGCATCAGCCCTCAGCGGGCAGGATGCGGTGGAGATACTTGACCGTATACTCGCCAAACAGGCGGCGGAAGGTTTCGCTGTCGCTCCTGGCTTCCCGCAGCGCCTCGTGGGTGTTCAGGTTGTGCCGGTGCAGGTCGATGACGCCGCCGGCCACATTGGAGCAATGATCGGAGATGCGGCTGAGGTCGGTCAGCAGGTCCGCCCAGACAAAGCCGGCCTCCATGGTGCAGACGCCCTGCTGCAGGCGGGCGATGTGGCGACGGCGCAGCTCCTCGCGGAGCCGGTCGATGATCTGCTCCAGGGGCTCCACCTTGGCGGCAGCCTCCATATCGCCGTCGGCAAAGGCCTTGCAGGCCATGCCCAGAATCTCCATCACCGCCTCGCGCAGCACGGAAAGCTCCTGGCTCGCCGCGTCGGTGAAGCGGATCTTCTTGTCCTTCATTTCCTCCGCCGCGCAGAGGATGGAGGCGGCATGATCCGCCACGCGCTCAAAATCGCCGATGGCGCGCAGGAGCACCGCCGCCTGGGCGCTGTCCGCATCGGAGGCACGGGCGGCGCTGAGCCTGACCAGGTAGGTCCCCAGCACATCCTCGTAGTGATCCGTCCTGTCCTCCCACGCCCGGATGCATTCTGCCTGCTTCACATCCAGGACGTCCAGCATCCGCAGGGAGGCGTCCACCGCCAGGGCCGCGCAGTCCGCCATGTCGATGGTCAGGCCGCGGGCGCGCTCCAGGGCCACGAAGGGCGTGGCCAGCAGACGCTCGTCCAGCTCCTCCACCTGCTCCGTCTCCGGCTTCTTTCCCTCGGGCACCAGCACATAGGCAATCCGCTCCAGCACCTTCGAAAGCGGCAGGAGCAGAAGCGTGCAGCCAATGTTGAAAACAGAGTGCGCAATGGCGATGTTGACCTGGTTGGCGTCGCTGCCGATCAGCGCAGTGAAGGCATTTTTCCCACCGCCCATCACAGCCTTCAGGATGCAGAACACCGTAAGCCACACCAGAGAGCCCAGCACATTGAAGCTCAGATGCACCAGGGCCGCCCGGCGGGCATTCTTGTTGGCGCCCACGGAGGACAGGAGCGCGGTGATGCAGGTGCCGATGTTCTGGCCCATGATGATGGGAATGGCCGCACCCATGTTGACCGCCGCCGCCGTACCCGCCGTGGCGCCCGCCAGCGCCTGCAGGATGCCCACCGATGCCGAGGAGGACTGGATGATGGCCGTGAGCAAAGCACCCGCCAGCATCGCCAGGACAGGATTTTCAAACATCAGGAACAGGCGCTTGAACCACGCCGCGTCCTGCAGGCCGGACACTGCGCCGCTCATGATGTCCATGCCGAACATGAGCGTCGTGAAGCCCAGCAGGATCAGGCCCGTGTCCTTGCGCTTGTTGGACTTGCAGAACATGTAGCACACCACGCCGACAACCGCCAGGATGGGCGTCCACACCATGGGCTTGAACATCTCCACATACCAGGCGCCGCCCTCGATGCCCGTCAGGGACAGCACCCAGGCCGTCACCGTGGTGCCGATGTTGGCGCCCATAATGACGTTGATGGCCTGGGAAAGGCTCATCAGCCCGGAGTTGACAAAGCCCACCACCATGACCGTCGTGGCTGAGGAGGACTGGATCACGGCCGTTACGCCAAGGCCCGTCAGCAGACCGGCCAGCCGGCCCGTGGTCAGGCGGCCCAGAATGCTCTGCAGGCCGCTGCCCGCACGGCGCTCCAGCGCCTCGCCCATGATGTTCATGCCGAACAGGAACAGGCACAGGCCGCCAAACAGGCTCAGCATATCAAAGCCCAGCCAGTTGATCAGTGCATCCATATTCAACAACCTCTCCGAAACATATTCAGGGATTCCACCCTGCGCAGGGGATCACTTGCCCTGCGGCACGTCCTCGGTATCCCGGGCGATTCCGTCCTCCGCGTCCTCGGCGCTGAGGCGGCGCAGGCCCTCCACATGGGAAACGGGCAGGGAGAAGCAGATGGCGCCGGCGTCGGTTCCCGGGCCCGCTTCCTTCACGATGGCCTTCATGATGGCGGCCTTCTTGTCGCTGTCCGCCACGATGAGCACCACGTCCTTCTCGCTGGCCAGGGAGATACCCAGGAACTTCTCCGCCTCGCGGGCGCCGGTTCCCTTGCCGGCCAGCACCGTGCCGCCGGTGGCTCCGGCAGGACGTGCCGCCGCCATCACCATGTCGGAAAAGCCCTCGTTCAGGATGACACAGATCAGCTCATGCTGGAAATCGAAAGACGGCTTGTCATTATTCATTGTCATATTGTCGGTCAGGTATGCCATGGTTCTGCCTCCTCCCACGCTTTTGAGCGGCACGGACATCATCACGCCGTTGCCGGGAATGTCGATAAACATGCGCAGCTTGGCCGCGCGCATCAGCTTCCTGGTCTGCTCGCCGTCGGCAACGGTGAAGATCAGCGCCTTCTCCGTCGGCACGAGGCCATAGAGGGAAAGGTGCTCATCCCGGGCAGTTCCGCGGGCATACAGGGTCATTGCCAGGGGCAGCTTCAGGGAATGGATGACGTCCTCCATCGCCTCGTGGCGGTTTCGGTTGACGATCGCCATGACCATGTTGAGTTCCATCTTATTCTCACACCTCCCACAGCTCGATGACTTCGTCGTCCGCATAGGCGATCTCAGGCACAGCCTCCGCCCTGCGGGTCTTCAGCACATAGATCAGGCCCATGATCTGCACGGTGATGAGGGGCATCATCGCCACCAGGGCCACCAGACCGAAGGCGTCCGTCATGATGTTGCCGCTCAGGGCCGTGCAGGCGCCCATGGCAAAGGGCAGCATGAAGGTGGCCGTCAGGGGGCCGGAGGCCACGCCGCCGGAGTCGAAGGCGATGGCCGTGAAGGTCGGCGGCACCACCAGCGTCAGTACCAGGGCAATGAGGTAGCCGGGGACGATGATGAACATCAGCGGCAGTCCCGTCAGCACGCGCAGCATTGCCAGGCCGTTGGCAGAGGCCACGGCGATGGCCAGAGCATAGTGCATCGCATTTTCGGAGATCGCGCCGGCGGAGAGCTCCTCCACCTGCTTGTTGAGCACATGCACGGCAGGCTCGGCATTGATGATGTACCAGCCCATGAGCATGGCAACAGGCACCAGCAGGAAGCGCCAGGGGCCCATACCCGCCAGGTGTGCGCCCAGCTCGACGCCCCGCGCCTGGAAGCCCACATTCGCGCCGGTGAGGAAGATCACCAGGCCCACCAGGGTCACCGCCAGACCGATGATGATGCGCCAGAAGGGGATCCGGCGCAGATGCAGCGCAGCGAACTGGAAGATCAGGAAGAACGCCACAATGGGCAGCAGCGCCATGAGGACGTTCCCCAGCTCATGGGGCAGCTCATGCAGGTAGGTTTTCCCCAGCTGCACGGTATCCAGGATAGCCTCCGCCGCTTCGCTCCCGCTCTCCGGCGCGCCGGAGGAGAAGAAGGACAGCAGCAGCACCGCCAGGATGGGGCCCACGGAGCACAGCGCCACCAGGCCGAAGGAATCCTCCTGGGCGCTGGCGTCGGAACGGATGGAGGCCACGCCCACGCCCAGCGCCATGATAAAGGGGACCGTCATGGGGCCGGTGGTCACGCCGCCGGAGTCAAAGGCCACGGCCAGGTAATCCGGCCTGACCGCCATTACCACCGCCGCCAGGACAAACACCGCGCCATACAGACCGATGAGCAGCCATTTCAGCGGAATGCGGAAGAGGATGCGCACCATGGACAGCATCAGCAGCAGGCCCACGCCCACGCCGACGGTGACGATAAGGAGCATGCTGTCAATGGTGGGGACATTAGCCGCCAACACCGTCAGGTCGGGCTCGGAAACCGTGACCGCAATGCCCAGCAGCAGACTCACGCCCAGGATCAGCGCCAGGTTCCGCGACTTGGTCAGCTTCGCGCCCATATGCGTGCCGATGGGCGTCATGGATACCTCGCTGCCCAGGGTGAACAGGCCCATGCCCACAATGAGCATGATGGAACCCACGATGAAGGAGAGCATCAGCCCCGCATCCATAGGAACAAAGGTCAGGCACATCACCGCCACAATGATGACGATGGGCAGCACCGATGCCGCCGCCTCGGAGAATTTCTCAAAGAACGCCTTTTTTGAGGTCATCAGGAACTCCTTTCATCCGTTCGCGGCTTTCCTTTTTTGTGCATACGGAGCCACTTCGGCACACCGCCCGTGTTCACAAAAAAAGAAGGCCAAGCTCCTGCGATGGAGCCCGCCTTCATCCATTTATACGCAAAACGCCGCGCAGGAATGCCCCGCGTCAGCGATCGGAATAAATCAAGGCCTTTCGGCACAAGATGACAGACTCCACCACTTATTTCGATCAACACCATATTAACATGAAGAAACTCCCCCTGTCAACGAGGACATCCGGGACGTTCACGCCCAGAAAGCACATGTTCACGGCAGGCGTCCCCTTGTCAGCCGGAGCCCATCGTTATATAATGTAGGAACAGAAGCACGACACAGCATCATACCCACACAGGAGGTGCATCCCATGAAGCCCCTGAACGACTATTCCTTCATCAAAGGCGTGAACTACAGCCTGAAAAGCGACCCCGCCATCATCCGGCGCGACCTGGGCTACGCAAAACGGCTGGGCATCAACAGCGTCCGTATCTGGCTGAGCTGGCAGGCCTATGACGATCTCGGCCCGGTCTACCTTGAACGGCTGGTCACCTTTGTGCGCACCTGCCATGAGGAGGGCGTTTCCGTGGTGCCCATCCTCTTCAACGGCAACGGCCTTGATCCGGCCATGCTGGAGGAGGATTTCTTTCCCCAGGCCGACTCCTTCACCGCCGCAGTGGTGGGTGCACTGCAGGACGAACCCGGCCTCCTGATGTACGACGCAATGAACGAGCCTCCCTGCAACGACCTGATCCTCAAGGCCCCGGACGAGGAAACCAAGCAGGCCGTGTATGCGAAGATCTGGCGCTTCGTGCGCCACGTCTGCAGATATATCAAGGCCCTTGATCCGGTGAACTGCCTCACCGTAGGCAATTGGTTGGCAGTCGATATCCCCACCAGCGCCGACCTGGTGGACGTTATCTCCTACCACGACTACTCCCCCACCCTGGCCGGAGTACGCGAGGCAGCAGAAATGGCGCTGGCCGAGGGCCGCCGGTGGGGCAAGCCCGTCATCAACAACGAGACCTGCTGCATCGCCCGCGCCAACGGGTACGATACCGTCATCCAGGTGCTGGACGAATACCACATCCCCTGGTACGTCTTCAACCTAATGATCGAGGGCTACTGGGCAGACGTGCATGGCATCTTCTACCCCGACGGCACCGTGCGCGACCCCGCCATCGCCGCGGCCATCGTGGGCTGCTTCCGCTGCCGGGACGTTGCAGCGATCATTCCCGAGAAGCCCAACCGGGAGCATCAGGCCCTGGATGCGCTGCAGAAGCTCCGCACCCTCCTGGCCGACGCCGAGCCGGACGTCTTCACCTACCAGGGCATGAAGGTCTCCGACCTCCTGGACGCCTGCGAGCATGCCGCGAACCTGCTGGAGGCCGGTCAGCTGGTACCCATGCAGATTCCGCCCACGGCCCGCATCGCTGCCTGGCGCGGGATGGAGAAGCCTCCGGTAACCGACGTGAAGGACTTCGCCTGGAGCCTCGCCGAAACACTGAAAAAAGCCTGCCACATTCTCTGAAAAGCCCCTTGCCCTCCGCCTCCGCCGGTGCTATAATACCTCCGGCAACCGACACATTCCGACCTTCGGAGGGATACACATGAAGCATCAGGCGAAGAAAATCGGCGTCTATGCCGTCACGCTCCTGTTCTGGCTGGCGGCCAGCGCGGCGGTGGGCGTGATCTGCGGCCTGCTGGGCGGCCTGTTCGCCATGGCGGTGGAGTGGGCTACCCATACCCGGGGAGAATACGCGCTCCTGCCCTGGCTGATGCCGGTGGCAGGCCTTGCCATCGCGGGTCTTTACAGGCTGCTCAGGCTCCCGCTGTCCATCGGCACGGACGAAATCATCAAGACCGTCCGCACCCAGGAGAGGGTGCCCCTGGCCATGGCCCCGGCCATTTTCCTCTCCACCGTCCTGACCCATCTCACGGGCGGTTCAGCCGGCCGCGAGGGCGCTGCGCTCCAGCTGGGCGGCAGCATCGGCGCCGGTATGGCCCGCATCCTCCCCCTGGAAAAGGCGGGCGAAAAGGCCGAGAACGACGCCGTGCGCATTTTCCAGCTCTGCGGCATGGCCGCGCTGTTCTCCGCCCTTTTCGGCACGCCCCTGGCCGCCGCGGTCTTCGTGGTGGAGATCATCGACGTGGGCCGCATCAATCTGCGCGCGTTGCTGCCCGCCCTGGTCGCAGCAGTGGTGGCCAAATTCGTGGCCCTGGGCATCGGCGCCCCGGCGGAGGTCTTCCCTCTGGCGTCCGGCCTGGCGGCGGCACAGGCCCTGCCGCTGCTGCAGACCGTGCTGCTGAGCATCGTCTGCGCGCTGGCAGCCATCCTCTTCTGCTTCGTGATGCACCGCTCCTCCAGGCTTTTCCGCAAGTGGATCCCCAATGACTTCCTGCGCGTTCTGGCGGGCGCAGCAGCGGTCATCGCGCTGGCCCTGCTGCTGGGCACGCAGGATTACCGTGGCGGCGGCATGCACGTCATCCACGCTGCCCTGACGGGCGAGAGCGTCCCGGCGCTGGCCTTTCTGCTGAAGATCGCCTTCACCGCCCTGTCCCTGGGCACGGGCTACAAGGGCGGCGAGATCGTGCCCTCCTTCTTCATCGGCGCCACCCTGGGCACGACCCTGGCCGGGCTGATCGGTTTCCCCCCGGCCCTGGGCGCGGCGGTGGGCATCATTGCCCTGTTCTGCGGCGTGACCAACGCTCCGCTGGCCTCCATCCTCCTGGCCGTGGAGCTCTTCGGCACAGCCGGCGCCGAGTATCTGCTCTTCTTCGGGATCGCATCGGTGGTCTCCTACGCGCTCTCGGGCCACATCAGCCTGTACCACGCCCAGACCCTGGTCGAACCGAAGCTGGGGCACCGGAATTGACAAAGTCATCAAATCAAGACGCATAAATACGACAAAAAACGACCGGATTCCTCACAGAACCGGTCGTTTTACGTGTCGAAGTGGCGGGATTCGAACCCGCGGCCTTTTGGTCCCGAACGCCGGTTGTTAGTTTCATAATTATAACATTATGTCCGATTTTTCTGAAGCTGGTTGATGGCGTATAGACCTTGAAAACACGGTGCTTTCACGGAACTTCGAGAACGCATATGAACTCCACAGAACCACCTCTCTGCTGTGATGGAAGCTAACAACAGAGGGGTGGATTTCTTTTGTGGCACGCAAGATAACACGCAAGATAATGCCGTGCGAGCCTGTGCGTATGTGTTCCGCTACGCTAGCGCGACGATTTCCACCATCAAGAAGCTGTGTGATGGATTCGGTATCACCATTCAAGAATTTTTCGACGCTGAACAGTTTCATGACTTGGAACAGGAAGTAAAATGATAAAGCCGCCGGGACTTAGTCTCGCCGGCTTTGTTGTTATCATTGTTGATCTTGTTGGCATCGAAATAACACGATGATACATCAGCTGTAGCATCATGATAGCAAAAATGCACTCAAATTGTACCCGACAGGCATGCAAAAAGCCCGGAATCCCTTGATTCGTAAGGGGTTCCGGGCTTGAATTGTTTACTCCCACTCAGGAAGCAGATAGGTGGCACAATGTATGTTGTGAGAGTGCATTTCAATGAGGATGCCAAGGAAACCATGAAGGACAAGATAAAGAGGCTGATTGAGAATGATGTCAGGGGAACACAGCACACTGCATAGGTAAAAAAGCATGTAGAAAATTGTATATTTCGTGATATAATCGGTGTGCTCGATGAGAGCGAAAATTTGAAGTTGTAGGAGATTGTACAATGAAAATAATAGAATATTTTGGCGCAGATGATAAAGAATATTGGCTTTCAAAAATTAAAGAGAGCGATTGGGGAGCTGGCCAGTATTTGCATGAACTATTGAAAAATCAAAAACTAAAACAATTTGTTGGTGAAAATACAAAGGTGCTTATGCTGGTAGATGGAGAAGATTTAGTGTCATTTTGTACGTTTGCTGAAAAAGATGATATACAACCAACAGATTTAACCCCTTGGATTGGATGGGTATATACGTTCCCTAATTTTAGGGGTAATCGTTATGTTGGAAAACTATTGAGTCATGCTGAAACATTGGCGGAAGAAGCTGGAATCAAAAACATTTATATATCAACGAATCATGATGGACTATATGAAAAGTATGGTTATGAATTCTTTAGAATGATGAAAGATATGGATGGAGAAGATTCCAGAGTATATGTAAGACGT
>JAFXDB010000077.1 GCA_017516305.1 Clostridia bacterium | reverse complement strand
TCCTGATCGCCGCGGTCCTTGAAGCGCAGGAGCTCAGAGCCGATCGCATCATAGCGGCCGGACTCGCGCCAGATGGAGGCGGGCATGTCGACCGGGAACATCAGCTCCTGGCCGTCGATGCGGTTCATCTCCTCGCGGATGATCTTCTCGATCTTGGAGGTGATGCGCTTGGTGACGGGGAACAGGGTGTAGATGCCGTTGCCGACGGGCTTGATGTAGCCGCCGCGCATCATCAGCGCCTGGGACGCGATCTGGCAATCGGCAGGGGTCTCCTTGTAGCGCTTGGAGACGAGATTCTTGAGCTTCATGTTTATTCTCCTTTCCATTCTGGGCGGAAATAGAAAAGCCTCCGCCACTGCTTGCTCTGCAGGGACGAAGGCGCAAAAGCACTTTCGCGGTACCACCCGGCTTAAGCGGACGAGCCGCTTCTCTCAACATATCCGTAACGGGGACGAACCGGCGGGGATTGGCCGCAGCTCCGGACCGGGTGCGCCTGCCGCCTTCCGTACGCGCCTCCCACTACCGCGCGCTCGCTGGGACTTTCACCGGCAGGTCAAGTCCTTCAATGCCATTGCGGACATTATACATCACCGGCGGCGGTTTTGCAAGGGGTGGCAGCGGATTTTTGTCTGTCACCAGACGATTCCATTACTTGAACACGACCTGCTCCACGTCCCTGACGATGGCTTCCACATGGGCACGGGTAGGGCCGTAGATCTCAAAGTAATATGTGCCCATATCGTAGGTGCCGTACCAGCGCTGATAGACCCACAGGTCATGGGGGCCGTCAGCATAGATGCTGCCCTCTGCAATGTGCATGCTGCCCAGCATGTAGTACACATCCCCCCTGCGCATGCCGTACACAGCCTTCGTGGCCGACACCGTGCAGCCGTCCTCCCGAAGGCTGGCTGCCACCTCCCTGACCAGCTGCTTGGCATAGTCCAGCGGATGTACGCGGCTGAGATAGGCGCTCATATTGTTGGGGAACCACCACACATACATGAAGGGCTGGAAATCCGGGCCCTCCACATCCAGGTAGAGGAGCTCCGCCACGATGCACTGCTCCTCGCCTCTCTCAACGATATACGGATAGCAGACAGCATTGGGGGCAACGGGCAGCAGAAGATCCTCCAAGTCCACCCAGCGATAGCCCTCGGGCAGCTCCACCGGCCCTTCTGCGCCGGCAAAAACAGGACACAGGGACAGCACCAGGCACAGGGACAGCGCCAGGGCAAGCAGCTTCTTCATGATTGTTACCTCCTTCGTATGGTTCATTACCAAACGGATTCACCCCGGGAACCCGCCATTCATACGTTCAACCTGCGACGGATGCAGGCGCACATCGCAGGGGACAGTGCCGCCGATCTCCACCTCCGGTGCATTTTCGGGGATGCTGCGGTCAAAGAAGATCATCGTCAGCACAAACAGCCCGCCGTGCAGCAGCAGGCACAGCCCGAAGTACCACTCCGGCAGCAGCAGGAACGCCGCCAGGCTCAGCACCGCCTTGATGCACAAAAGCACCTTGAAGGGCCTGTAGATCCGCAGGCATCCGCACACAGGCGCCGCCAGGTGCAGAAGCAGCCCCGCGCCCAACGCGCATGCTGCCACAGCCCCCCGGGCCGTCAGCTCCTGCACATTCAGCAGGAGCGCCAGGGCCACGACCTCCGGCCAGACAAAACCAAACACAGCAGCATTCCACGTCCACGGGCTCAGGCAGAGCGCCGCGCTCGCCACCGTCAGCACCGTGTACAGCAGGATCAGCCTCCGCTTCGTTCTGTGCTTCATATGCATCCCTCCTGCACATATATACGCCGCGGGAGCCGGATATGTTTCACTTTTTCCAAATTATCTGCACTTTTTTCAGAAAACCAGCTGCACCAGCAGCATGTAGCACACCGTGCCGCCCACGATGCTCAGCAGGGTGTTGCGCTTCCACACATGCAGCCCCGCCGTGACGAATACGCCGAGGAACGCAGGCAGCCAGCCCTCCGCCGTGGAAAAGGTCGTGCCCTTGAGGCAGTAGACCACCAGCATCGCCATGATGGCCCCGGGCAGCACCGTACCCAGGCGCTCCACCACCTGCGGCGGCTTTTTCTCCCCGCCGAAGACGAGGAAGGGCAGGAACCGCGTCAGGGCCGTCACGGCGGCAATCACCGCCACCATCAGCCACGCATGCACATCATTCATGGCGCGTCACCCGCCTTCCGTCCGTGTAGAGGATGAGCAGCAGCGCAATGCCCGCCATCGCCGGGATGAGGAAGTCCGCCGGGCCAAAAAGGGCCAGGCATACAAGGCTGACCCCGCCGCCGATCATCGCAGGCACCCGATCCTCCGCCGTCAGCCACTGCTCCGTCAGGACGGTGACGAACAACGCCGTCAGCGTAAAATCAACGCCCTCGGTATTGATGGCGATCACCGCCCCCGCCGCCGCGCCCAGGAGCGTCCCCAGCACCCACCACAGGTGATCCAGCAGGGACACCAGCAGGCAATACGCCTTTCTGCCGCTTTCCGGCACGGGCAGATTCTGCTGGCACAGGAGGGAGTAGGTCTCATCCGTCAGCGCAAAGATGAGATAGGGCTTTGCAACGCCCATGCCGCGATATTTTTCCAGCATGGACACGCCGTAGAACAGGTGCCGGGCGTTGACCATCAGCGTCATCAGCGCGGCGGAAAGGAGCGTCGACCCCTCCGTCAGCAGGCCAACGGCGGCATACTGCATGCTTCCTGCGTAGATAAAGCCGCTCATGGCCGCCGCCAGGGGGATGCTGCCCCCTGCGTCCATCAGCACCAGGCCGAAGCCGAAGCCCAGCACCAGGTAGCCCGTCATCACCGGCAGCGTCGCCAGGAAGGCGGATTTCAGCGCATGTTTCATCCGCAAAACCTCTTTCGTCAGATTACCTTCATCATATCACAGCCGCACCGGCCATGCAAGCGCGGTACACAAGGAGTACAGCCGCCACAGCCCCATGCCTTGCCATCCCCTGCGTCCGCATGCTATAATAGGATGAAACAAACCGCCGGAGGTGCCCCATGCACGACCTCTCCCCCGCCGCCTGGCAGCCGCTGCTGACCACCCGCCGCCTTGGCCGCACAGGCGTTATCCTTCAGCACACGCTGACCTCCACCAACACCGTCCTCAAGGACGCGGCCCGCACAGGCGCCCTTGCGGAAGCCGTGGCCCTTTGCGAACAACAGACCGCCGGGCGCGGACGGCTGGATCGCACCTGGTCCTCCCCCGAAGGCCAGGGCGTTTGGATGAGCGTGCTGCTGCGCCCCCAGCTGCCGCCGGAAAAGACGCCGATGATCACCTTCTGCGCCGCGCTGGCGATGACGAAGGCCGTGCGCAGCCTCACCGGGCTGGACGCGCGCATCAAGTGGCCCAATGACGTGGTGCTCTCCGGACACAAGGTCTGCGGCGTGCTGCTGGAGGCCGGGTTCACACCCGAAGGGCAGATGTTCGTGGTCATCGGCAGCGGGCTGAACATCCGCCGCGGCGCTTACCCGCCGGAGCTGACGGAGCGCGCCGTGTCCCTGGAGGAGCTGTGTCCCCCGCCGGGGCGCGAGGCGCTCATCGCCGCCTACCTGAACGGGCTGGAGGCCGCCGTGGACGCGGTGACATCCGGCGGATTTACCGCCATCGAGGAAGAATACCGCGCGCTCTCCTGCACCCTGGGCCGCGAAGTGCAGGTGCTTTCTCCCGCGGAAACCTTTACCGGCACCGCCTTGTCGGTGGACGAAACCGGCGCGCTGCTGGTGCGCACGGAGGACGGCGCGACCCGCCGCGTGCTGGCGGGCGACGTATCGGTCAGGGGGGTGATGGGCTATGTCTGAGATCCGGGGCATCGGACTGGATCTGTGCCAGATTTCGCGCATGAAGGAGCTGCTGGACAGCGGCCACAGCCTGCGGCGCCTGTTTACCGCCAGCGAACAGGCCTACATCCGCGCCAGGGGTGAAACCGCCGCCCAGACCATGGCCGGCATCTTCGCCGCCAAGGAAGCCATTTTGAAGGCCCTGGGAACGGGCATGTCCATCCCCATGACGGATATCTGCATCAGCCACACGCCCCTGGGGCAGCCCGTCGCCACCCTCACCGGCAAGGCGGAGGAAATGGGCGGCACCATACTCATCTCCATCACCCACGAGGGCGACATGGCCGCCGCCAACGCCATCTGGCTTGCATAAACACGGGAGGTACCGCCATGACACACCTGCTCACCGCACGCTTCCCCGGCGTCGGCTCCGCTTATTGCAGCGCGGATGGTCGGATCTCCACATCCTTTCACGGTTTTGCCGACCGGGAAAGCCCTATCCCCGTGGACGGCAGCACCATCTTCCCGGCCTGCTCCATTTCCAAGTTCGTCACCGCCCTGTGCGTGATGCAGCTGCATGAACAGCATGTCATCGACGTCAACGCGCCCGTTAACGATCATCTGCGCACCTGGAAGCTGCGTACGCCGCAGGGCGAGGAGAGCAGCGCCTCCGTCCGGGCGCTCATGAGCCACACCGCCGGGATCATCGACGGCGAGGACAGCTTCTTCGGCCTGCGCCGGGGAGGCCCCGAGGTCAGCTTGGCGGATATCCTGGAGGGGCGCACAGCCTACAACAACCGTCCTGTGCGCGCCGAGAAGCCAACGGGCGCAGCCTTTGAGTACTCCGACGCGGGCTACTGCGTGCTGCAGCTGCTGGTGCGGGAGGTGACGGGCATGCCCTTCGCCGACGCTGCACGCAAGCTGATTTTCGCACCCCTGGGGCTTCACAGCACCTTCTTTGCCGCCCCGGAATACGTCGCCGCCCACGAAGCAAGGATGGCCACGGGCTACGACGGCGACGGCGCTCCCCTGCCCGGACGCTTCCCGTCCTACCCTGACCTGGCTGCCTCCGGGCTGTGGACAACGCCGGAGGAGCTTGTCATGCTCGGCCGCGCCTTCGTTGCCGCCCTGCATGGCGAAGGGAGCCTGCTGCAGCAGTCCTCCGCCAGGGAGATGGCAGCCCCGGTACAGGATTTCCCCTGGACGGGCCTGGGGCTGTTCACAAGCGGCGGGGACATCCTCATGAGCCAGGGCTGGGGCGAGCATGGGCAGTGCATGCTGAAGATGAACCGCCGGACGCAGGCAGTTGCTGCCGTGATGACCAACCGGAACCCGGAGGTCGATCAGGCTGAGTCCGGCATTGAAAAGCTGGTGGACAGCCTGCTCGCCGCAGTGGAATACCCCCACGATATATGAAAAAGCCAGGTGCGACGCCCGGCTTTTTTGCTTTGCGGTATATTTCAGGATTCCCGCAACGCACCCTGAATCATTTATCTTCCTTCATCCACTGCTCCCACACATCAGGCTGGTAGCCGATGGTGACCTTGCTGCCGTTGCGCACGATGGGCGCCCTGAGCAGCCACGGCGTCTCGATGAAGTACTGCATCAGATAGCTCTCGATCGAGTTGTAGGCGGCGGGGTGGGCGGCCACCTTCTTGTCCTCCAGGTCCAGCAGGGCCGCCATGCCGCGTCCCTTGGCAAAAACCTGCAGCTCGCGCTCGCCCAGCTTGTGCTTTTTCAGATCCATCACCTGCACCTTGATGCGGCGCTCCTTGAAAAAGCGTTCGGCCTTCTGGACGTCGAAATTCTTCTTGCTGATGTAAAGCTGGATGTTCAAGCCTTCTTCACCCTCCCCCGCACGTCGTCGCCCAGGAACTGCAGGAGCATGCACTGCCCCGGGTTGTTCAGCAGACGGGAGGCGATGCGCTCGGTGTAGCGGCGGCGCAGCTCGTCCTTCATCAGATTGGTGGAGATGACCGTCGCCTTGCGTCGCTGCTGGCGTTCGTTGATGAGGTTGAACCACTGGCTGATGGTGATGTTCTCCATCAGGGGCTCGGCGCCCATGTCGTCAATCATCAGCACATCCACATCCATCAGCGCGTCCATTTCCGCATTTTTTTCGCCATGCCCGGAGAAATACGCCTTCCGGGCCGTGTCCAGGAAGCGGTAGGCGCTGATGAGCATTACGCTGAAGCCCCGCTGCAAAAGCACCTTCGCCATGGCATGCATCAGGTACGTCTTGCCCAGGCCGCTCTGGCCCATCAGCAGCACGTCCCTTGCCTCCGTGGCCGGGTAAGCGTCTGCCCAAGCCTTGCAGCGGCTGCGGTAAGCCACCATCAGCTCTCTCTGAGAGAAGGTCTTATCCGGCAGCTTCTCCTCGGAGAACAGGCTCTCATCGAACTTCTCAAAGCTCTGCTCCGCATTCTCCCCCAGGCCCACCTGGCGGTACAGCCGGGTATAGAAGGCCGTGCGGAGGCATTCGCACTGCTCGCGGATCAGCTCGCCCACATAGCCGGTGTCCTGGCAGACGGGGCAGCGGTACACCGGATCGAGGTAGGTTTCGGGATAATTGTGTTCCTTCAGCAGCGATGCGACCCGGTGGTTGAGCACCTCCATCTGCTGCGGAATATTCTCCGCCGCAGCCTCGCCGCCCAGGATTCCCCGGAGCGCCGAAAAGATGATACCCTGCCGCGCATCCAGCGCCTGGGTGATCTCCGGGCAGGCCATTTCGACCTCCTGCCGCCGACGCAGCTCCTCCGCCTGGTTGCGCTGGCGCTGCGCCTCGTACTCGGTCAGCAGCTCCTGCATGATGGCCTTACGCATTGCCGTTCTCCTCCTGCCAGTGCTTCATGAATGCATCAACATCCGCATCCGAATGGACATACTCGCGCTGGGTGTACTGCTGCTGCTCCACGGTCTTGGGGCCGCGGGCAGGCGTCTGATAACGGCCCTCCGCCTTTGCCGCCAGGCCTTGCTGGAAGCTCTCGCGCTCGGCGCGGGCCGCCTCCATGGTGCGCACACCCTTGCCGTGGTAGCTATCCAGGAGCTTGTCCAGGTACAGCATCGGCCGCTCCTTGCCGATGGCAAAGGCCGCGCACTCGGTCACAAAGGTCTCCTCGAAGCCCCACTCGTCCAGCCAGCGGGCCAGCAGCCGGCGGTCGGCGGCGTTGGGCTTTGCCTCCGCCATGCCCGTCACCTCGTACAGCACGCGCAGGAAGGCATTCTGATCGTCCACCTTCTGCATGAACAGGCGCACATCCTCAGCGTCCTTCAGGCCGCTGCGCTTCCAGGAATGCAGGGTGTTCATCACGTCGTCCAGCTTGGTCACGCCGTGGCGGGAGCATTCCCGGCCCGCCATCATGATGATGTTGTCCGGATACAGCGCGCGCATGTCCGCATAGACCCGCAGCGTACCCTCGTTGACCGCCGCCGTGGGCAGATTCAGCGCCATCAGCAGGGCCTTGAGGGGCGCGGCGGCGTCCTTCTCCTCGGCAAAGGCGTCGGCCACCTTCTGCACCCGGCCCGTTTCGCTGCGCTTGGTATGCAGACGGCTCAGGATGCCGTCCAGGTACTTGAAATTCGGGTCGCCCTTGGTGGTCTCCACGCAGGCAGCCAGCACATCCTCCCGGGTGAAGCGCCAGTCCACCGTCCACTTGCGGTACAGGTCGGTCTCGTCCTCGGAGGGATCGCGGCGCTTGCCCATGCGGCGGACGACGGCCTTCGCGCCGTCAAACACGGCCCGATCGCGCTCCAGCACACAGACGGCGTCCTCCGCCGTCGCCACCTTTTCCTCCGCCAGCTGCGTCGCCCGCTTCTCCATGGTCTTGACGGACACATTCTTGCCGTTAGTCTTCACCATGTGCCGGACGAGCGCCAGCACCACTTCCTGGGGCAGGCGCATTTCCTCCACCCATTCGTAGATCCGGCTGATCTCCCCGCCATGCAGGCGGCGGTCATTGCCGAAAATGCCATACACCGCGGCAGCGAAGGCCTCATATTCCGGGTCTGCCGGGGCCGCACCGCCGACAAACACCGCATTCTTCACGCTGATGTACTGATAGGTGGGCGGGTTGTCCTTCACCCGGCGCACCAGGCCCTTGCGCTCCCAGTGGCGGAAAGCGGCCAGCACCGCCTCGGACTCCATGCCCAGCTCCCGGGCCATCTGCTCCAGGGACATAGCCGCCGCCGGGTGATAGCACTGCATCAGGCCATAGAGGTACACGCGCACCGCATCCCCCGTGGCGGTGGGCAGATATTCAAGGATGAACTGGTTGTCCACCGGGGTCACGTCAAAAAAGGGATACTGCTCGTCAAAGCCGAACATGGGCATCGCGCTCGCCTCCGTTTCTGTGGACAACCATTATACCACACAATCCGGCACAGGGCAACACAAAAACGGACGCCTCCGTTTCAAAAGGCGCCCGGGTGATGCAGAAATGCACTTATTGGTTATCCTCGATCATGGCCTTTGCCGCCTTCTTGCCCGCGCCCATGGCCAGGATGACCGTCGCCGCGCCGGTGACAGCGTCGCCGCCGGCGTAGACGTGCAGCTTGCCGCTGCGGCCCATGTCGTCGGTGGTGATGCCGCCCCACTTCTCCGTGGGCAGATCGGGGGTGGTCTTCTTGATCAGCGGATTGGGGCTGTTGCCGATGGCCACGATGACCGTCTCCACAGGCAGGTCAAACTCGCTGCCCTCGATCACCACGGGACGGCGGCGGCCACGAGCGTCCGGCTCGCCCAGCTCCATCTTCACGCAGGTCATCGCGGAGACGAAGCCGTTCTCATCGCCCTTGATGGCGGTGGGGTTGGTCAGCATGAGGAAGTTGACGCCCTCCTCCTTGGCATGGTGGACTTCCTCGGCGCGGGCGGGCATTTCGGCCTCGCTCCGGCGGTACACGATGGACACCTCCGCGCCCAGACGCTTGGCGCAGCGGGCCGCGTCCATGGCGACGTTGCCGCCGCCGACCACGGCCACCCTGCTGCCGACCTTCACCGGCGTGTCCGCCTGGGGGAAGGTGTAGGCCTTCATCAGGTTGATGCGGGTGAGGAACTCGTTGGCGCTGTACACGCCGCACAGGCTTTCGCCGGGGATGCGCTGGAAATTGGGCAGACCCGCGCCGGAGCCGACGAAGACCGCGTCGAAGCCGTCGTCGTTCAGCAGCTCGTCGATGGTCATCGCGCGGCCCACGACCGCGTTGGTGACGATCTTCACGCCCAGGGCGCGGATGTTGTCGATCTCCTTCTGCACCAGGGCCTTGGGCAGGCGGAACTCGGGGATGCCGTACATCAGCACGCCGCCGGGGGTGTGAAGGGCCTCGTAGACGGTCACGTCCCAGCCGGCGCGGGCCAGGTCAGCGGCGCAGGTGAGGCCTGCGGGGCCGGAGCCGACCACGGCGGCACGATTGCCGTTCTTCGGCGCGGTCTCGGCGGAAATCTTGCCCTCGTTCATGGCCCAGTCGGCGGCGAAGCGCTCCAGGCGGCCGATGCCCACCGGCTCGCCCTTGATGCCGCGGACGCACTTGCTCTCACACTGCGTCTCCTGGGGGCAGACGCGGCCGCAGATGGCGGGCAGGCCATTTTGAAGGCGGATGATGTCATAGGCGGCCTGGAAGTCGCCCTCCCTGATCTTGGATACAAAGGAAGGGATCGGCACATTCACCGGGCAGCCGGAGACACAGGGCGCGTGCTTGCAATTGAGGCACCGGTCGGCCTCGGCCATGGCGATTTCGCGGGTATAGCCCAGGGCGACCTCCTTGAAATTGGCCGCGCGGACGGCAGGCTCCTGCTCGGGCATGGGATTCTTCTTCAGGCTCATGTTGGGCATATCAGTTGCCCTCCTTCATGGCAGCGTCCACCAGCTGATCCCGGCGGCAGACATGCGCCAGCTTTTCCTTGGCTTTGGCCTCCTCGGGGCGGAACATGCGGCTGCGGGCGATGGCCTCGTCCCAGTCAACCAGGTGACCGTCGAAGTCAGGGCCGTCCACGCAGGCAAACTTCGTCTCGCCGCCCACGGTGATGCGGCAGCCGCCGCACATGCCCGTGCCGTCGATCATGATGGGGTTCATGCTGACGATGGTTCTGATCTCATGGGGCCGGGTCAGGTCGCACACGGCGCGCATCATGGGCAGCGGGCCGATGGCGATCACCTCGTCATACTTCACGCCCGCCTCCAGCTTCTTCTGGAGCGCCTGGGTGACAAAGCCCTTGTTGCCGTTGGAGCCATCATCCGTCATGACGGTCAGCTCGGTGCAGGCGGCGGTCAGCTCATCCTCCAGGATGATCAGCTCCTCATTGCGGAAGCCGACGATCAGATCCACCTCGCACCCCGCCTCATGCAGGGCCTTGGCCTGGGGGTAGGCAATGGCCACGCCGAGGCCGCCGCCGATGACCGCCGCGCGCTTCACACCCTCGGTGTGGCTCGGCTCGCCCAGGGGGCCGACGAAGTCCAGCAGCGCGTCGCCCTCATTCAGGGTGTCGAGCTTCTCGGTGGTGTAGCCCACCTTCTGGAAGATGATGGTGACGGTGCCCCTGTCGCGGTCATAACCGGCGATGGTCAGGGGGATACGCTCGCCCTCCTCATCAATGCGGAAGATAATAAACTGACCCGGCAGCGCCTTGCGGGCCACCAGCGGGGCTTCGATTTCCATCAGCGTGACCGTGGGATTCAGCACGCGCTTCTTCACAATGCGATACATGGGAGCAACCTCCTCGGAATGGATATGCGCACTATTGTACTACAAAACCGCAGGGGTTTCAACCTTTGGAATGCACTTTTGCTGCACCAAAATTCATGTGCCGCCTCTGCCGCTGACGATGATGAACTGAACGTGAATTTTCCCCTTTCGCCCTATTGACTTCTTTAATAGGAAGGTTTACAATACCATGCGGCACGGATTGTGTCGTATCAGGTCAATCACGGGAGGCAAATTGTATGTATTTCCTGCTGTTTGGATTCTGGGTGCTGCTCAACGGACAGTGGACGATGGAGATCGCCATCGTCGGTCTGATCGTGTGCGCGGCGCTCTATGCGTTCATGTGCGCCTTCATGGGCTACTCCCCGAAGCAGGAGTGGCGCGTCGCCCGCCGCCTGCCGCGCATCGCCGGGTACTTTTTCTACCTGGTGGGCGAGGTGTTCAAGAGCGCCTTCGGGGTCATGAAGCTCATCTGGAACCCCGCCGTGGTCATCGAGCCGGAGGTCACCAGCTTCCGCACCCGTCTGCGCACCGACGCAGGCAAGGTGGTGCTGGCCAACTCCATCACCATGACCCCCGGCACCATCACCATCGACGTGCAGGAGGACGAGTTCCTCATTCACTGCCTGGACACGTCCTTTGACGTGGGCACGGAGGGCTTTGAGATGGAAGACCGCGTAATGACGCTGGAAGGCCAGGCAAAGGAGGCGCAGAACCATGACTGAAGCGTATAGCGTGCTGTACATTTCCGCGCTGGTCATCATTGGCGCGCTGCTGCTGGCCTGCCTGGTGCGGGCCATCCGCGGGCCCCGCATCGCCGACCGCGTCATCGCCGTCAACATGATGGGCACCCTGGTGGTCATCGCCATCTGCATCCTCTCCTTTCTGATGGGCGAGGGTTGGCTGACGGACATCGCCATGATCTACACCATGCTCTCCTTCCTGGCCGTGGTGCTGCTGACGAAGGTGTACATGGGCATTTACCGCGAAAAGCGCCGCCAGAGGGAGCTGGCGCAGGAAAAGGAGGGGAACGGCCATGCTTGACGTCATCCGCTTTATCCTTTCCGCCGCGCTGACGGCGACGGGTCTGTTCTGCCTGCTCTCCGGCGTGGTGGGCGTGTACAGGTTCCGCTACGCCCTCAACCGCGTGCATGCCGCCGCCCTCATTGACACCGTGGGCATCCTGCTGATGCTCCTGGGCGTCATCATCGCCACGGGCTTCACCGTCGCCAGCGGCAAGATGCTGGTGGTCATCGCCTTCCTGTGGCTGACCAGCCCCGTGTCCGGTCACCTGATCGGCCGCATGGAGGTCACCATCAACGACGAGCTGGAGAAGGACGCCGAGGTCATGAACCGCGCCTACGTCCAGCATGAAAAAACCGTGGAAACCTCCGGCAGCGCCGATGCCGCTGAACCCGCCGAAGCAGAGGAAAACATGGAAAAAGAGGAAAAAGAGGAGGCGCACGAATAATGGAGATTCTTGGCATCATTCTGCTCATCTTCGCCATTTTCTGCGCTATCAGCGTGTCCATGACGAAGGATCTGCTGACCTCGCTGGTCATCTTCATGAGCCAGTCCCTGGCCATGTCAGTCATCTGGATCCTGCTGGAGAGCCCCGACCTGGCCATCACCGAGGCCGCCGTGGGCGCCGGCATCACCAGCCTTCTGCTGTTTGTGACGCTGAAGAAGATTCACGCCATCGACATCCAGAAGGCAGCCGAAAAGAAGGAGGCGGACAGCAATGGCGAAGCTGAGGCCTGATTATGAAAGCAGCTGGTGGGCGCGGCTCCTGCGGTGGCTGGAGACTGGCTCCACCGCCCTTGACGACGCCCTGACCCAGGAGCTGGAAGCCGGCAGCCACGAGCATCTGGTAGACAGCGACCACCATCACACCGCCCAGGAGCAGGCGCTGGAGGATCGCCGCCACGCCGCCCTGGAGCGCGAGCAGCGCATCTACGGCCACCTCCACCAGTGGAGCCGCAGCAAGGGCCAGAAGCTGATGCGCTGGGTCTACATCATCCTGAGCGTGGTCATGTGCGTGGGCATCATCGCCCTGCTGCTGAGCACCGCCGCCAACCTCCCGCCCTACGGCAGCCCCGATAACCCCGCCAATGTCAGCGGCGTCTCCGGGCATTACATGGAGCACGGCCTGACCCAGACCGGTGCGGTCAACATCGTCGCCGGCATGATCCTGGACTATCGCGCCTTCGACACCCTGGGCGAAAGCAACGTGCTGTTCATCGCCGCGGTGACGGTGCTGGTGCTGCTGCGCCTGGCGCCCAGCAAGGACGGCAAGCCCACCACCGAGATGCTGGAGGCCGAGGCCGATGACCGCCTGTACGAGCCCAAGAACGACATGATCCTGCAGCATCAGGCCAATCTCCTGGTGCCGCTGATCCTGCTCTTTGGCGTGTACGTGGTCATGAACGGCCACATCAGCCCCGGCGGCGGCTTCTCCGGCGGCGCCATCATGGGCGCGGGCCTGATCCTGTACCTCAACGCCTTCGGCTTCAAAAAGACCGAGCGCTTCTTCACCTTCAAAACCTTCCAGATCGTCAGCCTCATGGCCCTGGCGTTCTATGCCTGCTCGAAGGCCTACTCCTTCTTCACCGGCGCCAACCACCTGCCCAGCATCTTCACCCCCGGCACCCAGGGCATGCTCTTCTCCGCCGGCCTCATCCCCTACCTGAACATCGCCGTGGGCCTGGTGGTCTGCTGCACGATGTACGCCTTCTACACCCTCTTCCGAAAGGGGGACATGTAAATGGATTTTCTGACGAACTATGTGGAGATCGCCGCCATGGCCCTCTTCGGCATCGGCTTCACCACCCTTCTCCTGCACCGGAACATGATCAAGAAGATCATCGGCTTCTCCATCATGGATAACGCCATCTTCCTGTTCCTGGCTGCCAAGGGCTTCATTGAGGGCAAAACCGCCCCGATCGTGACGGATGTTGCCGGGGCGCTGGAAAACGGCGTGGACACCTCTCTATACATCAATCCTATTCCGGCTGGCCTGGTGCTGACGGGCATCGTGGTCTCCGTCTCCGTCACCGCCGTCATGCTGAGCCTGACCATCCGCCTCTACCGCCGTTATCACACCCTGGATATCGACGAGATCACCGCCCTGTGCCGGAAGGAGGGCGAGGAGTAAATGGAACTGCATTACACCCTCTGGCAGCACATCCCGTTTGTATCCATCCTGCTGCCCCTGGCCTCCGGCGCCTTCACCAGCGTGATGAAGCCCCGCTGGGCCCGCCGCTGGACCCTCACGGTGCTCATCATCGTCACCGCGCTGTCCTTCCTGCTGTGCATGCAGTTCATGGGCGGCGCCGAGGGATACAACTTCCCCATGGGCCATGACTACGAGGTGACCAACGAGGCCGCCAAGGGCGCCATCGTTAACGAGATCCGCGTCGGCAGCCTGGAGGCGCTCACCGCCCTGTTCTTCTCCGGCATCATGCTCCTGTCTCTCATGGGAGGCATGAAGAAGCTGGACGAGCACATCGACGGGAACAAGCAGAGCCTCTACTACGTCATCCTCCTGCTGCTGACGGCCGCGCTGATGGCCCAGGTCTACACCAACGACCTGTTCACCTCCTACGTCTTCCTGGAGATCATGACCCTGGCGGCCTGCGCGCTGATCGCCATCCGCAAGCGCGGCCGCACGCTGGTGGCTGCGGCGAAGTACATGATCATGAACCTGGTGGGCTCCGGTCTGTTCCTGCTGGGCATCGTGATCCTCTACGACGTTTCCGGCCATCTGCTGATGGAGCCCATCCGGCAGGCCGTGGCGAATATCGCCGTCACCGGCCAGTACGCCCAGCCCCTGACGGTGGTCATCGCGCTCTTCGCCATTGGCCTGGCCATCAAGAGCGCCCTGTTCCCCTTCCACACCTGGGTACCGGACGCCTACGGCTACTCCACCCCCACCTCCCAGGCCATCCTTTCCAGCCTGGTCAGCAAGGGCTACATCTTCCTGCTGATCAAGATCATGTACCGCGTCATCGGCCTGGACGTCATTGCCGCCACCGGCATTGACGACATCCTGTTCGTCTTTGCCCTGGCCGGCATGATCTTCGGCTCCCTGTCCGCGCTGCGGCAGAACGATGTGCGCCGCATGATCGCCTTCTCCTCCGTCGCCCAGATCGGCTACATCTACCTGGGCATGGCCATGGGCACCGAGGCCGGCATGATGGCCGCCATGTTCCACCTGTTCAGCCACGCGGTGTGCAAGAGCATGCTGTTCCTGGCGGCAGGCGGCCTGGCGGACGCCAGCGGCAACTCGAAGCTCTTCCGCGACCTGCGCGGCGCGGGCTACCGCAGCCCCATCGCCGGTGTGGCCTTCACCGTGGGCGCGCTGTCGATGGTGGGCTTCCCCTTCCTGGGCGGCTTCGTCAGCAAGCTGAACATCGCCCTGGCAGGCATTGCCCTGGATCCCGTGCGCGCCAGCCTGGTGCTGGTCACCCTGGCCGTTTCCACCATGCTCAACACCATGTACTTCCTGCGCACGGTCATCACGCTCTACCGCAAGCCGCTGGCGGGCGCGACCTACTCCGTGCAGCGGGGTCAGCGCGGCTTCTGCTTCAACGCAGCGCTGGTGCTGCTGGCGCTTGTCAACATTGCCCTGGGCGTATTCTCCCAGACGGCCGTCAATCTGATCACCGCAGGTCTGCGGATGTTCGGTTAAGTACTTTAAGGAGGCATTTGAACCATGTCGTTCCTTCTTCTGCTGCCGGTTCTTTTCCCTGTGGTCATCGGCCTGCTGCTGCTGATCCTCCCTGCGCTGGATAAGCGCGCCCCCCGCACGGCGCTGACCGTGCTGGCCCTGGTGGGCACGGTAGCCCTGCTGATCCCCGTGCTGCTGCGGGACGGACTGACCCTGACCCTCTTCACCCTGTCCGACAGCCTGCCCGTGTTCCTGCATGCGGACACGCTGGGCAAGGTTTTCGCCTGCGTGATGGCCTTCGTCTGGGCCGTCGCCGGTCTGTATTCCTTCCACTATATGGCCCACGAGGGCAAGGAGCAGCGCTACTACGCGCTCTACCTCATCTCCCTGGGCGTCCTGATGGGCCTGTGCTTCTCCGGCAGCATCATCACCTTCTACATGTTCTTTGAGGCGATGACCCTGCTGACGATGCCGATGGTGATGCACTCGGGCAAGAAGGAGTCCGTGGCGGCGGGCCTGAAGTACCTGATCTATTCGGTGCTGGGCGCGTCTCTGGTGCTGCTGGGCGTGTTCGTCCTCAGCCCCTATGTGAGCACCTTCTCCTTCACCCCCGGCGGCGTGCTGGACGCGGCAAAGGTCGCGGGTCACGAGGGCTTCGTGCTGACCTTCTGCCTGCTGATGCTGATGGGCTTCGGCGCCAAGGCCGGTCTGTTCCCGCTGCACGGCTGGCTGCCCACGGCGCACCCGGCCGCCCCCTCTCCCGCCTCTGCCGTGCTCTCCGGCGTCATCACCAAGGCCGGCGTCCTGGGCGTTGCACGCCTGATGTTCTGCTACCTCGGCGTTGACTTCCTGCGCAGCACCTGGGTACACACGGCCTTCATGTGCCTCACCCTGCTGACGGTGTTCACCGGCTCCCTCCTGGCGCTGCGCGAGCATCACCTCAAGCGCCGCCTGGCCTGGTCCTCCGTGTCCCAGGTGAGCTACATCCTCTTCGGCCTGTCCACCCTGACCCCCCTGGGCTTTGTCGGTGCGCTCCTGCATGTCATCTGCCACAGCCTGGTCAAGGACACCCTGTTCATGTCCGCCGGCGCCATCATCCTGAAGACCGAGAAGACCGACGTGCGCGACCTGGAGGGCATCGGCCGCAAAATGCCCGTCACCATGGGCTGCTTCACCATCGCCTCCCTGGGCCTGATCGGCATCCCGCCCTGCATGGGCTTCATCAGCAAGTGGTACCTGGCTCAGGGCAGCCTGGCCTCTGCCGGTGTGCCGACCTTCCTGACCTGGCTGGGCCCGGTGGTGCTGCTGGCCTCCGCCCTGCTGACGGCCGGCTACCTGATGCCCATCGTGTCCAACGGCTTCTTCAAGGGCGGCCATGACGCTCACGCTTCCCACGACGCCCACGGCGACGCTGACCATGCCGCACCCGCCGTCCAGCGCGACGATGTGCCCTTCTCCATGCTGGTGCCGCTGCTGATCCTGGCGGTGCTGTCCGTGCTGCTGGGCGCGTTCCCCGGCGCGCTGACGGAGCTATTCACCCAGCTGTCCGTGCTGCTCGGTCTGTAAGGAGGCGCGCATATGCTGATTCTGCTGACGCTGCTCGTCCCCCTTGTGGGCGGCGCGCTGCTGGGCGTGATGCGCCCCAAGACCAACGCCGGACGGGCCTGGTTCGTGGAGGCGGTGGTCATCGCCACCTCCATCCTGGTCTGGACGGTGCTGCTGACCGATTCCGGCGAGCCCTTCATCCTCTACCACCTGACCAACGCCCTGCCCCTCACCTTCCGCGTGGACGGCATGAGCCGCGTGTTCGCCGGGCTGGTGAGCCTGCTGTGGCCCATTGCTTCCCTGTACGGCTTTGAGTACATGCACCACGAGGAGCGGCCGACCCCCTTCTTCATGTGGTACACCATCTCCTACGCCGCCACCCTGGCCATCGCCTTCGCCGGAAACCTCTGCACCCTCTACGTTTTCTACGAGTGCCTGACCCTGGTGACCCTGCCCCTGGTGATCCACAAGAAGGACGCGGCCTCCATCCGTGCGGGCCGCAAGTACCTGACCTACTCCATCACCGGCGCGGCCTTCGCCTTCATTGCCCTGGTGGTGCTGATCTTCCTGGCCGGTTCCACGGAGTTCACTCTGGGCGGCGTCGTCACCACGGAAATGATGAACACCCGGGGCGGCCTGCTGTTGACGGTGTTCGTGCTGGCCTTCATCGGCTTCGGCACCAAGGCGGCGGTGTTCCCGATGCATGCCTGGCTGCCTGCGGCCTCCGTGGCCCCCACCCCCGTGACGGCGCTGCTGCACGCGGTAGCGGTGGTCAACGCAGGCGCGTATGCCGTGCTGCGCCTGATCTATTACTCCTTCGGCGCGGAGAACCTCTTCGGCACCTGGGCGCAGGCCATCGTGCTGTGCCTGGCCTGCTTCACCATCGTGTTCGGCTCCACCATGGCCGTGCGTGAGCAGCACTTCAAGCGCCGCCTGGCCTGGTCCACCATTTCCAACCTGTCCTACATGCTCATGGGCGCAGCCCTGATGACTGAGGGCGGCATGGTCGGCAGCCTGTCCCACCTGGTCATCCACGGCGTCATCAAGATCACCCTGTTCTACTGCGCGGGCGCGATCCTGGTGCGCACGGGCAAGGAGTATGTGCAGGATCTGCGCGGCTTCGGCAAGGTGATGCCCCTGACCTGCGCGGCCTATGTCGTGGGCGGCGTTGCGCTGACGGGCATCCCCCCGCTGGCAGGCTTCGTCAGCAAGTGGAATCTGCTCACCGCCGCGGCGGACACCGGCCTTGTGCTGGGCACCGTGGCCGTGCTGGCGCTGATCATCTCCGCCGTGCTGACGGCCATCTACATCTTCACCGCTGTCCTGCCCATGTACGGCCGTCCACTGAATGCGGAATCCGCCGCGCTGGAGGGCTTCAACCGCGATCCCGGCTGGCAGATGAAGCTGCCCCTCGTGCTGCTGATGATCGCCATCGTGGCGCTGGGCCTCTGGTCCACCCCGCTGGTGACCTTCCTGCGCAGCGTTGCCGCCGGGCTGATCCAGTAAGAAAGGAGGATTTCACGATATGGCTCTGCTTCCTGTGGTGATCCTCCTGCCGATGGCTATGGCCGCCATCTGCATCCTGGCGGGCCGCGTGGGCAACGCCCTGCGCGACGCCCTCGTTTCCCTCACCGGCGCGGCGGTCTTCGCCCTGTGTGTGCTGATCGTCCTCCAGGGCGGCGGCACGTTCACCATCCCCGCCTTCTGCGGCTTCGGCCTGACCTTCAACGCGGACGGCTTCCGCAGCCTGTACGCCTGCATCGCGGCCTTCATGTGGATGATGAGCGGCTTCTTTACGCCCGACTACATGCGCCACGGCCACGCCCGCACCCGCTATTCCTTCTTCAACCTGATGACCCTGGGCGCGACCCTGGGCGTGTTCCTCTCCGATGATCTCTACACCACCTTCGTGTTCTTCGAGATCATGTCCTTCACCAGCTATGTCTGGGTGGCCCAGGAGGAGACTCCCGGCGCCATCAAGGCCTCGAACACCTACCTGGCCGTGGCCGTCATCGGCGGCCTGACGACCCTGATGGGCCTGTTCCTGCTGCACTTCCACCTGGG
>JAFXDB010000012.1 GCA_017516305.1 Clostridia bacterium | reverse complement strand
GGTGAGACCACCGACACCAAGTTTGTTGCCACGGATCTGGCTGACGGCGTGACCTACTATTACAAGGTCCGCGCGGTGCGTGAGTTCTCCAACGGCGACGTCAGCTACGGCCCCTGGTCCAATGTGATGAGCATGCCCGAGGCGGGTGCGCTGCAGATCATCGGCTGGAGCGCCTCCAACGCCACGCTGGGCCAGGATATCTCCGGCGGCTATGTCGGCGATATCTTCAACTGGAACGTGAATGTCACCGGCGGCAGCGGCGCTTACACCTTCCGCTTCACCCTGGTGAGCCTGCAGGGCAATGGCAGCATCGTGCTGCAGAACTTCTCCGAGGGCTACACCGCCCTGCCCGAGGGTCAGGACAGCCTGAGCTACAACTTCCCCCTGGTGCTGACGGATGAGATGTGCGATCTGATCACCAATCAGCAGTATGCCATGCAGATCGAGGTCATGGACTCCCTGGGCGCTGTCGCCACCCAGATCCCCTGCGGCGATACCTACGCGGAGATGAACTTCTGTGCGCCCAAGCCCTTCACCCAGATGATCAACATCTCCCTGCGCGTTGGCGATGAGTTCGAGCTGGCTCACGGCGTCTGTCCCGAGGCTGGCGACACCATCCTGATGGATGTTTCCAACCCCACGGGAGCTATCGCCCTGAACGGCAACACCGTGACCGCTGCTGCCAATGGCTATGCCACCATCCTCGTTACGCCTGAGCGCTACAAGAACGACGTGCTGATCGCCTACAACATCACCGTCGGCTATGCGCCCCTGGCCATCAACAGCATTACCAGCAGCGCCAACGAGGTCAAGACCTCCGATGTGATCAGCTGGGATATCAACTATACCGGCGGCCGTCCAAATTACACGCTGTACCTGAGCGTCTACCGCGGCACCACCCTGGTGGCCTCCGCGACCAAGACCACCGACAAGTCCGGCATGCAGAGCGTCAACTACCAGCCCTATGAGGCCGGTGAGTACACCCTTGAGGTGACCGTTTACACCGCCGACAATCAGTCGGCCACCATGCGCTCCAACGTGGTGAAGGTTGTGGAGTACAATCCTGTGAAGGTGACGCCCGCTGCCTCCACCGGCAGGACCGGCGAAGCCATGACCTGGACGACCGAGTACACCGGCACCTCCACCACCATCCGCCATGATTACACCCTCTACTGCGACGGTGAAATCATCGGCAACTCCGTGGGTACCAACGAGAGCACCTTCACCTACACGCCCTCTGTGACCGGCAGCTATGTGCTGACCGTGACCGTCTACGAGGCCAATGGCAACCGGATTACGGTTACCTCCTCCACCGTGACCATCAGCGCCGGTGCGCCTGCGGGCTCCACGGCCGGTAAGGTCACCGGTACCCGCGTGGCCATGCGCAAGGGCCCCAGCACCTCCTACGGCATCTACCAGCGCATTGACAAGGGCGAAACCGTCTACGTCATCAAGGAGCAGAATGGCTGGTACTACATTGAGTACGAAGGCCAGTACGGCTGGATGATGAGCAAGTACATCAAGCTCCAGTAATTGAATCAATCCAAAAGGGAGGCCGCAGCGATGCGGTCTCCCTTTTCAGTTACTGTGAAGTGAGCTGAATATATGCCCATCAGAAGGGACAGGGGATTGTGAAGGTACGGCCATCCAGCTGGGGAAGCGCACCGGCGGTGTCGATGGTCAGACGTGCTGCACACAGGCACAGGCGGCCCTGCACCTTCTGCTGGCGGTTGAAGGCCCGATCGCCGTAAACGTCATCGCCCAGCAGCGGATGACCCAGGGCGGCCATATGGGCACGGATCTGATGGGTGCGCCCGGTGACCAGATGCACCAGCAGCCGGCTGACGGGCCCGCTTTCCAGGGTTTCATACTCGGTGATGATGGGCCGGGAACCGGGAACCTGCATATCGTGGATGGAGACGCGGGCGGCCTTTGCATCCTTGTGCAGGAACGCGCGGCAGGTGGCGGACGGGGGCTTCATCATGCCGCGGACGAGGCAGATATAGCGCTTGTCCATGGTGCGGTCACGGAAGGCGCGGAGGAGAATCTCCTCAGACCGTTCGTTCTTGGCAAACATGATCAGGCCGCAGGTCTGGTTGTCCAGGCGGTGACAGGGGCGGGGCGTCATGGCGTCCGGGGAATTCTGGCGCACATGCCTGGCAGCCAGCTCGCTCAGGCTGACGCCGCCCTTTTCATCCGGCTCCACACTGATGCCGGCGCGCTTATTGACCAGCAGCACGTCCTCGTCCTCATAGACAACATCCACCAACGGCGTGGCCTGCTCCATGCAGAACAGCTCCACCTTCTGCCCGGCGCAAACGCGGACATCCGGGCGCACACGCCGACCGTCCAGCTTCACGTCCCTGCGGGCAAAGGACTGCTGGGCCGTGCGGGCGGGTAGCTCCGGCAAAAAGCGGCGGATGCAGGCGTCGATGCGCTGCCCCTCCGCCGCGGAATCGGTGACAAACTCGTATTTCATGGATGGTTCCTCAACTGCTTATTGCAGACAGTTCATGCGCAGGGCGCCCCAGCGCGGAGTCATCATGTACAGCTGCTGCACGGCGCCGAGCATGTCAGCCGTGGGATGCATGGTCAGCAGGGACGCCAGAACCTCCTGCACAACGGAGAGGGATACGCCCTGCTTGACCAGCATGCGAAGATCCTCCACGGCTTCCTCCACGCTGATTTCCGGACGGGTGGCACCCGTCAGCAGACCATACAGTCGTTCAAACAGGGGGCGCTCCTCCGGCATCAGACCCTCCATGGCGCCGCGGATGGTGTCTTCGCTCAGCTCCATGGGCCCGGTATGAATGGGGATGTTATCCAGCAGGCGTTCTGGCTCCGCAAGGCCGGGATGCAGAAGAATCATCTCGCCGTCCCTGTCGTAGATGAAATCATAGGCGGATTGCAGATATCGACGTGCCAGGGTGTACTCCAACCGTCCGGGATCGCCGCAGAGGAGCACGTCGCCCAGCAGACGCTCCAGCGGTTCGCCGTGATGCATCAGCCCGCCAAGGTACAGAAGCGCGCGGATAATGGCGTCATGGCGCAGAAGGCGCGCGCGGGTTTCCTCGTGCCGCTTATCGGCCATGATCAGCAGCAGGGGCGTGCGCAGCGCGTCGGGCAGGTGCAGGATCAGGCGTTCATCCTGACGGCGCATGCTGCACCAGAGACGGCGGACAAGCGTTTCGGCGGCGGACATCTCCATCCAGTCCATTAGCTCCGCCTCACCGCCGAGGGTGATGAGCCGTTCCAGCAGGCTGTGCTCCTCCACGGTCAGCAGCGACGCCTCCAAGGGGAGACGGGAAAGCACCATTGCCCGTAGCTCCTGTACGGTGTGCAGATGCGATTGGCGCGGATGCTCCTGGGCGTCAAAGGAGAGGGCCCACAGCTCCTCGGCATGGAGATTGTCATCGTAGGTATACAGATCGAAGGGGGGAAGGGCAGTCAGCCGACGCTCGCAGGATTCCAGCTGGGATTGGCGCAGCAGGCTCATCGTCTTGTCTGCCCAATGCAGACGCTGTATGTTGGGTTCCCGGAGCATTGGCTTCACCTCCCTCGCACTTTTCCGGTATTCTCTATTATACGTCAACATCCGCGGATGTCAAGGGCTGCCGGTTCGCAATTGGTCGGGAATTGTTGTCGTGCCATGTGCATTTTGTCATTCCCTGCAGATTGCGGAATATGAAAAGGAGCGCCGGAGCGCTCCTTGAAATCAGCAGCAATGAAATTGTCTTGCCAGTTGGCTCACATCTCGTCCAGCAGGAGCCACAGCGGATAGCTGAAGGTCATCAGCCCTTCCTCCTCCGGGGCGATGAGACCGGGCTGGAAGTAGAAGCAGACATCCCCGTTCTGGGTGAGGAAAAAGTCCTCCTCGGGGTAGAAGCTGGCCTCCAGCTCCTCAAAGGTCAGATCATCATAGCAGAGGTCGCTGGCCTGAATATCGGCCCATACCAGGCCGCGGACAAGGTCATCCGCCTTCCTGGTCTGGCGGTTCATGTACCAGTCATCTGTTTCCTCCGGGTCAAGGATACCCATGAAGACAGGCAGGCTGACGATGCGGCCCGCGCCGCTGCCGGTGAGGGCGAACACATGCCCGGAGACAACGATGGTTTCCGTGCCTCCCGTGATGACACGCTTGGTGATGGTGACGGAGAGATACTCTTCCCCCATGTAGGTGACCGTGTGGCTGATGTCCACGATCTTCCGGGGATCGCCGGGCTGCATGGCGGACGCCAGCATGGGAACCTCAAAGCCCAGGGCGTCCTCGGCGGCGTAAAGATAAGTGCTGTTGATCTGTGCCGCCAGCTCTTCTGCGCCATCCACCTGCGGGTAGCAGTAGCGGTAGAGATACAGGGCTTCCTCTTCGCTGCTGCCTTCGGGCCAGGAGTACACACCGGTCAGGGGGGCGGACAGCTCCACCGGGCATTCGGCGCAGGCAGACAGGCAGGGGAGCATGAGAACGGCGGTGAGCAGGAGCAATGTCAGCATGGTCAGGCGTTTGTGCATAGGAAACCTCCGGGGTAATCATCAGGTATTCTGGATGTCCTCGGCGGCGCTGATGGCGGCAATGTTGCCTTCACCTGCGGCCTTGGCAATTTGCAGGGGATGACCGGTGCAGTCGCCGCAGGCATAGACCCGCGGAAGGTTGGTACCCATCCGGCGATCGACGCGGATGAAGGGCCCCTCCAGCTCCAGGCCGGGAACCAGGCTGTCCGGCGCCACGGCGGGGCGGAAAATGAACACGCCGTCGTAAGCCCTGCCGCCCTTGTCGGTGGACAGCGTGATACGTCCGTCTTCGGCGGCGCTCAGGGCTTGGGGACGGCCCTCGCAGCACACATAGGGCGGCTCGTCCATCTGATGATGGGGAGAAAGGGTGTAATAATCCACACGGGAGGCCAGGCCGGAGAGGAAAACGGCTTCCTCCACGCCGCCATGCCACGCGGACAGGACGGCGACCTCCCTCCCGCGGTAGAACATGCCATCGCAGGTGCCGCACCAGCTGACGCCCTGGCCAAGGAGTTCTTCCTCGCCGGGCAGGAGCCTGGGGCGGGCGGCGCCGGTAGCCAGAACGACGGCCTGGCTCTCGATCACGTCATTGCCAACCAGGGTCATGAAGCTGCCGCCCAGTGGGGAAACCTGCCGGGCCAGGGCTGGGATGACCTGCGCGCCGGCGTTCTCCGCCTGTTGGCGGAATACGCGCAGCAGCTCCCTGCCGCTGACCTGGGGCATGCCGGGGTAATTGTCAATGCGCTCCGCCCTTTGCAGCCATCCTGAATCGGACTGGGCGGCGGCGACGATGACATTCAGGCCGCGCTGACGGGCCGTAAGGGCGCAGCTCCAGGCGGCCGGGCCGGAGCCGATGATCAGCAGGTCACAGTTTGACATAGGGCCTCCTTGCGGATATCAATTGGTATCAGTTCCTGGCAGGTTCCTTATCGACGTAGGTGTAGCGGGCGATGAGCCAGGGCATGCCGTTGTAGCTGCCGTAGACGTCGCAATAAATGCGGTACTCGTAATCATCGCCGGTGTGCCAGGTGGTCTTCGTTTCATTCTGAAGCAGCACGGGCTGGCTGACGCCGTCCACGCCGCAGTACATGATGGCCAGCTGGGGCGCCTCGCTGATGAAGGAATCGAAGGAGCCGCTGGCCAGATAAATCTGCGACTTCTCGGCGCGGAAGGAGATGTTGCCAGTCAGTTCGGCGTAGTCAGCAGGGTTGGCCAGGGACCAGGCCTTGCGGGTGTAGACGTCCACATTGGGCAGGTAGTAGATCGTATAGTCCACGCGGGAGGTCTTCTTGCCCGGATAGGTCGCCTGGATGCTGACGGTGTTGTAGCCGATCTTCTCAAACAGCGCATAGAAGGAGAACTCGCCCGTGGTGTTCAGATCGGTAATCACCAGATCGGAATGAGGGGTGAGGATCTGCACATCCGCGCCGGGGAGGGTGGTGCAGGTGATCTGGTACTTGTCAAGGCTGGTGGAGGTATAGGTGGTCACGGCAAGATCCAGCGGGATCTCCTGCACCTGACGGAAGAGGATGACCTCCATGCTGTTGTCGCGGCAGTAGGGACTGCGGACGTTGACGGTGTATACATTATCGCCGATGGGCTGCACGGTGGCGTTGTAGACCATCAGGCCGGTATCGTCCACCGTGTCGGACATGTCCACGCCGTTGACAAGCACCGTGGAGCCGGGGCGAACCTTGAACTGCAGGGTATACATGGCCGCAGTGACTTCCGTCCGGACGTACTCCGGGCTGACAAGCTCAATGGGGCTGATGGGAATGCTGATCTCGTAGGTGATGGGCTCCATGGCCTTCTGACGGGCGCCGGAGGTCTGCAGGGCGGGCGTCAGGGTGACGGTCAGGGTCTCCTCGGTCACCACGTCCAGGTTCTCGTACCAGGTATGATCGGGGATGACGATGGTGGCGAAGCCGCCCACGACCTCGTAGGTGGCATGCAGCTCGCGGATGTAAATGCGCTGCCCATCCTCGCCGGGGATCAGAATGGTGTGCGCAGCCTGGTCGTCCTTCATGGATGCGGTGACGATGACGGTGTTGTCCTCGGCATGGGACGCACGGTATTGCTGCCAGGCAGAGAAGGCAACGGCGCCCGTCAGCGCAAGCACCACCACGACAAGCGCCGTGGTCAGCAGATTGATGATGCGCCGTCGGTTTGCCCTGCGGGAATGGGTGCGGCGGTTCTGGCGGCGCGGCGTGGGCGGAGCGTTGCGGAACATGGCCTGCTGCTCCCGCTGCGCCTCCTCCGCCAGCGGATCATAGCTGCGGGACTGCGACCAGGCGGGGGAGGATGCAGCCGGGGCGGAGGCAGGTCTGGACGCGGCAGCGTTGGGAACGGAGGCGGTATCCGTCAGGCCGTGAATGGCAACGCGGGCCGTGCGGCGGGTTCCCTCGCTCTGGGTGAAGGGGTTGACCGGCGCTGCAGCCGGGATGTCCTCTTCCGGTGCGTCTGCGGTTGAGGAAGCCGCAGCCTCTGCCGGCGAATCATCCTCCGAGAAGAAGGGAACGGCCGGGTCGGGGCTGACCGGTGGCATGGAGGCCGTTTCGGTCATCAGCTGCTGCACGCGCTGGGCGCCGTCGTCAATGCGGATTTTCAGCTCGGTCATCTCCTGCGCCAGAGCGTCCCGGCGGTCGGGAGAGACATCGACCTGGCCATCCTCATCCACGCGGACGTAGGTCTTCAGGTTTCCCCTTGCCTGCATTTTGGCACGCCAGCTGGGCTCAACGGCAGCGCTCGCGTTCAGCTCCGCACCACAGCGCTGGCATCGGGGAAGACTGGCGCGGTTCCATTGCTCACACTTGGGACATCTCATATACGCAAAGCTCCTTGTGGGTGTTCAGGGTCAGTCATCGTACTCCTCGTCATCAATGACCAGCCAGCTGCATTCCATATAGTCGGCCACGTCCTCGCGGCTCTTGATCCAGTCGATCTCCTGCACGGACATGCCCGCGTAGGAAATGGGGGACACGGCGTCCTCCTGGGGGATGCGCAGCTCCTCAATGACGCAGGAGCGCAGGCTGTAGGCCAGCTCCATCGCATACACCATGTCCTCCAGGGTCATGTTGGTCATGGTGGTGTTGGCAGCAACGATGTCCACAAGGTCGCGGGCCTGGTCGTAGGTCATCACGCGGCACTTGTCGGCCAGGGTGGAGAGGACGGTGCGGGCGCGCTGGGTGCGGGTGAAATCACCGCCGCCTCCGGCCTTGCGGATGCGCATGTAGATCACCGCTGCACGGCCGGTGAAGAGGTAGGTTCCGGCACGGTTCATCTTCGGTTCCGTCTGATGGGCGTCCAGGGGATACTCGCGCAGGTAACGGGCCTCGCTGGCGTCCACGGTGATTTCCACGCCGCCCATGTAGTCCACGATATTGGCGATCTGCTGGAAGTCGAACAGAACGTACTTTTCAATCCGGATGCCCAGGTGCTCGCTCAGCACCTTGCAGAGCGCTTCCGGACTGTAATTCTTGGCGATGTAGTTCACCCGGCCGATGACGCCGTCCGGGCGCACGACCAGGGCGTCGCGGATCAGGGAGGTCAGCATGATGCGATTGGCGCGGGTGTCAAGGGTCAGAATCATAATGCCGTCGGAGTTGCCGAGATTGCTGGGGTTGGAGCGCCACTGATCAACGCACAGCAGCAGGTAGTGATGCATGCCGTCGCGTGTCTCAGGCAGCTGGTCATAGGGAATGACCTCGATGGGCTTGGGGGTATCTGCCAGAGCGCAGAGGCAGGGCAGCAGCATAACGGCAGCAAGCAGCAGGGCAAGGATTCGCTTCATGTTCATTCGCTCCTTCTTTTCCGTGGTTTCTTTCAATCGTGATGCAGGCATGCAAACGATGGACAGGCTGTCATCCAATGGAACGTAACGCGGGGCTGATATTGTCCCGCAGAGACGAAATTTGCGCATTTCATCCCTATTATAACACCATTCCTGCCGGTTGGGAAGGGCAGAACGGAAAAATACGAAAAAGGCAGCCCCGGAGGACTGCCTCAGACTGTCAAAAAAGCCAAGTGTCCAGTCACAGTAATTCGCCGTCGGCAGACTGAAAATCGAAAATCGGCGACATGCGCGGCGATTTTCGCGCGATTTTGCTTGCAAAATCGCTTCCTTACACGAGCGAACGGCCGGGAGGGACGCTTGCGGCCCGACCAGTGAGTGAGTGCAAAACTCAAAAAAGTGGTGGGAGATTTCTTAAAGAACAATTTATCCAGCAACGAACAAACGAGCATCCGACGATCATATCGGATGCTCATTTGCTTTTGCAGCCCAATGAACGCAATGCACCGGAACGGTGCGTATAATTGCGCCCTCATGAGAGGGTGGGAATCTGTTTTCGTTTGCTCAACAAATTGGAATTTTGGTCGGTATTCTTTCTCAGCAAAACGGTTAATTCTCCATGGCTATCTATTATCTCACTTTTTACACCTGTTGGGATGATTTCATATACCGTTTCTCGATTGTACGAATGAAAAACCATTCCTTTCCATTTTCCATCAATGTACACATAGTCCCCATCCGTGTTTACAATATGTGGCTCTGTTTTGTACTCCTCATCTAAAGAATCCAGTGTGAACAGAATAATTCCATCGTCTTTAGTAATACGGCAGAGTTCCTTAATTGCTATGGTAGCATCAGCTTTACTTATGTGGTCTAAAACATCACGAGATATTACACAGTCAAATTGACTATCTGTGTATCCAGTCGTCAATATACTTGCAGTTTTTAGTTCAGCCGTCAAGGAAGCCTTGTCCAATAGCATTTGCGAAATCTCTACCGCATGAGAAGATACATCGAATCCACTGACACAAAAACCATTTGCCGCAAGTTTCAATGCATATATTCCACATCCGCAGCCTGCATCACAAACACTATGAATATGATTTTGATGCAATATGTTAATCAAATCATCTGATTCCATATTGAAAGTGCTTATATACTCCGCAATACGACTTGGATTAACACTTTCCCATGAGTTCTCCCAAAATGAATCCATCATCCACCTCATAAAATTCCCATTTATAAAACTTTTTCAAACTCATATCTGTATTGATAATATCCAAGTTTCTCATGTAGTCGAATAGACTTGATGTTTTCGCATCCCGTGCCAGAACGAATAACTTTTGCTCCGCTTCGCCTTGCCCTATCTTCTGCATAACTTATCAGTTCGGTTGCTAATCCGCTCTTGCGATAATTCTCTTCAATATAAATATCCTGAATATCAGCAAAAGCAAACCCACTTTCTTCATCAAAGCAAAATGGAACCCATATATACCCGATTACGCATCCATTTCCGTCTTCGATGATTTCTGCTATTGTGCGGCTATCCTTCGATGTCCGTTCCAAATACTCATAAAATCCGTTTATTTGATTCTTCAATGAAAACCAATCTTTTCTATAATTTTCATATGCAATTTCACGCACCCAAGGACAATCACATTCATAGTTTATTCTACAGTGCCGCTCCAACACATACTCTTTATCCTTCACAAAATCAATCTGTCGATGAACTATATTCATATTCTATTTCCTCAACACACAGTTCTCTTGTTTTTAATGGTCGTCTTGTTAGTCAAATTCAAGTTTATCGCTTTCATTCTATCACAGCAGTACAAGAAGCAGCAAGCCTTGCCTGGCTTGCTGTTTCAATTCTTTTCTGATCGTTTACTACAAATCAGCTGAAATCATGGTGTAATATGCAGGACAAAACATTCCTTGACACAATGCTCCCTGGCCTCCGCCACTTTTTTGACACGCAGAGGCAGCCCCGGAGGACTGCCTGCAGCAATGGGATCAATAGGTGCAGCTCACAGTGCCTTGGCGATCATCGCCTTCAGCTCCGCAGTGGACTTGAAGCCCACCTGGCGGTCGATCATTTCGCCGCCCTTGAAAAGCAGCAGCGTGGGGATGTTCATCACGCGGTACTGACGGGCCAGCTCCTCGCATTTGTCCACGTCCACCTTGCCGACGGCGATGGCGTCACCGTAGGACGCCGCCACCTCCTCCAGCACAGGGGCCAGCATGCGGCACGGGCCGCACCAGGGAGCCCAGAAGTCGATGATGACGGGCTTGTCCTGGGCGATGAAAGCGTTGAATTCATTGGTCATGATTTCCTTTGCCATGAGGATGCCTCCTTGGAACGTATGTTGGGTTATTGATTGGCAGTCTGCGCGGGGATGACGCGGACGAGCTGGGGCGTCCAGCGGGGATCGGCCTTGCGGAAGCGCTCCGTCAGGTACAGCGCAAGGCAGGGGACGCCCACGCCGACTAGGCCGCCGATGGCGCCGCCGATGCTGTTCTCCGACGGAAACAGCTTGTCGCCCAGCAGGATGCCCAGCAGCAGGCCCGCAGCGGGGATGGCGTAGGCGATGAAGGAAGCCTTCGTCACCGCAGAGGGCGGCAGGTAGACCACCACTGTATCGCCGACCTGCGCTTCTCCCTTGATGCGAAGGTTCATCACCTTGCTGCCGCCATGGCAGGCATTGCACTTTTCACAGTCTGCCGGGCGGCAGAATTCGATCTCCAGCCACTGGCCGTCCACGGCCTTCACGACGCCGGTTCTTTCCATGCTCAATGGTTCCTCCTGGTGGTTGATGGTGTTATTATAGCACACCCTGGGCCAGAAGGAAAGTCTTCCCGGCAATATTATTGTACCCGATCATTGGCGGTTTGAAACGGGCGGGATGAAAAATTATGGAACGGTCATGATCCGCACATCGGAGGGGCTGGCCCCGGCATGGGCTGCGGCCAGGGCCAGCACCAGGGCGGAATCCTCCTGTGTGATCTCGGCTTTACCAGTGACGATGGTGACGCTGCTGCCGGTGACGACTGCGGCGCAGGGGGCCAGGGCGGAGGAGGCCAAAGCGGCTTCCAGGGCCTGCTGATGCTCACGGTTTGCTGCCATACAGGTAAGCTGCTGGGCGGCAGCCTGCCGGGTCTGCTCGTCGATGCTCCCGTTTTCCGTGAGGGCGAGAAGGGCAGCGATGTCCCTGTCGTGGGCGGAATCCCGGTCTGCGATGTAGACCTGCACAGCGTCCACCGAAGTGGTGACTGCTACGGGCAAGGCGGTGAAGGTGGATTCGGTCTCAAGCTGACGGCGGCGCATTTCGCTGCTGACCAGGAGCGTCACCGTCAGCAGGGAGATGAGCATCAGGCGGCTGTGACGGGCAATGAAGGATTTCCTCTCGTTCATCATGGACTCCCTTCCAGCGGATACACCGCCACGTCGGATGGGTCGATGCCCAGCAGGGTGGAGACGGCGTCGGTCAGCTGCAGCCGGACGGCGATGCTGCCCGCGCCTGTGGACAGCACGACTGCGCCGCAGGGGACAGAACCGGCGTCGTAATAGACGGCGACCTCCGTTCTTCCGGCGCCGGACATGCCGGAAAGCACCCGGGAGATCCGCTCCTCCTGCGTCTCCTCGTGGGAGGAGCTGCCGTCAAGCAGAAGGCAGGCAAGCACGCATATCGCAAGGGCTGCCAGAATCCAGCCATTGCGGCGCAGATGTTCACGAATGCCGGTGGCCGCGTTCATGGCGTTTCCTCCTGTGCGGCGGTGGTCAGGGTCACCCCGGTGGATGCAAGGGGCGTGTCCGGCGCCTGGAAGGAGATGGGCAGGAGGCTGCCAAGGCTTTGGAGCCCCGTGTACCAGTACATCAGCATCAGCAGCCCCACCACCATGCAGGCCGTCCTGCGCAAGGAACCCTCCGGCAGCAGGGCTGTCAGCGCGCCGGAAATCAGGGAGAGGGCTGCAAAGCCCGCCAGGAGCTTCAGCATCGGCGAATCACCCCTTTGCATGTTTTCAGCGCAGCATCATGGTCATGCCGCTGACAGCGATGAGCTGGGCAATGAGCATCAGGAACATGGCGGCGGCGCATAATTGCATGATGAACAGCAGCATCAGCACCCGGCCGAAATCGTGGATGCAGCCGGAAAGCGGGCCGTCGCTGACGGGCTGCATGAGCGCCGAGGCGAGTCGGTACAGCATCGCCGCCGCGAGCGTCTGGCACAGGGGCGTCAGGGCATAGCCGCAGATGAGCATCAGCCCCGTTACGCCCAGCGCCCCCTGCACCAGAACGCCGGAGCCCACCAGGGTGTCCACTGTATCGGCAAAGAGCCCGCCGACCACGGGAACAAGGTGGGAAATGGCATATTTGGAGACGCGCAGGGTCACGCCGTCGATGGCCGCCGATGTGACGGCCCGGGTGGACAGCACGGCGATAAAGGCTGTGAAGCACACGCCGAGGGTCCAGGTGGCGCAGCTCTGGACGAAGGACGCCAGCCGCTGCAGCTTCATGCCGTCGCCCAGATGGCAGAGCATGGTCAGCACGGCGCTGGCGGTTGCCAGGGGAACGGTGACCTCGGTGAGAAGCGTCGTCAGCGTGCTGGCAGAGGCGACCACCGCGGGCTGCATGATGGCCGACCCGCTGCTGCCGCAACGGCGGTCATGACCGTCAGCAGCATCGGGAACAGCGCCTGCATGCCGCTGTTCATGCGTTGGATGGCCTTGTTTGCCAGGGCGATGTGATCGGCCAGATCCTGCGTGAGAAAAATGCATACGCACAGCTGGCAGACGATGCGCCCGCTCTCGCTGCCCCTTCCGCTGATGCGCCGCAGAATGCTCCACAGCAGGGACGGCGCAGCCAGGCGTGTCAGACGCCACAGGCTGCCCTCCAGGGCGGAAAGCAGCTGATGGCCAATGAGGCGGAGGCAGGAGGAGAGGTCGAGGGAGAGCTCGCCCCGGGCAATGGCGGACAGTGTGGCCCGGAAGCCGCCGGTGGCCGCGAAGGGGTCTGCATCCGCCAGGAGCGTTTCCAGGTCAGAAACGTCCAGGGATTCGATGGTCTGTGTCAGGCTGGCTGACAGATCCTCCGCGGCGCCGGGAAGCGGGAGAAGAAGCAGGAGCGCTATGAGGATAAGGAGAGGATTTGGGTGAGCAGCGCCTGCATGAATGGCAGGGAAAGCGCGATGAGGGTGACGCGCCCGGCCAGCTCCACCTTCATGGCCAGCCCGTTTTCCCCTGCATCCCGGCAGGTCTGGGCGGCAAAATCCATCAGCAGGCTCACCCCGCAGACCCGCAGCAGCTGCAGCAGATAGGTGTCCGACAGCCCGCCTGCACGGGAGATGGCGGTGATGCCCTGCACGACCTCCTGCAGGCGGGGGAGAATCAGCACGGAAATGAGTGTCCCGGCAGCCAGGGCGGCGGCGATGCTCACTTCCCTGCGGACGCTGCGGAGAACCAGGGCGAGGACCGCTGCGCACACCGCTGCACCGCAGACCTTGAGCATATCCATCGGTCATCCCCGTCAGTAGAGCTGGAAGATGGTGCGCACGCTGGTGAACAGATTCCCCAGCATATTGACCACGACCAGCAATACGATGGCCAACCCTGCGACGGTGGTGAGGCTGGCCAGCTCATTCCGCCCGGAGGCGGCCAGGATGGAGGAGATCACTGTTGTCAGAACGCCGACGCCGGCGATCTGAAATAGCACATCAAGCTGCATGGATACCTCCGTGGCAGTGATAGGAGCAGCAGGGTCAGGCAGGCGCCGCCGGTCAGGCCGAGGGTGCGGTATAGCTTCACATCGGTGGCGGCGCGCCTTGCAGCATGGCCGGCCAGGGCTTCCATTTCCCGCCCGGCCTGCTCGGCAGCCAGGGCCCGCTGGGCGGCGTCTCCGCGGCTGAGGCGTGTAAACATGCGTAAAAGCGTGTCTCTTTCCGCGCAGGGCGGACAGCGGGCGGCAAATGTTTCGGCAGGGGCGGCGAGGGGATCGTCCACCATGGCCTGGGCAATGGTTTGCAGGAGCCTGTCCGGTACGCCGGTATCCGACGCGGCAAGGCGCAGCACCTGCGGCAGGGGGAGCGTCGCCTCGGCGATCAGCAGGGACAGATGCGCCAGGATGTCGGCCCATCGGCGGAGGTTGGAGGCACTGTGCTGCAGCTGGGCGGCGGTATGGAACCCATACAGCGCGCACAGCAGCCCGGCGGCGATGGCAGAAAGATGGCGGATCATGAGGCTGCTGCGCCCATGGCGCCGTTGCGGTCGTGAATGGCGATGACCTGACCGCCGCCCTCGGGGGACAGGATGACGTAATGGCGGAAGATCCGGCGGGCCATCAGGGCGGCCAGGGCAGGGCGGGAGGCAGCGTCGGTCAGGCTGAAGCCGTGGGCGCTGGCGATGACTGCGCACCCGCAGGCATGGGCGTCCAGAATGGCGGCGGCGTCGGATTCGCTGCCCAGCTCGTCGGTGATGATGACCTCGGGCGCCATGGAACGGATGAGCCACGGCACAGCCTGTCCCCTGGCGAGTCCCTCCAGCACATCACAGGTGTGCCCCACGTCAAGCTGCGGCACGCCGTCCCTGCAGGCGGCGATCTCTCCGCGCTCGTCGATAACGGCTGCCTGATGGGCGCTGCGCCCGCTGCACAGCTGCCTGGTCAGGTCGCGCAGGAGGGTGGTTTTGCCGCTGCCGGGCGGGCCGATGACAAGAAGGCTCTGCACCTGTCCGCCGACGCAGGCCAGGGGAACAAGGCTGTCGGCACAGCCGGGCCATTGGGCGGCGATACGGATGCAGACGCTGCTTACGTCCGTCACCACGGGCCCTCCTTTGCGGTGAACGACCCGTCCGCACAGCCCCATGCGGTGACCGCCGTTCAGGGTCAGGAAGCCCTGGGCGGTCTCCTCGGCACGGGCGTACAGGCTGTGGCCGGAGAGCGCTTCCACCAGCGCCTGCAGCTGAAGCGGGCCTGGTGACCAGGGGAGCTTCACGGTGCGCGTGGCGGTGACAAAGACGGTCGGCCTGTCCGCCCGGAGCCGGATCTCCCGCAGCTCACCAGCCTGCAGCAGCAGCAGCTCCGAACGGATGGATTCGGGGAAGCAGGGGATCAGAAAGTCGCGTGTTTCCTGCCAGTTCATATTGCCTCCTGTTGCTGTTCATTCAAAGATGGTCAGACCGATGGCCATGTACAGCGCCCAGTCTACCTCGCCCGTCGGCGCAAGGCCATAATGCTCCCTGGCCTTGTCCACGGCGGCCTGCGTGGCCTGGCCGAAAACGCCGTCCGGCCATCTCGTATAGAAGCCCAGCGAGCGCAGCTTCCGCTGCACGGCCCGCACCAGGGATGACCGGTCGCCGTTTTTCAGCGTGCGCAGACTCCCGCCGGTTTCCCCCCAGGGCCCGCATTCGATGACGACGATGGTGCCGTCGGGAACGAGGGCATACAGCTCCTCCGCATCTTCCACATGCATCCGGATGCAGCCGTGGGAGGTGCTGCCGCCGATGGACTCGGGCTTGTTGGTGCCATGGATGCCGTAATCGCCCCAGGGAACGTCAAGGCCCAGGAAGCATGTGCCAAAGCCGCACATTTGCCCCGAGAACCGGTGCGTGATGCGGAATACGCCAATGGGCGTGGGGGTGTCCCATGCACCGGTGGCAATGGGATAGGTGCGCAGAATGTCGTCGCCGCGAAACAGCGTCAGCCGCTTCTGCTCCACGTCCACATGGATCATGTATGGTTCCTTGTCCGCCAGGGCGATGCACGGCAGCAGCGTCAGCACAAGGAGCAGCGCTGTCAGCTGGCGCATTCAACCGCCTCCCTCCCTGCGCCTGTGTCCAATGGTATGCGTTTCCTGTGTGGGGATATGCAGCATTCAGGATGAAGAATTTGTGTGGAAAACTGACCAATATGTATTGAAAAAAGGTGCTGCGAATGGTATAATGATGAAGGTTCCCGATTCTCCATTCCTGGCAGCGCCGGAGATGGACGCTGCTGACTACTAAAGGAGGAATTTACCATGAAGAAGTTCCTTGCACTGCTCCTGTCCGTCATGATGCTGCTGGGCTGCACCGCGATGGCAGAAGAGGCTGCTCCTGCGGGGCTGACGAAGGATATCGTCATCCTCTTCACCTCTGACGTGCATGCCGGCCTGGACATGGGCTGGGGCTATGCCGGCCTGGCCGCTGTGCGCGACAGCTACGCCGTCAACAACCACGTTGTGCTGGTTGATAACGGCGACGCCATCCAGGGCGAGACCATCGGCACCCTGACCAACGGCAAGGCCCTGGTTGAGATGATGAACGCCGTTGGCTACGACGTGGCCGTGCCCGGCAACCACGAGTTCGACTACGGCATGGACAACTTCCTGACCCTGGCGAACGAGGAGGCGGAGTACCCCTACGTTTCTGCTAACTTCACCTACAAGGACAAGTCTGTTTTCGCTCCCTACATCATCAAGGAGTTTGAGGGCGTGAAGGTGGCCTTCGTGGGCGTCACCACCCCCAAGACCATCACCTCCTCCACCCCCACCTACTTCCAGGATGAGAACGGCAACTACGTCTACGGCTTCTGCCAGGACGATACCGGCGCAAAGTTCTACGCGGCCATCCAGGGCGCTGTGGACGCTGCCCGCGCTGAGGGCGCTCAGTACGTCATCATCTGCGGCCACCTGGGCACCGAGGAGACCTGCGAGCCCTACACCTCCATCGACGTGATCTACAACGTCTCCGGCATCGACGCTGTCCTGGACGGCCATGCCCATGAGGTCATGCCCTCCAACGTTGTCAAGGGTGTGGACGGCAAGGACGTTGTCCGCGTTGCCTGCGGCACCAAGCTGGCCAACATCGGTATGCTGACCATCTCTGCCGACGGCGCCATCACCGGTTCCCTCCTGTCCTGGACCAACGATGTTGCTCCCACGCAGCTGTTCCAGCTGACCGGCGACGTTGTGGACGCCTGCAACGCCAAGATCGCTGAGCTGGAGGTTGTCCGCCAGACCGTCGTGGCCTTCACCGAGAACACCCTGTACATCAACGATCCCGAGGCTGGCGTGCGTATCATCCGCAACGCCGAGACCAACCTGGGCGACCTGTGTGCCGACGCTTACCGTGCGATGTCCGGCGCTGACGTGGCCTTCGTCAATGGCGGCGGCGTGCGCGCTCAGATCCCCGCTGGCGACATCACCCTGGATCAGATCTACTCCGTGCATCCCTTCGGCAACGTGATGTGCATGGTGGAGGTGTCCGGCCAGCAGATCCTGGACGCCCTGGAGTGGGGAGCCCGCAACAACCCCGGCGAGAACGGCGGCTTCCTGCAGGTCTCCGGTCTGACCTATGAGATCCACACCTACGTTCCTTCCTCCTGCGTGCAGGATGAGAACGGCATGTTCGTCTCCGTTGACGGTGAGTACCGCGTCAAGAACGTCATGGTCGGCGGCGAGCCCCTGGACGTGAACAAGACCTACACCCTGGCTTCCCACAACTACATGCTCAAGTCCACCGGTGACGGCTACGCCATGTTCGCCGGTGCGAAGCTCCTCATCGACGAGACCCTGATCGACAATCAGGTTCTCATCACCTACATCACCCAGGTGCTGGGCGGCGTGGTTGGCGCTGATTACGCCAATCCCTACGGCCAGGGCCGCATCGTTGGCGTGCCCGAGGCTCCCGTGGCTGAGTAATCTGCCATCTGACTGAATCCCAGGCCCTCTGCCCCAAAGGCGGAGGGCTTTTCGCTTGCCAGTTTTCCAGTTCTGTGGTAGAATACAGTGAATCAGAAGGTATCAGTGCATGCTGATGCGAGGAGGATGTCTGGATGGATATTGCAGCTATGATACCGCTGGCGGGGAAGGGAATGCTGGCGTTGGCGGCGGCTTTGTCATTGTGGTTTATGGCCAGGGGGCTGATGGACATGCAGCGGGTGAACACCGCAGACCCCGATGTACTGGAGCTGCAGGGAATCATCCGGCAGCTGACGCCTCGTGGAAGATATGATATGCAGGCTGTTGTCACCATTCAGGCAGAGGACGAGGTGAAGCATGTGGACTGCCTGCTTCCGGGTGGCTGGCTGAAGGGAAGAAAGCGGCAGGTCACGGATTTTGTGCGCGTATACTGGCGCAGGGGTGACGCCCGTGCCGTGGCGGTGCAGAGCGTGCGCGACGGACAGATCATGTTCATCATCGGCATCCTGGCGCTGGCCGTGTCGGGGCTGCTGGCGCTGTTGCTGTTCCGATGAAGTCAGAAATTGCAAATGAAAACTGCCCGGAGGCGTGGTTGCTCCGGGCAGTTTTATGATGCTGTAAGGAACGGATGCCGGTCGTCAGCCCTTGATGATGAAGCGTCCGCAGCTTTCACAGGCGACAAGGGTCTTCTCGTCCGCATTGCGCAGCTGATTCAGCACGGCGGAGGGCAGGGAGGTGTTGCAGCCGCTGCACTGACCGTTCGTCAGGCGGGAAAGGGGCGGGGTGATGTGCTTCTTGGCGCTGAGATACTGCTCCAGCAGCACGGGGTCGATCTCCGCTTTCTTCTGCTCCACCACGGCGCGCTGCTTCTCCAGGGCCGCCTTCTGGGGCGGATACTGCTCGTCAAACTGGGCCTTGAGCTGCTCGAACTCAGCGCGGAGACGGGCGCCCTCCCGGCGGATAGCGTCGGCGCGCTTGTCGCAGTCGCGGACGCGCTCGGCGATCTTCTCCAGCTCCTTCTCATACCGGGTGATGGTGTCCAGGCAGCGGTTGACCTCGGCGGCCATGGCGCGGACAGCTTCCAGCTCCGTGGGAGGAGTGACTTCATAACGCTTCTGCAGGGCGTTCAGCTGATCCTGGGAGCGGGTCAGGGCGTCACGGATGGCGTCCTTGCGGTCGCCCATCTGCGCCACCTGATCCTGGATCTGCTTGTGCTGCTTCTGCTTTTCCATGTACTGAGTGCGGTCGTTTTCCATCTTCTGACGGAGGGGGCTGCGGCGGATCTCGCGCTCAAGGCGGTCAGCCTTCATATCCTCGGCCTGATAGGCCCACAGCAGATTCATCTGATCCATCATATACCTCCTGATAATCAAGTGCGTTGACGCACGGGAGTGTGATAAGCAGGCGCGGCTGACTTAGAGACGCGCACATTACATTGTACAATATTTTCCCAGTTTTGTAAAGCGTCCGCGAGGGCAAAAATGCCGGGGGCTTCGGTGGCGTGGTGCCCTGCTTCCAGGATGATCATGCCGGATGCGGCGGCCTCCAGGGCATGATGGTGCTTGGCTTCGCCGGTCAGGAAGGCCTGGGCGCCCTGGGCAGCCGCCTGGGGCCATTCGTCGCTGCCGGAGCCGGAGCACATGCCCACGCGGGTGACGATGCGGTCTCCGTCGCCCATCAGGCGGACAGTATCGCCCAGGCGCTGGCTGATGTGCTCTGCGAGCTGGGCAGCGGACATGGCACGGGGGAGATCACCCACGCGCAGGAAGCCCTCGCCGGACAAGTTTTCCAGGCCGATGGCGGCAGCCAGGACGTCATTGATGCCGCCGGGAGCCTGGTCAAGGTTGGTATGGGCGGAAATGAGGCTGATGCCCTCGCGAATCAGCCGGCAGAGGAGGTGGGCCTCATACCCGGTCTCCACCAGGCGATTGATGGGGCTGAACATCAGCGGATGATGGCTAACGACGAGGTTTGCACCCAGGGAAACGGCCTCGTCGATGACGGCGGGGGTCACGTCCAGGGCAAGGTGGATGCCGGTGACAGTTCGGGCCGGATCGCCCACCAGAAGACCGGAATTGTCGTAGGCGACCTGGCTCTCAAAAGGGGCGCGGTCGTTAATGAAGTCATAGACCTGCTGTACGGTCAGCATGAGGATCCCTCCGTTCTGGTCAGATAGAAGGCGATGGCGCGCTCTGCGTCGGCAATGGCGGCAGCATCAGGCACGGCGGCGGCGCGCAGGCCGGTCAGGCGCTTCTGATTCACGCGGACACGCCATGCGGCGTACTCGGCGGTCAGGGGCGACGGGGTCTCCCAGAGCATCCTGCCGTAGCGGATCTCGTCCTCCGGCATATCCTGACGGCCGGGTTCTGCGCGCCAGCAGACATAGAAGCGTCCGGCGGCGCGGCACAGCTCCTCACGGACAAGGTGGTAGCCGATGTCCATCACGGCGCGGCGCACCAGCGGCAGCTCCGTGTGGGCGGAAAGCACCAGCACGGCGCCCTGCAGCCTGTCTGCGCCCCGGGTAATGATTTCCGACATGGTATCGCCGCCCATGCCGGTGATGCTGACGCAGCCGCAAGGTCGGTCAATGGCGGTAAGGCCATCGGCGAGGGCGAGGACAGTACGATCCAGCAGGCGGGCGCGGGTGAGGGTGGCGCGGGCGTTGGCAAGGGCAGGCGCGCTGACGTCCGCGGCGATCATATTCCGGCAGATACCGGCCTTCAGCAGATGGCGCGGGAGGTAGGCGTGGTCGGTTCCGATGTCCGCGCCCCATTCGCAGGGTTCGTACATCGACGCCACCAGGGACAGGCGTTGGTCAAGCATTTCCGGGCCTCCTTCCTGCATAGATTTCCGGTGATTGAAGAGAAGCCCTGCCTTTGCAGACAGGGC
>JAFXDB010000076.1 GCA_017516305.1 Clostridia bacterium | reverse complement strand
CCAACGTGGTGTTGATGACGAATTAACGCATGAAGAGACCCTCCGCAACGCGCGAAGGGTCAGACCATCAACAAACCCCGGGAGGCGTCGGAGGGCTCGCAAGCCCTTCGACTCTACATCGAAAATCGGCGACATGTGCGGCGATTTTCGCGCTTTTCCGTCCGGAAAAGCTTCCTTACACGAACGAACGGCCGGGAGAACGACTTGTCGTTCGACCAGTGAGTGAGTGCAAATCCTCGACAAAGTGCCTAAAGCACTTTGTCGATACGCTGACCCTCCGCAACGCGCGAAGGGTCTTTTTATGTGGCCCGATCGTCCTCCGAGGCCCAGAAGGCCCGCATCCTCGATTCCGCATTCCGAATTCCGCATTCCGAATTCAATTCAATCTCCCAATGCTCCGGGCACAGCCGCCTGTACGCTCCCTGCCGGTAGCGGTCATCCAGCAGCAGTGCCACGCCCCGGTCTGTCTCCGTGCGGATGACACGGCCCACGGCCTGGGCCACCTTCTGCATCCCCGGCAGCATGTAGGCATAGAGGAAGCCCGCATCCATTGTGCGGTCATAGTATTCCCGTAGGGTCTGCTGGAACAGATTCACCTGGGGCAGGCCCACGCCCACGATGGCCACGCCGTCCAGGGCGTCGCCGGGCAGGTCGATGCCTTCGGCGAAGACGCCGCCCAGCACGCACAGGGACAGCACCGCTTCGCCGCCGGCAACGTAGGGCGCAAGGAATTCCGCACGTTCCCCGTCCGTCATGCCGCTTGTCTGCACCTGATGGGGCAGCCCCTGCTCGTCCAGCAGCGCCGACACCTGCCGGAGGTAGGCAAAACTCGGGAAAAAAGTGATATACCGCCCTGGCTTGGCGGAAGTCATGGCCCGGATGGCGTCGGCGATCTCCCCGCAGGCCGCCCCGCGGTACTGATAGCGGGTATTCACATCCTTATTAAGGATGAGCAGGTTCTCCCGCGGGAACGGGGACGGCATGGCGAAGCAGGCGTCCTCCTCCGTGCCGCCCAGGAGGCGCTTCATGTCTTCCAGCGGATGCATCGTGGCGGAGAAGCAGACCACACCCCGCAGCCGCTGTGTGGTCTCGGCGAAATAGTCCGCCACATCCAGGGCAAAGGCGTGGACCGTCTTATTCTTCCTGCCCTGCCAGAGCCAGGCGTATTCCGTTGTGTCCCGCTTCCGCGCCCTGACGAAGGACAGCAGCGGCAGCAGCACATCGCGGACGCTCTCGCCCTCGCCGTCCCAGGAGATATTCTCCCCCTGGGCGTCCAGGAAGGCGTCGGCCAGCTCCATGCAGGCTTCGTCCAGGCTCCGGGGGATCTCCGTAAGCGCGCCCTCCTGGGCGTCCTCCGGGACAGGCAGGTCGTCCAGCGCCTTCAAAACCTCCGTCATGGCCTTGTACAGGGCGTGCTTGTGGCCTGCGTTCTTGCCCACCACGGTGCGCAGCCTGCGGATGCGTCCGCCGTCCACCCAGCCGGAGAGCATGTCCCGGACGCGGGGCAGCAGGTTGTGGGCCTCGTCGATGAGCAGGGTCACGTCCGCGCCGTGGTCAAAAATGCGCTGGATGTGCACCGCCGGGTCGAGGGTATAGTTGTAGTCGCAGACGGTGAGATCGGCGATCTCCGCCAGGCTCAGGCTGAACTCGAACGGGCACAGGCAGTGCTTCTCCGCCATGGTGCGGATGGCCTCCGGCGACCAGTCGTCGCTTTGCAGCATTTCCTCCATGGCCGCGTGGTCGCGCAGGAAGTGGCCCTTCGCCCGGGGACAGTAGTCCGGGTGACAGAGGGTTTTTGCGGGGCACTGCTTGTCCTTGGCGTCGATCACCAGCGTCCACAGGTGCAGCGGCTGACCACGCATACGGCGGACAGCCTCCAGCGCGCCCTGGCGCTGGGTCGTGCGGGCGGTGAGGTAGTAGACCTGTCCCGTCAGCCCCGCGCCCAGGGCCTTGAGGGCCGGGAACAGCGCCGCGACGGACTTGCCCGTGCCCGTCGGCATGGAGGCAAACAGCCGCCGCTGCAGCCGCACAGCTGTGAAGACCTGCACCGCCATCTCCCGCTGGCCGGGACGATAGCTGCCGAAGGGAAAGGTCAGAGCCTGCAGGGAGGCGTCCCGCGCGCGCCGGTGCTGCCGCAGCATCCGCAGACGCCGCACATAGGGCTCCAATACCGTCAGGAACCGCTCCCGGCATTCCACCGCGGCCATCGGCATATCGAACCGGCCGCGCACCTTGCCCCGGCGGTCCACATACACCACGCGGATGACGACCTCTTTCACGCCCCGCGTTTCGCAGAGCATATGCCCGTAGCCCACCGCCTGCATCTCATGGGCAGGAAGGGGGCTATCCGGCGGTTCGCGGCGCTGCCAGAGCTTGATCTCCTCGATGATGGGCACGTCGCCGTCACAGAAGGCGTCCATGCGCCCGGTGAGGAGCAGCTCGCAGTCCTCCTCCACCGGCGTCGTCAGCTGCAGGGCGACCTCCGCCTCCCAGCCTTCGCCCAGCAGGCCCTGGCGTGCCCTGTGGCCCAGGGTACCCTCCTGCATATCCTTCAATGCCCCGTGGGCCGGGCGGATGTCCGCGCCGTGCAGGGTGAACTCCACCACCGTGCGCACCGATGCGCGCAGCTGCTCCATGGTCATCCGCCTCCTTTCCGGGTCTTCGCGTCGTATCATGAAAAAACGGTTCTTCACGTTTTCTTAGGAAATGACCAACGATGTAAGTAGGAAGCCGCTTTCGCCCGCCGAAAGCGGCGCAAAGGCGCTTTTTCCTATCCGGGAATCGAACGGCGATTTTCCCCCCCCCGTCCCCCTCCTGCCCCTGAGATGTCGGAAAGGCGGCTGCATATCGGGGCGGCGACGTTGCGGAGGGTTGCTTGAATGAATAAGAACGAGGGCGCAACCCTCCGCAAAGACGCCGCAT
>JAFXDB010000075.1 GCA_017516305.1 Clostridia bacterium | reverse complement strand
GTCCCCTTTGAGGCTCTGATGCAGCCGCAATGGCGGTGAAGGTGTCTGCGCCATGTCATACAAACCATTCCCTAACTTTCCGTGAAGAGCCAAAAAACAGGCCGGAGCGTATCCCCCGGCCTGCCTGTCAGCTATTACTCCTCGTCCTCACCCAGGTCAACAGCGTCCAGCAGGCTCTGCTGCTCGCTGATGAGGGTGGCAACGGCGTCACGGTACGTGCGGGCCTGGGTGCGCAGCTCGCGAAGGTTCTCGCTCAGGCGCTCGCGCTCCTCCTCCAGGCCGCCCAGGACGGCATCCGCCTGCGCCTGCGCGTCGGCAACGATCTCCTCGGCCTTCTTCTGGGCGTCGGCAATGGTCATGTCCTTCACGCGCTTGGCCATTTCCAGGATCTCCAGCAGGGAAGCGTCAGGGGTCGTCTCCGCAGGGGTGACGAAGCCGCTGGCCGCCTCGGCCTTGCGGGTCTCAGCACGGGCAAAGCTCAGCTGGCTGTTCAGTTCGCTGATCTCCCCCTGCAGAAGCTCCATTTCGTCACAGATGCAGTCCAGGAAGGCATCCACCTCCTTGGGATCGTAACCGGAGGCCACACGGAGGAAGTTCTTGGACTCAATGTCCGTGATGGTCAGCCTCATGCCGTTCTCGCTCATGTCAGTTGCTCCTTTCATTTGTCAGGACGTCTCCCGGACGCCATTGTTTACCTTTATCAGACGTTCTCCGCCGCCGGATTTTTCATTTGCGCTGAAAAACCTCCAGCACTACCGGCAGCCTGTCCTTGCGGGTTCTATCGCCCACCTCGCACAGGCGGATGCGGCCGAAGCCGCGCACGCTCAGCAGCTGACCTGGCGTCAGCATGCGATCCGTCCGCTCCTCCGGCATGTGATCCACCATCACCAGGCCCTGGCGGATCATCTCCGCCGCCCGTGCCCGGGAGGTCTTCATGCCGCCGGACAGCACACAGTCCAGCCGGAGGGAGGCCACGGTGTCCCGCAGCATATCGCCCCGGGGCGTCTCGAACTGCGGCGCAGCCTCCAGCAGCGTCACCTTCAGGGGGACATTGCCCGCCTGCGTCCACTCCATGGGCAGCCGCGACGCCACCTCCGGCAGCGCCAGCAGATACGCCCTGTCCTCCAGGGCGATCAGGTCGCCGAAGAAGCTGCGATCCATCCCCAGGGCCATCAGGCTCCCCAGCAGGTCGCTGTGGCCAACGCTGGCGAACCTTGCCGCCCACCGGGCCTGAAGCCACACGGCGGTGAACTCCGGCTCCGCCCACGCGGGATGGAAGCAGACCTGCACGCGCTCCGCCATGGCGAAGCCGCCGTCAAAGGAGGCCGCCACGCCCGCAGCCCGCGCTGCATGGAGCGCCAGCGCCCGTTCCTCGCCGGTGACGAAGCGCCCGGGGATGGCTGTGTCCAGCCGATCCGCCCGCTCCGCCGCCTGACGCAGCCGCAGCGCCGTCTGTCCGCCCTCTTCCGGACGCATCAGAACAGCCAGCCGATCAGCGGCAGCTTGCCCAGCAGACCCAGCACGATGCACACCAGGCGCAGGGCCACGAACAGCACGATGGGCGCCCAGTCGATGCCCTTGCCGGCCAGCCAGGGCAGGAAACGCTTCATCAGGCCACGGGTCACATCCAGCGCCGGGTCGATCACCGTGCGCAGCAGCTCCGTCCACTTGTTGGCCGGAACCTTCAGAAGGTAGAGGATGTAATGGATCAGCAGCAGCAGGCAGAAAATATCAATCAGAAGCGTTATCATAGTTTATTCTCCTTCGCAATACATTATGCAGTCGTCACGCGTGTTCACCGGCGGCCCAGGCCGCTGAATCCGCCGTAATCGGTGTACTGACCGGGGCGGGCGGCGGCGGTGCGGTGGCCGAAGGCCGGGGCAAAGTCCTCCTGATGGCCGCGGTGGTTCTCCTGCGCGCCCATCCGGGACAGGCCCGGCCAGCGGCGCTCCAGATCCGTCTGGCTCAGCTGCATCATGCTGTCGCTGGGCATCAGATGCACCCGGCGGGGGGCAATGAGGTAGATGCTGCGGGTGGAAATGCGCTCAAAGTTCTGCTTCATGGCGTAGGCCGCGCCGAAAAGCATGTCAATGCAGCGATTGGCTTCTGTGGCGTCCGAAATCTGATCCAGGTTGACGATGACGGCCTCATCGTTCTGCATGAACTCCAGCAGGTGATAGCAGGAGGCGATGCTGCTGACCTGGGCCACGCGCATGACAATGGCGTAATTGTTGTTCTGGTTGTCCTGGACCGTGTTGAGATAGAAGACATTATCCGGCTGCTGGGGCTGCGGGGCAGAAGCGGTGGCCTGGGGGCCGGTCGCCGGGGTCGCAAAGCTCTGCTGGGACTGCATCTGCTGCTGCGTGTAGCCGTTCTGCCAGCTGTTCTGCACGGGGGACGCTTCATGCCGGGCCTGGTAGTAGCTGTTCTGCAGGGGCGGCAGGGGCTGCTGCCTGCGCGTACCGCTCATGGGCTGGGACGCTGCCGGCATCGGCTGGCTGGAGGCATGATTGCCATAGGGCTGGGGCTGCGCATTCTGCACCGGCACCGCCTGGGGCTGCACGGGCTGCAGCGGCGGCATATACTGGGGCATGCTGTCGCGGTTCACCCCCGCGGGCGCCGCGCCGCCAAAGGCCGCAGCCGGGTGCACATCCTCCGTCGGAGGGGCTGCCTTGGGCCGCCGGATGAGGGGCTGGAAGCCGGTCACAGGGCCCGTCGTCTGGGGCACATTCCCCTTCGGGCCCTCCTCACGGCGGGTGGTCGCTTTGTCCACCCAGCCCTGCATCTTCTGCATGAAATCCTTCATCGCCATGTATATCAGTCCTCCCGGAGCCTCAGGCTCCCGATCCTTCATTCAATGTGCTGCGGATAGCTGCGGGCGCCCATCAGCGCGCTGCCGATGCGCACCATGGTGGCGCCGTGGCGGGCGGCCAGCAGGTAGTCCCCGCTCATGCCCATGGAAAGCTGCTCCATCCTCACGCCGGGGATGTTCTCCTCCCGCAGCTGCTCAAAAAGGCGGCGCATATCCGCAAAGAGGCCGGAGAGGTAAGCCTCGTCCCGGGTGTTGGGCATCACGGCCATCAGGCCCTGCACCTCGACGCCCGGCATCTGCCGGAGTTTCTCCAGGAAGGGGCGCACATCCTCCGGCGGCATGCCGCCCTTCTGCTCCTCCCCTGCCGGAGACACCTGCACCAGCACCGGCATCCTCACGCCATGCTTCCGCGCCTGGCGGTCGATCTCCTCAGCCAGGGACAGACGATCCACCGACTGGATCATACATACCTTATCTATTATATACTTAACCTTGTTGGTTTGCAACCGCCCGATGAGGTGAATCCGGAATTTTTCGCCGTTTTCTGCCAATCCGGGCAGCTTTTCCAGGATCTCCTGCACGCGGTTCTCGCCAATGCTCTCCACGCCCAGCTCCGCAAGGGGCAGGATATCCTGCGCCGGGTGGGTCTTGGTCACCGCGATGATCTCCGGCGGTGCATACCGTCCGCCGGAGGCCGCCGCCAGATTGGCGCGGATCTCCTCCAGGCGGATCCGCAGCTGCTGTGTCTGCATGCCGGCACCTCCCTGATCTGATGATGAGATAAAGGGGAAAAGAGGGAAAAATCAGTCGAACAGGCGCACGGTGGAGCCCTCGTAGATCAGTCCCTGCTGCACAGTCTGGAAGTACGCGTTGCCGTCCACCTCGTAGATGACGTTGACGGGGATAAAGGACTCGGTGGAGCCGTCCTTGACGACCACGCCGGTCATGCCGTCCTGCATGTAGATGGCGCGGGCATTGACCACCAGGGTTGTCATGCTCTCCGCCAGCACCGCGTCGCAGGTGCGCAGGTACATCACCTGCTCCACCGACCCGACGATGCGCAGCCGCACCAGCGGCTCTCCGCCGGCCTTGGTGAAGTCCACGACCTCCGCCGTGACCGGTACGCCGCCAAAGCGCTCCAGCTGCAGCTCGTACGTCTCACCCTTGACCGGATTCCACTCTGTGTCATCGGAGAGGAAGAGGGCAAACCACTCGTTGTCCTTGACCAGGCGGTAGATGGTGGTGCTGCCCTTGGAGGGGCCTGCACCGGAGGGCTTCTGCCCGTTGATGATGGCGCGGATAGCGTCCGGGCCGAAGGTGGTGTAGTTGCTGCCGTTGATGACGTACTCGTACCCGTCGGAATAGAAGGAGACCAGGGCGTCCGTGGTGGCCTTGTAGGGCAGGGTCCAGCTGTTGATGCGCTGGATCTGGCTGCGTTCGTCATCCTTCATGCGGGAAAAGCGCTGATCGGAGGCGTACAGCTGGTCAAAGTACAGCTGCCGCTCGGTGACCACCTGGGTCAGCTGATCCTCAATATTAGGCAGCGACCCCTCATATCCCGCCATCACCGCGCGGATCTCCAGCGCCAGGTTCAGAACATTGGCGTTGTAATCCTCCATTTTGGTGTCGCGAATGGTGCTGCTGTCGATCAGGCTGTGCTGATAGGTGCGGATCTCGTCCCGGTATTCCTGCAGCTGACGCACCGCGCTGGCGCTGTAGCCCGTGGAGTAGACCGAGCAGATGACCGTGTTGCGGGTAACCCTGCCGCCCTCCTCCGCCTGGTAAAGCACGGAGTTGACGCCCTCTGCGTCGTAGGGGATCTCATTGCGCACCACCAGGACGCTGCCGCTGTGGATGGCGCTGAGGCTGCCAGTGGCCACCTGGCCGTAAGGCGCTGCCTGCGGGGCGTAGGTCGTGTAGATATACCAGACCGCAAAGCCGATGACCGCCAGCATCGCCACCACGATGAGAGCGATATCCGACGGGCTGAGGCGCTTCTTTGCGCCCGGCGCCAGCGGAACGGCAGCGCCTGCGAAGGCCTGGCCGACGGGCTGCGCCTGCTGAACCGGAGCCGCCTGCTCCTGTCCCGGCTGGCCCTGCGCAAACAGGTGCTCATACCCATCCTGCGAATAGGGGGCCTGCATCGCGCCGGGATCCGCATAGGGCTGCTGCACGGTGCCGTAGGGCGACTGCTGGGGCTGCTGTGCATAGCCGCCATTGAGCTGATCGTAGGGGTTGGGCTGGCCCCCATAGGGATTGCCCTGGTTCATCTGGTCATAGGGATTGCCCTGCGCCATTGCATCATAGGGATTCGGCTGCTGCGCATAAGGGGCACCCTGATACATCTGGTCGTAAGGATTCCCCTGCGCTGCATAGGGATTCCCCTGGGCCATCGCATCATAGGAATTCGGCTGCTGCACATACGGGTTTCCCTGGGCCATCGTATCGTAGGGATTCCCCTGGGCACCGTAGGGACTGCCCTGCGCCATCGTGCCGTAGGGGTTCGCCGGTGCGCCGTAGGGGGCTGCCGGAGGCTCTGCCTGCCCGCCCTGGGGCACAAAGCCTCCCGTGTAGCCCGTCGGCGGGTTGCCGCCCGGCTGGTAGAACTGGTTATCCATGGTGACTTCCTTTCGTCGCGTTGGTCAGGAAGATAGGGTCGATTGGCTCAGTGCAGGGTCTGCCACTGCTCGGTCATGGTGCGCAGGCGGGCCAGGACGCGCCGCTCCATGCGGCTGACCTGCATCTGGCTCACGCCCAGGATGCGGGCGGTGTCCCGCTGACCCAGGCGCTCAATGAAGCGCTTCTCCAGCAGCAGCCGCTCCTGCGGCGTCACCTGCTGCAGCACCCAGGCCATCCACTCGCGCTGCTCCACGTTCTCGTAGCCGCCCTCTGTAACGCCCAGGCGGCTCTCCAGCTTCTGGCTGTCCTCGTCACTGCCCAGGGCCGCCTCCATGCTCACCACATCGGAGGCGTCGCGGGCGTCCAGGAGGCCGAGCAGCTCCTCGGGCGTAACGCCCATGGCCTCCGCCGTTTCCTTCAGGGAGGGCTCGCGCTGCAGGCGGTGCATCAGCTCCTCCTGCACCTTGTTCAACTGATACAGGCGCGAGCGGGTATCGCGGCTGACGCGGATGGCGCCGCCCTTATCGCGCAGATAGTTGCGCACCTCGCCCGCAATGGTGGGCATGGCAAAGGTGGAGAATTTGAAGCCCCGTTCGGGCTCAAAGCGGTCAAGCGCCTTCATCAGCACCATGGCCGCCACCTGTTCCAGATCCTCCTGCTCCACGCCCTGCCCGCGGAAACGCCGCGCAATGGACCTGCACAGGGGCAGATACCCCTCCACAAGCTGCGCCAGCACGTCCCGGTCGCGGGTCTTTGCATAATCCGCCAGCAGCGGAATCAGGCGCGTGTCGTCCATATCGTCACGCCCCCATGCGCACTGCCTTGGGCAGCGTCAGGTCGATGCGGCCGATGCAGCCGCACGGCGCCGCATGCAGCGTCACCTGGGGCACCAGGGTCTCCAGCACCACCTGGGAGATCTCCGTCTCCTCCCGGCAGTAACCGTCCGCCTTCTCGCCGGAGAATTCCGCCTCAAGGCTCACCGTCAGCGCATCGCCGCCATCCAGGACGGTGAGCGTCAGCGTCTCCGCCGTGCGGCCCTGGTGCAGCAGGCAGTCGCAGGCCTCGTCGGAGGCCTGACGCAGGTCATCCAAGGTGCCCGCGTCCAGGTCCTTGAGAATGGCCACGCCGCCCAGCGCCAGGCGCAGCACCAGCGCCCAGGCCTTGTCTCCGGGCACGCGCAGGGTGATCTCAGGCTTGCTCATGCAGATTCCTCCCGATAAATATAGCTTGACAGATTATTATAGCACATCATAGACCATTTTGGCAAGCAGAAGTGCCAGCACCACCAGCAAAACGGCGCGGATCATCCGCGTTCCCCGCTTCATGGTCAGCCCCGCACCCAGCCAGTTGCCCGCCATGCCGCAAAACGCCGCAGGCAGGCCCAGCAGCAGGAGTACATTCCCCGTCGTCATCAGGGCCAGCAGGGCCGCCAAATTGCTCGTCAGGTTGACGATCTTGGCCGTGCCGGAGGCCATGACGCCCTCCATGCCCAGGAGCATGGTGAAGGCGAGAATGAGGAAGGTGCCCGTCCCGGGGCCCACCAGGCCATCGTAGAAGCCCACGGCCAGGCCGATGGCAAGGGCCACCGGCGCATCCCATTCCACCGGCGTGCGCCGCCGGGACATGCCGCCCCGCTGCCGCAGTACCACCAGCGCCACCAGCGGGATGGCGGCGATCATCATGATGCGCACGGCATTCTCCGGCACCGCCTGCAGCACCTGCGCCCCCAGCCAGCTGCCGGGGAAAGCGCCCAGGGCGGCCATGAGCCCGATGCGCCACAGAACCCGCCGCCCGCGGATGTAGCGCCAGGCGGACACGATCGTCCCCAGACCGGCGGAGAGCTTGTTTGTTCCCGCAGCCAGGGCAGGGTTCAATCCCGCCAGGTAGTACGCAGGGAGGGAGATCAGTCCCCCGCCCCCGGCGATGGAATCAATAAAACCCGCCAGGAACACCAGCGGACACACGATGGCAAAGGTCTGCCAGGTCAGCAGCATCGGCAATTCCTCCCCCCACATAACGGGGAAAACGGAGCGTCGTTTTCACACAGACGCTCCGTTGCATTTGCATTTCTCAGCGCACAAAGGCGTTGTAAATGGCCTTGATGGTGTTTTCGTAATCCGCATCGTCCACGCCCACGATGATGGACAGCTCGCTGGAGCCCTGGTCGATCATGCGGACATTGATGCCGGCCTTGCTCATGGCGCTGAACAGGCGCGCGGCGGTACCGCAGTTGTTGACCATGCCCCGGCCGACGGTGGCGATGATGGACATGTAATCATGGACGGTGATGATGTCCGGGCTGGTGGAGGCAACGATCTGCGCCAGCACCTTCTCGCGCACGGGCGCCAGGGCCGCGCCGGCCACCACCACGCACATGGTGTCGATGCCCGTGGGCAGATGCTCGAAGGACACGCCGTTATCCTCAAAGGCAGCCAGCACCTTGCGGCCGAAGCCCAGCTCACTGTTCATCATCGCCTTCTCCACGCTCACGATAGAGAAGCCCTTGCGGCCGGCAATGCCGGTGATGGTGGGGTTCTTGGCGTCCGCAGGCGCGTTGAGGGTGATGATGGTGCCGGGATGGGTGGGATCGTTGGTGTTGCGGATATTGGTCGGGATGCCCGCCTTATGCACGGGGAACATCGCGTCCTCATGCAGGACGGAGGCGCCCATGTAGCTCAATTCGCGCAGCTCCTTGTAGGTCACCACGCTGATCTCGCGGGGATCGTCCACGATGCGGGGATCAGCCATCAGGAAGCCGGAAACATCCGTCCAGTTCTCGTAGACCGCCGCATTCACCGCCCGGGCCACGATGGCGCCGGTGATGTCGGAGCCTCCGCGGGAGAAGGTGTGCACCGTGCCGTCGGCATAGGCGCCGAAGAAGCCGGGCACCACCGTGGGCACGCCGTCCGCCAGGGCTTCCGCCATCAGGGTGTTGGTCAGCTCCGCGTCCAGGGCGCCGTCATCGTCAAAGCGGATGACCTGCGCCGCGTCCAGGAAACGCCAGCCCATATAGTCTGCCAGCAGCAGGCCGTTGAGATACTCGCCGCGGGAAGCGCAGTAATCCGCGTTGGCGCCCCCGGCGATGCGGTCATGCACCTCGTCCAGGGCGGCGGAGATGTCCACCTTCAGGCCCAGCTCCTCGCAGATGTCCATATAGCGGGCGGCAATGAGGTCGAAGGTCTCCTCAAAGTCCTCGCCGTTCTCCACCTGGCGGTGGCACTTGTAGAGCAGGTCGGTCACCTTATCGTCGGTCTTGAAGCGGCGGCCGGGCGCGGAGGGCACAACATACTGGCGCGCCTCGTCCATCAGCAGGATGCTCCTGACCTTGGCAAACTGTCCCGCATCCGCCAGGGAGCTGCCGCCGAACTTCGTCACGATCTTCTTCATGATGGGAATCCCCTTCCATAGATACAGTAAAGAACGTCAACCATGATACCCTCTGCGGTCTGGCTTGTCAACGGTTTGCCGTGCGAAAATACGGAAAAAAGCCACGCGCTTCCCGCCGCCTGTACAATCCGGTCGTTATTCTTCCGGAATGTTCTCAAACATATCCGTCTTCACCACATCCGGGCCGACCGTGGTGCGCCAGAGGCCGTAGAGCGAGTTGTCATACGCGATACTCCGCTCCATATTCCAGCGCTCGTGCTGCGATTTATGGCAGAGGAAGCCTTCTCCGGCCACCTCCAGTCCTGTTCTGCCTCCAAATGCGGAAAGCGGCTGATTCCAGTCCATCTTCAGCGGATTCTCCGGGTAGAGGTGGATATAGGTCTTGGGCACGTCCCATACGCCCCACTCAGCGGCGGATTCCGGGTGCTGCGCCGGGTCAGCCGCGCGCTCAACGCCCTGCTGGCCCAGGCGGCAGAAGTAGATATGCGCGCTGTGGCCATACTCGCCGTTGGTGTCATGCAGGACCACCACATCCGGCTCGTACTGGCGGATGATGGAAACGATCCTGTTCTCGGGGTCGCGGTTCCGCTCATCCCAGGCCTGGTGAACGGCGGTGATCGATTCGTAAACATCGGGGTAGCCCAGCATGACGGGATAGATGTCCACGCCGCAGGTCCACAGGGAGTCCAGCAGCTCCAGGCGGCGGTAGTACCAGCCATACACGGCATTGACCACCAGCACCTCCTTGCCCTGCTCAGCCGCATAATAGGGCAGGAGGCCGCCGAACCAGAGCACCTCGTCGTCCGGGTGGGTGGACAGCAGCATCAGATCCACCTTCTCCGGCGGGTCGCGCCAGATCTGGATGTAGTCCGGCGTCTCGCCGGGGGACAGCACCGTCACATTGCACAGCTCCAGCTGATCGGTCTGCGCCACGATGCGGATGGCCGACGTGCTCTCGGGCAGCACGATATACTGCGTGGCATATTTGGGGCCGTCCCGCAGCACCTCCACCCATTCGCCGTCCACCATGTACATGATAATGACGCCGGGCATATTGATGGTACGCCACTTGAGCTCCAGCGAGCCGATCAGTTCCCCCTCCGGCGCGGTGATGTACAGGTTCTTGCCGACATAGTAGGATTTATAGTGCGCATCCCGCATTTCGTCCCGGTGGTACGGGTCGAACGCACGGTTATTGAACAGGCAGCGGTCGGTGATATCCTCCGCCACCTCTGCCAGGGCGGCGGCAGGCAACAGCACAAGGGCCAGGAACAGCAGCAGAATTACCCTCTTTTTCATCTTTGTACACCCCTTCGTTCTCAATGTATGGAAACCAGTGCAGCAGCCGCCTGAAGGCGTTCGGTCAGGGAGGTGCAGCGGCGCAGGATGTGGTCGTTCTCCACCATCAGGCGCACCACCTCCTCCCGGCCCACCAGCACCACCACCTGGCGGGCGCGGGTCAGGGCGGTATAGAACAGGTTGCGGGTCAGCAGCATCTTCGGGCCGCCGGCCACGGGCATAATGACCACGGGGAATTCGCTGCCCTGGCTCTTGTGGACGCTCAGGCAATAGGCCAGATCCAGGTTTTCCAGGGTCTGCTGGGCATAGACGGCTTCCTTCTCCTCGTCAAAGGTGACGGTGAGGCAGCGCTCCTCCTCGTCCACGTCGGTGATGAAGCCCACGTCGCCATTGAAGACGCCGGCGCCGTCCTCCCAGCCGGAGGGCGTGTGCCGCCGCCATTCCTGCTGATAATCGTTTTTCGTCTGCATCACCTTGTCGCCCAGGCGGAAGACGGTCTCGCCCCAGGTGAGCTGCTTCTTTGCCGGGGACGGCGGATTCAGCGCCGCCTGCAGCATCTGGTTGAGGACGATGACGCCGCATTCGCCCTTCTTGGCCGGGGCCAGCACCTGAATCTGCCTCACCGCCTGGCGGATGGCCTCGTCCTCCGGGAATTTCAGGAAGCGGGGCAGCCGCTGCGTCACCAGCGCCACGATGGAAGCCGCCGCCTCCGGGTAGCTCATCCGCCGCTCAAAGAAGAAATCCGTGCCCTTCTCGTTCAGCAGGGGCATCTCGCCGCGGTTGATGCGGTGGGCGTTGACGACGATGCGGCTCGTCTCCCCCTGGCGGAAGATGTCCGTCAGGCGGCAGGCAGGCACCACGCCGCTTGCCAGGATGTCCCCCAGGACATTGCCCGCACCCACCGAGGGCAGCTGATCAGCGTCGCCCACCAGGATCAGCCGCGTCCCCGGCTCAATGGCACGCAGGAGCGAGCGCATCAGCATCATGTCCACCATGGACGTCTCGTCCACGATCACGCAGTCGGTCTCGATGGGACATTCCTGGTTGCGGGCAAACTGTCCGTCCTCGCCGCCCGCCTCCAGGAGGCGGTGGATGGTCTTCGCCTCGGCACCACAGGCCTCGGACATGCGCTTGGCCGCCCGGCCCGTCGGCGCGCACAGCGCCACCGTCCCTTCCCGGGACAGCAGGCTGATGATGCAGTTGATGATGGTGGTCTTGCCCGTTCCGGGGCCGCCGGTGATGACCAGCACCCCCTGCCGGACAGCAGCCAGGATGGCCTCGCGCTGGCGAAGGGAAAAGCTGATGCCGCGGCGGCGTTCAAACAGGTCGATCTCCTTCTCCGCACCGGCGCCGCTCCCCTGCGGGACGCAGGCCATCAGCTCGCAAAGGCGGGCTGCGACCTCCTTCTCCGCGCTGTCATAGCGGGGCAGGTACACGCGCTCCTCCCCGTTTGCAGTAAGGCACACCAGGTCATGCTGCAGGATGAGTTCCACCACCTGGCGCTCCACCAGGGCCTCCTCCACGCGCAGCAGCTGCGCCGCCCGGGCGATCAGCTCCTGCCGGGGCAGGTACACATGGCCCATGCTGCCCGCCGCATCCCGCAGGATGTATTTGAGGGCCGCCACAATGCGCCCGTCGCTGTCCGGTGCAATGCCCAGCGCCGTGCCGATGCGGTCGGCGGTGAGGAAGCCCACGCCGTCGATGTCCTCGCAAAGGCGGTAGGGATTCTGGCGGATCAGGTCAGCCGTGCGGTCGCCATAGAGCTTGCTGATCTTCCCCGCCAGGGAGGTGGGAATGCCGTAGGTCTGCAGGAAGACCATCGCCTCCCGGGCGCCGGCCTGCTCCCGGTACGCTTCGGCAATCCGGATCCAGCGCTTCTTGCCCATCTTGGGCAGCTCCTGCAGGCGCTCCGGATGCTCGGAAAGAACGGTCAGGGTCTCCTCGCCGAAATGCTCGACGATCATCTTCGCCGTGCTGGGGCCCACGCCCCGGATAAGGCCGCCGCCCAGGTAGCGCTCGATGCCCAGCTTCGTGGTGGGCAGCTGCGGGGTGCAGGCGGTGCACCGCAGCTGCCTGCCGTAGCTGGGATGCTCCACCCATTCGCCGCTGAAGACAGCCTGCTCGCCGGGGCTCATTTCCGGCAGGGTGCCCACAATGGTGATCTCCCGCCGCCCGACGCGGGCGCTGAGCACTGTATAGCCGTTCTCATCATTGCGGTAGATCGTACCCAGAACGCCTGCCTCCACCTGCTCCATGCCGCCGCCTCCCTTCTGTGCTGCATTTGCAATCCTATCTATTATAGCACCACCTTCCCGAAAATGGAATGGCTGAACCGAAACTTTACATTTTTCGTCCCCGCAGCCGGGGGGAACCCCTTTTCATCCTCCGCTGCAGAAAAAAACCTTTTTGCCTTCCTGCCGATTCTGACAAATCAGCCCGGCATTTTCATTCCAAAATGACCAATACGCAGGATAATTTCCACAGGAAAACGCTTGCAATTTATTCCCTGAAATGATAGAATACAGGCGTACCAAGAAATTAGGAGGTGCAACACCATGAACAGCGTAAGCATCAAGCTGAACCTGATGAGCGACGGCTCCAAGTTCGTCCAGATCGTCAGCGCCTACCCCTACGACATCGACCTGCGCAGCGGCCGTCACGTGGTTGACGCCAAGTCCATCCTGGGCATCTTCTCCCTGGACTGGTCCAAGCCCGTCACCCTGGAGGTCTACGCTGAGGAGTGCGAGGATCTGCTCAAGGAGCTCACGCCCTTCATCGTTGACTGAGCGCAGCCCAGCAGCGGGAGGGTTCGCCCTTTTCCCGCGATTCCGACATGACAAGCTTCACCCGCGTGCCTTCACCGGCCCGCGGGTTTTTTCGTGCACCGCCATTCCGTCCCCCCGCAGAATTTTCATTCCCGGCAGGATTTGAGCGGCACATGTCAAAATACTCCTATGCCAAAAAACAAGAAGCCGGGTGAAAGCCGATATGGAACGCAGACACATCCCCGAAACGGAGAACCGCCTCGTCATTCTCTATACCCTGCGCCAGCTGGGGCCGGTGACGGCCATGCAGCTGCTGCAAGCAATGACCGAGGCGGATCTGATGAACTACATCACCATGCAGCTGGCCCTTTCGGACATGGAACAGCAGGGGCAGATCGCCATGCGCGCCCACCCGCTGGGCAGCCTCATCGAAATGACCGGCGAGGGGGATTACATCCTGGACAGCTTCGTGCGGCGCGTCCCCGCCAGCCGCCGGGAAACGATCGACAGCCGTGCCGCCGAATGGCGCACCCGCTTTGCCGGCGAGCAGATGGCCCCGGCCGAGGCCTTCATCCTCCCCGACGGGCGCATGTGCATCCATCTGCGCCTGCTGGATAAGGCAGCCGCGCTGATGGATCTGGTGCTCTACCTTCCTGCCGGCAAGCACATCACCCTCCTGCAGGAGCGTTGGCGTGCCTGCGTGGAGGCGGTGTACACCCTGGTGCTGGGCCGGCTGACGGAAAATTACGACGCCGCCTCGCCCATGCCCCCCATACCGGAGGTCGAAACGGTGCGCCAGTGCGGCGTGGATGACTGGCTCCTCACCCTGACCGACGATCCCGCCGCACCCGGGCTGGATCTGCTCATGTCCCTGCCGGACGAGCATCTGGCCCGCTGCGCCGCCGCCCACTGGCACGGCGTATGCGGCGATGTGCGCCAGTTCGTCATCCAGGCCCTGGAAACCGCCCTTGACTGAACGCAAAGGAGGCGTCCCAATGAAGCTCTTTTTCCTCATCACGCTGCTGTGCACCCTGTCCGCTGCCTTCCTCACCAGCGCTTCCGCAGAGGAGAGCGGCCTGCGCTGGGGCGATGACGCCGCCGCGTCCGCCTACCCTTCCCCGCTGACCCTCACGCCCTCCTATGCCATCCCCGACCTGATGACCTTCGCAGACGGCTCCCCGGTGAAAACCCCGGAGAACTGGGCACGCCGCCGCGCCGAGATCAGAGGGCTGTATGAGATGTACATGTACGGCATCCTCCCCGACGGCTCGGAGGAGACCCTGACCTGGCGCGTGGAGGGAACCACGCTGCACATCATCGTCAGCCGTGACGGCCGCGAGGTCACCCTGGCCGTCCCCTTCCGCCTGCCGGAGGGCGACGCTCCCGAGGGCGGCTGGCCGTACTACATCGAATACAGCTTCTGGGGCCCGAGCCCGGCGGCACAGTATGCCGTCACCCGCGGATACGCAGCCTTTGCCTATGCGCCCTATGACGTGGCGGCGGACAACACCTCCCGCACGGGGCTATTCTACACCCTGTACCCCTACGGCAGCACGCCCTCCACCCAGACCGGCGTGCTGTGCGCCTGGGCCTGGGGCGTGTCGAAGATCATCGACGCCCTGGAGGACGGCGCGGCAGAGGCCCTGCATATCCAGCCCGCATACTCCATCGTCGGCGGCGTCAGCAGGTTCGGCAAATCCGCGGCAGTGGCCGGCGCCTTTGACCGGCGGATCATGTTTATCGTGCCCAGCTGCTCCGGAGCGGGCGGTCTGGGTATGCTCCGCACCTCCTGCGAGGGCAAGACCTTCGACCTGTCGCCCCTGGGCTATGTCAACGCCGACGGCAACGGTCTGTGGACCAACGGCACCTGCGAAAGCTTCTCCGTCATCCGCTCCAGCAGCGAACGCCACTGGTTCAACGAGAACTTCCGCCTCACCCCCACCCCGCAGATGCTGCCCTTCGATCAGCATTTCCTCGCCGCCCTGTGCGCGGCGGAGAACCGCCATTACATCCTGGTCACCGGCGTCATCAGCGAAGCCTGGAACAACGTCGAGGGCCAGGTGATGGCCGTCGCCGGAGCCCAGCCCGCCTGGGAGCTGCTGGGGGCGGGCGAAAACAACCGCATGATCATCCATCTTGACGGCCACGCCATCCTGGAGAGCGACATGGCCCTCATCCTGGATTACGCCGACCAGGTACTTTACGGCAAGGAGCCTGCCCGCGACCTGTCCGTCATGAAGGAGAACCTCTTCCTTCCGGCCGTCCGGAACCTGTGGGACGCCGCCAATTGACCCGGCAGCCGCATTCATCACCGCGCCGTTTTCAGTCGGTTCCTGCCGCGCCGCAGAAGGGGTCGCAGAATTTCCGCAGAAATCCGAACATTTTTTCAAAAAAGGTATTCCATCATTCGCAAACCTGTGCTATAATGTCCGGGATACATTTCTCTGCCCCCGTATGACATGAAGGAGCGAAAGACCCGTGGAAAAGATCCGCCGCAACGAGCGCATGAGCGCCATGATGAAGATCCTCACTGCCGAACCGAATAAGATTTTCACCCTTTCCTATTTCTGCGACCTCTTTGGCGCAGCCAAGTCCACCATGAGCGAGGACATCGACCTGCTGCGCGAGGTGGTCAACCAGTTTGGCCTGGGCGAGCTGGTCACGGTGACGGGCGCTGCCGGCGGCGTGCGCTACCGCACGAAGGTGAAGCGTCCCGCCGCGCGCCAGTTCGTGGGCGACCTGTGCCAGAAGCTCTCCGGCCCCGGCCGCGTGCTGCCCGGCGGCTTCCTGTACTCCTCCGACGTCCTGGCTGACCCCGAGGTTGTCAGCCGCATGGGCGAGATCATCGCAACGGAGTACTATGCCGCCCAGCCGGATTTCGTCCTGACCATGGAGACCAAGGGCATCCCCGTGGCCTATGCCACCGCCCACGCCCTGGGTGTGCCGCTGGTCATCGCCCGCCGCGCGTCGAAGGCCTACGAGGGAAGCGAGATCAACATCAACTACGTCACCGGCTCCGGCAGCATCGGCACCATGAGCCTGTCCCGCCGCGCGGTGAAGGAGGGCAGCCGGTGCCTCATCGTGGACGACTTCCTCAAGGGCGGCGGCACCGCCAAGGGCATGGTTGACCTGATGCGTGAATTCGGCGTGGACGTGGTGGGCAGCGCCTTTGTCATGTCCACCGCCAAGCCCCTGCGCAAGCGCATCACCGGCGAAAAGAGCCTGATGGTGCTGGAAATGGACACGGAGACGGAGACCGCGCTGGTCAAGCCCGCCTTCTGGCTCCACGGCGACGCCTGAGGACATTTGGAACGCGCAGATGTATTTTTCGTCCGCGGCCCCTTGCCCCATGCACCCGAAAGTGCTATACTCGGACACAGAACGCTATTGCAGGTTTTTGACGGGCTGACGCGTTATATATCCGAACATCCCGCATTGCCCGGAAAAGCCGCAGAAAGAGAGGAATCCCCCATGACCGACAATGAACTGCACACCCCCGGCGAGCAGCCTGTACAGGAGCCCGCCGCAGAAAAGAAGCTCCTCCCCTCCCTGGCCAACCTGAACCCCCTGCGCGCCCGCAAGGACGAGGACAGCGACGAGGGCGAGGGCAAGAAAAAGAAGAAGAAAAAGACCTGGCAGCAGGAGGTGCTGGAGTGGGTCGTCACCATCATTGCTGCCCTGGCCATCGCCTTCGTGGTGCGCTCCTTCATCTTTGAGCCGGTTTTTGTGGACGGCAACAGCATGTACCCCACCCTGCGGGACAGGGAAATCATGTACGTCTCCAAGACCGATTACGGCGCGGGCTTCTTCGGCATCCCCTTCACCGATATCGGCTTCTACTTTAACGTTGGCGGCGACCCGGAGCGCTTCGATGTGGTCGTCTGCCACTATGAGGACAAGGGCTACAACGTTGTCAAGCGCGTGGTGGGCCTCCCCGGCGACACGGTGCAGCTGATCCAGGGCGATCTGTACGTCACCGACGCCAGCGGCCTGAACGTGGGCGGCTATGACCGCCAGGGCAATCCTCTGCCCATCGACGAGGACTTCATCTACCACAAGGGGCACAGCAACTTCGGCCCCTACACCGTCCCCGAGGGCGAGTATTTCCTCATGGGCGACAACCGCACCAACTCCCTGGACAGCCGCGACAAGGGCCCGGTGAAGCGGAGCGAGATCATCGGCAAGGTCGAGGCCGTCCTCTGGCACACCATTCCCAACCGTCTGGACGACCAGTACGGTCTGCAGGTACGCTGAGCTTTGCAAACACGGCAACTGCATGAACGGAAGGACAGCATCCGCGATGGCGGGTGTTGTCCTTGTTTACTTTTACGGAATTCCAAACTATTTTCTTTGTTCCCCTTGACAACTGTTCATGAACATAGTATACTGTAATTACGGATGTGCGCAATTCCGAATTTTCAACATCAAGGAGACGATCTCATGGAACGCAACTTTGGAGAAGAACTCGACGCCCTGAAGCAGCAGATGAACGAACTGCAGTCCACCATGATGGCTGCACTGAAGCAGTTTGCCCCGCAGCTTCCGCCCTGTGCCACCGGCGACCCCAACCCGAAGGTCGGCCATGTGGAAAAGATGATCGGCATGCATCCCGACGAGCGCATCTCGTCCCTTCTGAGCGACTTGGAGGATCACTGCGGCGAAAACGGCAATTCGGGCCGCATCACCTACCTGGGCGTGTTTGCCTCCGGCGGTCGGCAGTCCACCTGGGTCAAAAACGACCTGAACACAGACAGCCTCCTGACGCTGATCGAAAAGGGTACGGCAGAAAAGGTGCTGGCATGCGTGGGCAGCAACGATCGGCTGAACATGCTGCTGGCGATCCTCCGCAAGCCCCGCACCGTGGCCGAGCTGGTCAGCGACTGCGGCTATTCCTCCTCCGGACAGGTGTACCACCACTTGAAGCCCCTCATCTCCGCCGACCTCGTTACCCAGGACCGGCGCGGCAGCTACATCATCCAGCCCCACCGTGTGCAGGGCGTGATCATGCTGCTGGCAGGCGTCGCCGACCTGGTGGACGGCACGTACACGCAGGGCAGCATGACATAAGCATCCCCCTGTTTCAATTGACTTCCCCGGAGGTAGCCCGTATAATATCCGTATGCAAAACGAAAGGAGGCGACCGCCATGCCCAGACGCGACTGGGGCGAAAAGCTTGAAACCAAGATCGCCATGCTGCCCGACTCCCCCGGCTGCTACCTGATGAAGAACGCCGAGGGGACGATCATCTACGTCGGCAAGGCGGTGAACCTCAAAAATCGCGTCCGCAGCTACTTCCGCGATACCGACCACACGCCCAAGGTGGCCGCTATGGTCGCCAACATCGCCGACTTTGACGTCCTGCTGTGTGATTCCAACCTGGAGGCTCTGTGCCTGGAGTGCAACCTCATCAAGCTCCACCGGCCCCACTACAACATCCTTCTGAAGGACGACAAGCATTACCCCTACATCCGCGTCAACCTGAAGGAGCCCTTTCCCCGCCTGGAGCTGGCGCGGCGCATGCCCGAAGGCGGAACGGGCAAAAAGGACGGCGCAAAGTACTTCGGCCCCTACATCGGCGCCACCGCCGTCCGTCAGGTCATCGAGGCCGTGCGTGGCGTTTTTCCCCTGCGCACCTGCAAAAAGGAGCTGCCGCTGAAAAGCCCCTGCAGACCCTGCGTCAACTACGAGATCGGCAAATGCATGGCTCCCTGCGCCGGCAAGTGCACCGAGGAAGCCTACTGGGACATGATGGACGGCGTGCTGGCCTTCCTGGGCGGCGACTACCAGCAGGTGCTGAAGGTGCTGCACAAGGAAATGATGGACTGCGCCGCCCAGCTGAAATACGAGCGTGCCGCCGCCGTGCGCGACAAGATCCGCGATATCGAGGGGCTGATGGAGCGTCAAATTGCCATCCAGACCGACCGGAGCGAGCAGGACGTCATCGCCCTGGCTCAGGACGGCCTGGACGCGATGGTGCACATCTTCTACGTCCGCGGAGGCCGCATGATCGGCGGCGACCACTTTGCCCTCCCCCGCGAGGGCAGCGAGGATCCCGGCGAAGTGCTGGCGGAGTTCATGACCCAGTATTATGAGGACGGCAATCTCATCCCCCGCAACATCCTGGTGCAGACCCTGCCTGAGGGCAGCCGGGAGCAGCTGGAGCAGTGGCTCCGGCAGCAGAAGGAGGCCCAGGGTGCGCTGCGAAGCGCCGTGACCCTGACCACCCCCAAGCGCGGCGAAAAGCACGATCTCGTCCTCCTGGCGGCAAAAAACGCCGCCGACGCCCTGGAAAAGCGCAACGCGAAAGCCTCCATCCGTGAGGAGCGCACCACCGGCGCCTGCGAGGCCCTGGGCAGAGCGTTGGGTCTGGAAAAAGCGCCCCGGCGCATTGAGGGCTACGACATCTCCAACACCCAGGGCGTGCTGAGCGTGGCCAGCATGGTCGTGTTCATCGACGGCGTGGCGGCGAAGAAGGAGTACCGCCGCTTCCGCATCAAGACGGTCGAGGGCGCCAACGACTTCGCCTCCCTGAACGAGGTGCTGAGCCGCCGCTTCGCCCGTGGTCTTGCCGAAAAGGCGGAGCGCGAAGCTGCCGGACTCTCTCCCGTTGGCGGCAAGTTCAGCGACCTGCCCGACCTCGTGCTCATCGACGGCGGCCCGCAGCAGCTGCGCTTTGCCCGGCAGGCGCTGCTGGACATGGGCGTTGCTCCCGCCGACATTCACATGTTTGGTCTGGCGAAGAAGCAGGAGGAGATCTTCCTCCCCGACCGCGAGGAACCCATCCTCCTGGATCACCACACGCCGGAGCTGCACCTGATCCAGCGCGTGCGTGACGAGGCCCACCGCTTCTGCATCACCCACCACCGCGGCCTGCGTGGCAAGGCCAGCATCCACAGCCAGCTGGAGGACATCCCCGGCATCGGCCCCAAGCGCCGCAAGGCCCTGCTGACGAAGCTCGGCTCCATGAAGGCCATCCGCGAGGCGACCGAGGAGCAGCTTCTCGCCGTCCCCGGCATGACGAAGGCGGCGGCGGAGGCTGTGATGAAGTGGGCGGAGAGTACTGCCAAATAACTATCCCGAATTATACCCTATCGCAAAAAAGCTCCCGGAACACGCTCATTTACCAGGGTGTATTCCGGGAGTTTTCTGTTGCTTCGATTTCTTATTCGCTTTTCGTCGCCAGGATGGTGAATTCCCCGGGCAATTCCGGGTTCTCCCAGGCAGGATGCTCGTCCAGCCGCTGCAGCGTGAAGCCCGCACCGATGACCGCGTTGACGATCTCGCTCATGTTGTAGCGGCGGTAACGGCACCTGGGGAACTGCGCGCGCACCTCCTCCGGGTAAAAGCGGGCGTGGGCCATCTCACCCTCCACCACATCCGTGCAGAAATAGCCCACCGTCTCCTGCTGCAGGCCCAGCGCG
>JAFXDB010000074.1 GCA_017516305.1 Clostridia bacterium | reverse complement strand
GGCGATGCCGCCCTTGGCGGTGCCGTCCAGCTTGGTGAGGATGATGCCGCCGATTTCGCAGACCTCCTTGAAGGCGCGGGCCTGGGCCAGGCCATTCTGACCCGTGGTGGCGTCCAGCACCAGCATGCAGCGTACCTCGGCTTCGGGGTACTCGCGGTCGATGACGCGGCGCATCTTGTTCAGCTCGTCCATCAGGTTCTTCTTGTTGTGCAGGCGGCCGGCGGTGTCCACAATGAGAAGGTCTGCGCCCTGGGCCTTGGCGGACTTCACGCCATCAAAGACCACGGCGGCGGGGTCGGCGCCCTCGGCATGCTTGACGATCGGCACGCGGGCGCGGTCAGCCCAGACGGTCAGCTGCTCGGCAGCGGCGGCGCGGAAGGTGTCCGCCGCGCACAGGATGATGCGGCGGCCGATGTCCTGGAAGCGCAGGGCCAGCTTGCCGATGGTGGTGGTCTTGCCCACGCCGTTGACGCCCACGACCATCATCACCATGGGCCAGCGCAGCGGCGGACGGGGAATGTTCATCTGCTCAACCATAATGTCCTTGAGGATCTGGCGGGCGGTCTCCGCATCCTTGACCTTACCGGCGGACACGCGCTCGCGCAGCTCGTCCATGATGACCATGGTGGCCTTCATGCCGCAGTCGGACATGATGAGAATGTCCTCCAGCTCCTCATAGAAGTCCTCGTCGATCTTACGGGTTTCCTTGACCAGATTATCCACGCGGCCGGTCAGCACGTCGCGGGTCTTCGACAGGCCCTCGCGCAGACGGGCAAACAAGCCCTTCTTCTCTTTCTTTTCCTCAGCCATGGGAGGGTACCTCCTTATAATTCGTTCTTACAGTTTACCACAGAATCGGTGTTTTGGGAAGGGGGCGAAGGCTCAGCTCTGCTTTCTCTTCAGCAGCCCCGTCGTCCCCGTCAGGTACAGCGCCAGGCCCGCCACGATCACCAGACCGCCGATGAAGACCAGCGTCTGCGGCACCTCGCCGAACATGAAGTAGCTCCAGACCATCGCGCCGACAGGCTCGCCGAGGATGGCGAAGGATACCACCGTCGCCGACACCTTCCCCAGCGCGAGGGTGAACATCGAATGGCCCAGGAGCGTACAGCCCACCGCCAGGCCTGCCACGGCCAGCAGCGCCATCCAGGTCATCCGAAAGCCGCCCAGGAAGGGCAGCGCCAGCGCCAGCAGCAGCGCCGTCTGTGCATAGAGCAGCACCATGAACGGCAGCGCCTCCACGGTTTTGCGGGCATAGCGGTTGCACAGCCAGTGCCCCGCCATCATGATGGCACCCGCAAGGGCCAGCAGCGCCCCCCTGAGGTCACCGGCGCTCTGGCTGCCCAGGCCGTCCGCGGCAATCAGCAGCGCGCCGATAACGGCCACCACCGCGCCGGGCACGGCCTCCCGGGGCATCCTCTCCTTGAGCACAATGCCGGAGAGCGCCGCCACAAACAGCGGCTGCGTGCAGACCAGCGCCACGGAAGCGAAGGTGGACGTGGCATCCAGCGAGGTCATCCAGGTCAGGTAATGCAGCGCCAGGCACACGCTGGCCGCGACGCTCCACAGCCACTGGCCGCGGGTCATCTTCAGCAGGCTCTGCGCAGGGGTGGTCTTTTCCCCCTTCCGGCGGACGAAAAGCAGCGGCAGCAGGATCACCGCCGACAGGGCCATGCGCATCATGGCGATGGTGGCCGGGTTGGCGCCATAGTGCAGCCCCATCTTCACCAGCGGGCCGGAATAGGACACCATCACCACGCCGAGAATGACAAGCAGGTAGGAAGGATTCATGGTCACTGACCTCTTTCTTATTTCAGATCAAGCCGCAGCTCGTACTCGCCATGCTCGAATCCCCCCGTGGGACGGAAGCCCAGCTTGGTGTAGACATGCTCGGCGATCTTGTTGTCCGGCGCATAGTTGATCAGCAGGAAGTCATACTTCCCGCTTTCCCCCGCCAGGCGGATGATCTCCCGGATGGCAGCCGTGCCATAACCCCTGAACTGGTTCTCCGCCGGAAACATGATGCGCCAGATGATGAGGCATTTCTCGTCCAGGTCTTCATCCAGCAGCATGAAGCCCACCGGCTCATCGTCGTTGTAAACGGCGAAGGGATATACATCCCCCGCATCCCGGTAGAGCCAGGCTTGCGCCAGCGAATAGGCGTTGCTGGCCACGAAATGCTCATCGTCAGGGCGCTTCATGCTGATGATGGCGTCAAAGTTGTCCTCGGTGATGGCGCGGAAATTGATCATGGTTGCCTCCAACAGCCGTAGGGGCGACCATTGATCGCCCGCCATGCGGCAAGTTCGTTCAAGTTACATGGGGCGCGAACCCCCTCAGTCATCGAGCAAGCTCGATGACAGCTCCCTCGGGGAGGGAGCCTTTTGGTTCGCTCCTTAGCCTCTTGTCTTTTCCAGCCAGACCATCAGCACCGCCACATCCGCGGGGGACACGCCGGGGGTGCGGCTGGCCGCGGCGAGGCTCCGGGGCTTCTGCTTCTCCAGCTTCTGCCGGGCCTCGATGCGCAAGCCGGTGACGGCGGCGTAGTCCATGTCCTCCGGCAGCAGGGTCTCCTCCATCTGACGGGCGCGGCGGATCATCGCGTCCTGCCGGTCCAGGTAACCGGCGTACTTCACGGTGATCTCCGCCTGCTCCTTCGCCTGTGCGTCGGAGATATCCAGCTCCGGGGACAGCTCGCACAGGTCGGCGAGGCGGACGTCCGGGCGGCGCAGCAGTTCCTCAGCGGACAGGCCCGCAGCGGCCTCAGGCTGGCCGTGAGCCGTCAGCCAACGGGAAAAGTCCGCGCCGGGGGTGTAGCGGGTCGCCCGCAGGACGCCCAGAAGACGCTCCGTCTCTCGGATCTTGCGTTCGGTGCGCTCCATGCGCTCATCGGTGGCCAGGCCCAGAGCGTGGCTGATGCGCGTCAGGCGCAGGTCGGCGTTGTCCTGGCGGAGCTTCAGCCGATGTTCGGCGCGGCTGGTCATCATGCGGTAGGGCTCGTCGGTTCCCTTGGTGGTCAGATCATCGGTGAGGACGCCGATGTAGGCCATGTCGCGGGTGAGGACTAGGCCCTCCCGGCCCTGGATGGACAGCGCAGCGTTCATGCCCGCCAGCAGGCCCTGGCAGGCGGCTTCCTCGTAGCCGCTGGTACCGTTGATCTGCCCGGCGAAGTAGAGGCCGCGCACATGCAGGCTTTCCAGCGTGGGGCGCAATTGGCGGCTGTCGATGCAGTCGTACTCGATGGCGTAGGCCAGGCGGGTCAGCTCTGCCCGACGCAGACCGGGAACGCTGCGGTACATCTCCCACTGCACGTCCTCCGGGAGGCTGGTGGACATGCCCTGGACATACCATTCATGGCTCTTTGCGCCCTCGGGCTCCAGGAACACCTGATGGCGCTCCTTGTCGGCAAATTTGACGATCTTGTCCTCGATAGAGGGGCAGTAGCGCGGCCCCACGCCGTGGATCTTGCCGGAATACAGCGGCGCCCGGTGCAGGTTGGCACGGATGATGTCGTGGGTTTCCAGTGTTGTCCAGGTCAGGTAGCACTGGTGGGTGTTGACGAGCGGCTTTTCCGTCAGGAAGGAAAAGTGAACGACCGGCTCGTCCCCGGGCTGGGGCGTCATCTCGTCAAAGTCGATGGTGCGCACGTCGATGCGGGCGGGCGTGCCGGTCTTGAAGCGGCGCAGGGGGAAGCCGATTTCCTCCAGGCTCGCGGACAGGTGGGGCGCGCTCATCAGGCCCTGGGGGCCGCCGGGGGTGATGCTCTCGCCGATGATAATATCGCTGCGCAGGTATACACCGCTGGCTACGATGGCCGCCCGGCAGGGAATGCGCTGGCCGCTGGCCGTGTGGACGGCAACAACCCGGCCCGCCTCCACGTCGATGGCGGAGACCTCCCCCTGGCGGACAGTCAGCCGCTGCTGCGTGAACAGCGCCGTGCGCATGCGGTTCTGGTACTCCTGCTTGTCCGCCTGGGCGCGCAGGGCATGCACCGCCGGGCCCTTGGACGTATTGAGCATGCGGCTCTGCAGGAAGGTATCGTCGATGGCCAGGCCCATTTCGCCGCCCAGGGCGTCCAGCTCGCGCACCAGGTGGCCCTTGGCGCTGCCGCCGATGACCGGATTGCAGGCCATAAGGGCAATCCCGTCCATGTTGAGGGTCAGGAGCAATGTATCAATGCCCATACGGGCCGCAGCAAGGGCGGCTTCGCAGCCAGCGTGGCCGCCGCCGATCACAACCAGATCCGGCATACCATTATTCCTCTATTCTCGTTCAAGCGCTTTTTCCCTGCATGCCGTCAGATAGCGCAGGGCGTTGATCTGGCCCTCCATCTCGCGCTCGCCGCGGAACACAGGGTCGTGATATCCCTCGATCGTGATGTTACCGCTGTATCCGCCGCGCATGAGGAGCGTGATGATCCGCGTCCAGTCGCTGTCCCCCAGGCCGGGGAAGCGATGGTCACAGTAATGCTGCCCGAACCACGCGCCGTACCTGCGAACATGCTCCCAGTCAATCTGCGCATCCTTGCCGTGTACATGCACAATGCGCGGTGTCCAGCCTTCCAGCTGCCCGTACACGTCGATGAACTGCTCCAGCTGATGGGACGGCTCCCAGGTCAGCCCAAGAGCCGTGCTGGGCACGGCGTCGAACATCATTTCCCATGCGCCCGGGCAGAAGCCGATATTCTTCACCGCGCGATACCAGAACCCATTGCAATGCGCATTCTCGATGCCGATGCGCACGCCGCGGTCCTCCGCCCGTCTGGTCAGATCCCCGAAGACCTCCCGGAAGCGCTCCATTGCCGCAAAGACAGGTGCGCCCTCCACCGCTCCGGCGAAGGTCGATACCACCGGTGCGCCGAATCCCCCGGCGCAGTCGATGCACCGCTCCACCTCGGCACGCTGCGCATCGTCATGCAGCGGATCGACATAGATCCCCACGGCGGATACCATCACCCGCCCGGCGATCATTTCCATAGCCCGAGCTGCCATCGCTTTCAGATCGGCGCCCTGCAGCCCGGCGTCAAAATAGATCTCGATCGTCTCAAAGCCCGCGTCGATCACCGCAGGCAGCTCCTCCAGCAACCGCCGTCCCTTTACGCATGTTCCGATCTTCAGCATAGCGTTCCTCCATTGCTACCTCCCGGGATTTGCCCAGCCGCTGCCCATTATACCATACAATCCACCCGTTGCAAAGAGAAATCGCACGGCTGACATCTGCCAGCCGTGCGAAGGATCACAGCATCTTTCTTGAAGCCAGAATCCGTTCATGCTCCGCGATCTGTTCCTCCGTGAACCGCGGATATACCCTGACATCCGGTACACCCACATAGATCGAGTAGGGCGGAACATCCCTGGTCACGATCGCGCCTGCGCCTATCACCGAACCTCGTCCGACCGTCACGCCCTTGAGGATAATGGCTCTTGTGCCAATCCAGCATCCAGCTTCGATGACGACGTCCCGATCGTAGGCTTTGCCCCGCGCCCGTTTCATATCGTCCGTAATTTCGGAGATATGGTATCCGAGGAAATCAGGCGCATGATTTCTCTCTCCTGTCGTCCCGAATAGCCTGCCCCGGAGCGGATCGGATGTACCACCCGGGCTGCAGGTCCGGCTCGTGCTTACCAGGCATAGCCATCCAGCACCGTAGCCTCCCAGACCTTCTCCACCCGGTTTTCCTGGCGGATGTAGCGGCTGGTGCCGTCCTCGGTCTCGTAGCCGGTGATGGTCATGACCACCTTGCCGATGCCCCAGGGGCGGCTGAATTCGCTGCCGAAGGAGTAGGTGCCGCGGCCCAGGGACTCGCCGGGATAGATGGTGTTGTTGTTGCTGCCCTCAAACATGTTGGTGTGATTGCGATAGTTGCAGTCCAGCGGGTTGCCCCAGGCGTCGTAGAGCTCGATCTCGTAATAGAAGCGGGTGATGACCAGGTTGGACTGGTTGTAGGTCACAATGCGGATGGTGTCGTTGTTCTCCACATACAGGTTGGTGATGACCAGCGCCTCATCCAGGTTGCCGACGGAAACGTCGAAGGTGGTGACATAGCCGCCATCCTCCGTGACGCCGACAATGGTGGTGTCGCCCCAGGCCCTGCCGGTCACAGTGGCCTTGGAGCCCGTGCCGGACACAGTGGCCACATTCGGGTCGATGGAGTACCAGGTCATGTTGGTGATGGTGGCGTTGGAGGGCGTGAACTGGGCGGTGTTGGTCACCTTGCTGCCCACGCCGACGCTGACCGTATCATACTTCATGGCGACACCCTCCACCGGCTGGGTGACGGTGACCTTCACGCGGGCTTCCTTACCGGAGCCGTCGTTGGCCTTGACGTACACATAGGCCTCGCCGCGCTGCAGACCATAGACGGTGCCATCCTGGCTGACCTCGATCACATTGGGCTTGTTGGTGGACAGGGTCACAGAGGTGTCCGTGGCCGTATCGGGGCCGATCTCCCAGGTCAGCTGAATGCTCTCGCCCACGGCGACATAGGGGTTCTTTTCCACAAAGGCCAGCTTCGTCACCGGCTGGTAGACATAGACCACCGCCTGGGCGTAAACATAGCCGTGGGTCTTGCTCTCGCAGGTGATGATGGCCGTGCCGGGGCTGACGGCAGTGACGCGGCCGGAGGTATTCACCTTCGCCACGCTCTCGTCGGAGGAATACCACACAACGCTCTTGTCATCCGTGGTGCTGGGCAGCACGGTGGCCTTCATGGTCGTATAGTTACCCACCTTCAGGGTCACGGACTCGTTGTTCAGGGTAATGGACTCCGGCTGCTGCTTGACGGTGACGGTGTAGGTGGCGTACCTGCCGGAGCCATCCGCCGCGCGGGCCTTGATGACCGCCGAACCCTTGGACACGCCGTACACCACGCCGTTTTCGTCCACGGAGGCGTTGTCCTCACGGTCGGAGGACCAGGTGACGCCCTGGATGGTGGCGTTGGCGGGGCTCACCGTGGCTTCCAGCACCAGGGACTCGCCCACATAGATGGTCTTCTCCGTGCCGGTGACCTTCACCTTCGTCACAGCCTCCACCACCAGCACACGGTAGGCCACGGAGACCTCGGGGTTGGACACGCTGCGCACCGTCACCAGGCACTGACCGGCGGCACGGCCCGTGATGGTCGTTCCGCTGGCACGGGCAACCCCGGTATCGGAGGAGATCATCTCCCACTTGCGGTTGCTGGCGTCGGTGGGATACAGCGTGGCGCTGATGGTCATCTCTGCGCCCTTGCGCACCACCAGCACCGGCAGATCGCCGTATTCATCCATGGGATCGACCACATCAGCCACCAGCGGATCGTATACGCTGTACAGGGGCAGGGAATCCTCCTTCACGCGCACTTCGGTGACGGCGCGGGCACACGTCACGGTCAGCTTGGCCGTCCATGTGCGGTTACGACCCTTCAGGGTCGCGGTGATGGTGGCCTGGCCCTTGCCCACGCCATAGACAAAGCCATCCTCATCCACGGTGACGGCGCGCTTGTTGCTGGAGGTGAAGGTCAGCGTCCCCTCCTCGGCGCAGTCGCCCTCGCGGATCAGCACCAGCTGCAGGGTCTCCCCCTCCATGACGGTGTTGTAGCTCTTGTCGAAGTAGAACTTGTTCTCCGCCAGCGCCGCGCCGGGAATCAGCGTCAGCAGCACCAGCGCAAACAGGAGCAGGGTCAAAATTCTCTTCATGGCTCTTACCTCCCATTGGGATTCTTATCCGGATTTTTATTCTTCATCTATACAGACGTAGAAAGCCTGGGTTTTCTTCCCTTTGTTTCATCTTCCAGTATACCTGTTTTTTACGGTAAATGCAACCACTCCCGCCTCAAAGACGTGAAAAAAGCGATTTGGCCCGGAACGCAGACGGGGCAGCCTCCCGCATGGAAGGCTGCCCGCATCATTTATTTGACCTCGTAGATGCCGACCTGGTCGGAATAGCCCACGCCCATGACCTCGCAGGTGGGGCGGGAGTTGGTCTTGCCGCCGTCGTAGGCGCCGATCTTGTTGATCTGCTTGCCCATAAAGACCATGACCGCGGTCTGGCCGCCGTCCAGGTTAAAGGCCACGGTGCAGCCCTTGGCGCGCATGAGCTTGGCCAGGTAGGACACCGTAACGCCTTCACTGCGGCGATCCAGGCGGCCCTCGCACATGATGGCAACATAGTGGCCCGGCTCCACCATGCCGATGGCGCAGCGGGGGTTCTTGCTCTCGCTGCTGTCATAGGCCTGGGCAGAAAGCTTGCCGTCCTTCATCAGGTACGGACCGAAGGAGTAGACCATGTACGCGCCGCGATCCACCAGCTCCTGGGCGGTGATCTCGTAGGAACGATACACCTCCATGGAGCCGTCGGAGAAGAAGGCGCACATATCCAGGTTGGGGAACAGGCCGCTGACATTGGCCTTCTTTTCCGTGTAGGGATCGTCGTAGAGGATCTCGCCGTCACGCACCACAACGCCCGTGCGCCGGCCGGAAGCATTCACGTCCACGCGGTAGGTGAAGTAGTCCGTGTTCATGGCAAAGACAACGCCCTGCTTGGTGGCGGTCTCCTGGGCGTCCACGCGCACCTTGGCACGCTTGACAGGATCGTTCCAGATGCTGCGGATCATTTCGCCCGCCTCCACGTCCGTCCAGATGTCCGCCTCAAACCAGGTCAGCGGCTGGGTCGGGTCGTACTTGCGCTCGATGATGATCTTCGAGGTCTCGTCGATGAAGATCCACAGGCCCTCCTCCTCGGAGGAATAGATGAACTCGCCCTCGTCCAGGAATCCGCGCTCGTTGACTTCCGGCAGCAGGTGGGCATAGCGGGGCGGTTCCGGCTCCTCCACGGGAGTCTCGGCCACGGGCACTTCCGTGAGGGTAATGTTCTCCAGGAAGTCATTGTGCGCCACATCGTCGCCCACGGTGGAATGCACCAGGCCGAAGACGCGGTTATCATACTCCGCGCCCGTCTCCATCACGGAGAATCCGCTGGAGGCCTGGGTCTTGTGATAGATGCGGTACGCCTCGTCCGCCAGCTCCAGGCTCGTGTAGCCGTTCATGCTCTCCAGGGGCACGTTCCAGTCGAAGATGATCTGCTGCTCCGGCCAGAGGTGGCGGTAAAGCTTGCGCACCTCCCAGGTGCCGTAGGCCACCGTCAGGTCGGTGTACTCGTCCTCGTTGGCCGCCAGGGGGATGGCTGCCAGCGCTGCCTCGGACACTATGCGGTGCTGGGTGTGCCCGTACTCGCCGTCCACATCCTGCACCACGACGACCTCCGGCTGGTACTGGCGGTAGAGCCCGACGAACCACTCGTTCACCTTGGACTTGCCGCCGACGGTCTTGTAGGCTTCGTTGATATTCTTGGCCTTGCCGTCGCGGAAGGGGCCGAGGACGGGGTAGTTGCGCACGCCCATGTGCCACAGGCCGTTGAGGAGCTCGGAGGAGCGGGTGGTGTTGGAGTAGCTGAAGTACGCCACCACGACCCGGCGGCCCTGCTCCACCGCATAAGTGGGAATGGCGCCGCCGAAGAAAATCAGCTCATCATCCGGGTGGGTGGAGACGAACATGACGTCCGCCTTCTCCCAAGTGGGCTCCCAGACCTGCACCCAGTCAGGCAGCTCGCCCTCGGAGAGCGCGTAGATCTCATTCACGCGCAGGGTGTACTTCTTCTCCGACGTGACGATGACGCGCACATAGCGGCTGGGCTCGGGCAGGGGAACGTAGCTGTGGAGGAAGCGGGTATCGCCCTCCACGGCCTTGAACCAGTCATCGCCGTCATCGGACACCTGCACCTCCCAGGAAGGGGGCATATTGCCGAAGCAGATATACAGGCCCGCAATGGGCGTCTCCTTCGGGGCGGTCAGCGTGATATAGGGGGTCATCACGCTGTTGCTCTCCCAGTAGGAGGTGTATTTCTTGTCCGTCATCTGGGTGTACTTACGCCCGGAGTAGCACACCTTGAACTTGCATTCGCCGGTGATGTCCACCGCTTCGGCCGCCAGAGCCGCCGTGGATGCGCACAGCAGCAGAAGCGCCAGCAGCAGGCCGGTGTAAAATTTCTTCATTGACAGTGTCACCCTTTCTGTACCATCAGGGATATGGATTCCGATCATATGAAGCATAGCATAGATGTACAGGAAAAGTCAATCAAAGGGAAGAAACAACGCGTGATTTTTACACTTTTCGCACGTTGAGTACGGCACGGCAGCACTCCGGCGGCCTTTCCTGTCTCCCCTGCCTCCTTGCCCCCCCAGAAGCTCCGGAACGGGATGGAATACTTGCGCGAATTCGTTAAATGGTGTAGAATATAATTTCCGGAGGTATCGCCTATGTTCAAGCCCATGCGCACCCTGCTTTCCCTGCTGACCCTCCTGATGACGCTGCTTTCCCTGCCCGCACTGGGCGAAGCGCCGCAGGCTCCCGGGGTGACCGACGTAGCCCTGGAGCTGCTGGGCAGCAGCATCCATTATCCTGTCCTGACAGGGCTGGACGATCCCGGGGCGCAGTCCGCCGCCAATGCCGTCATCATGCAGGCCGGGCAGATCGAGAACCGCATCAGCCGCATGGCGCAGCTGATGAATGCGCCGGTGAAGCTGAACGTATCCTATCAGTACACGCTGGAGGGCGGCATTTTCTCCTGCGCCATCCTGGCTGACGGCGCCGTGGAGACCTCCCGCTCCACCCAGGTGTGGGGGACGGCGACCATCGACCTGTCCACGGGCGAAAGCATTCCCTTCGGCGCGCTGTTCACCGACGAGGCCGCCGCCCGGGCGCTGATCGAAGGCATCCTGCTGGAGCAGGTCGCCCCGGAGCAGAGCGCCCATCTGGTGGCAGGCAGCCTGCTGCCCCTGCCGGAAAGCTACTACATCACCCGCCAGGGCCTGACCCTGTGCTACCCCATTGATCAGTTCCGCACCCTGTCGGACAAGGCGGGCACGGTGACGATCCTGTGGACGGAGCTGCGGGAGGTCATCGACCTGTCCGAGGGCAGCCCGCTGTATGCCCTGGGCGTCCCCCGGACCCTGACCCTCACCGGCGACAGCCGCGAGGCCATCGCCGATGCCATCTCCGGCGGCAGCTTCCCCGGCATCCCCGCCGCCATCGGCCAGAGTGTGCGCGAGCTGACCGACCGCTACGCCCAGCTGACGGACAATGAGCTGTGCGAAGCCGGGCGCATGTTCATCCTGGAGGACGGCGCTTTCCGGAGCGTGTACCTCATCACCGACCAGCTGACCGACAGCTGGGACAGGAGCGTGGTGAACATCATCCGCGCCGACCGGCTGAACCTCCTGGGCCTGTGCACCGGGCATACCACCATGGAGAACTGGCGCGCCGCACTCGGTACGCCGGACGCCACCGTTGTCACCTCTGCCGAATCGGCAGACAGCTGGCGCGTCGTCCCCGGCACCAGCGATTATTATCTGCTGGGCGGCTTCCGCCTGCGCCTGCATGCCGACGAAAACGGCGTGCTGCGCACCGTATTCCTGATGAAATAATCCCGCGCCTGACCACAACAGACAAAGACCGAAATCAACCGAAACGGAGGCCCGCATGTCTCAATCCACAAAGCCCAAGCAGGGTAAGCGCACCCCCTCCTACAGCGCCAACAGCATCGTTGCCTATCTTATTATCGGGCTGGTGTTCATTGCCCTGGGCCTGCTGCTGTTCATTTCCGCCGTCACCCGCCTGGAGGGCGACATTTTCCGCCTCCTGCGGCACTTTGCAGGCGGCATGGCAGGCACCCTGGGCTTCCTGCTGCCCGTGATCCCCGTGTGGGGCGGCGTGCTGCTGATCATGTCCACCCAGCGCAAGCCCCCGCTGCGCCCCTTCCTGCTCAGCTGTCTGCTGGTGGTGCTGCTGTGCACCACGGTGACGCTGATGACCCAGTACAAGGGCGGCCCGTCGCTGATGGACAGCATCCGCAGCGGCGTGGCGGCCGACGGCATCAGCAGCGACAGCTACCCCGCCTTCCTGGCCGACGCCTACGAATACGGCAGCGGCAGCCGCCGCAACGACAGCCGCTCCATCGGCGGCGGTCTGCTGGGCATGCTCCTGGCCTGGCCGCTGTGGAAAGGCGTGGGCAATATCTTCGGCATGATCCTGACCATCCTGGGCGCCATCGCCTCCTTCCTGTTCCTGATCCGCCTGGACTTCCGGGCAATCGCCGCCCGCATCCGCAGCGGCAACCAGCAGTTTGCCGCCCAGCAGGAGCAGAAGCGCGTTCAGCGCGAACAGGAGGCTTACGCCAAGCAGCAGGCCGCCCTGGCCGAGCAGCAGCGTCAGCAGGCCCTGTACGCCCAGCAGCAGGCCATGCAGCCCATGCCCCAGGCGACCCCAAGGCCGGCCCCCGCCCCCGCAGAAGCCCCCGATCCCTGGCAGAGCATGATGCCCGCCGGAGCTTCCGGCTGGAACAGCACACACGGCCGGCCCCAGCCCGTTCAGCAGCCTGTTCAGCAGCCCATGCGTCAGCCCATGCAGACCCAGCCGCAGCACCGGCAGCCTCCCGTACAGACGCCCTACGGCTTCCAGCCGGAGCCTGAGACCAGCTTCGCCGCCCCGGAGCCCATGCCCCAGGGCGACATGCAGGGGCTCTTCCGCCGCAGCGCCGCCCGAAGCGCAGAAGAAAAGCCGCCCAGGCGCCGTGGCTTCCTCGCCCGCACACAGGAGGATGACGGCCTGGTTCCCGGCGAGGCCTCCTGTCCCGCCGAGCGTCCCTCGGGCCGTTCCGCTGCCACTGCCACCGCACCGGTGACGCCCGTCGCCCCGCAGGAGCCCGCCCCCGCCGCCTATGACACCCCGCAGGCCGCCATGAATGCCGCCGAGGAGGACTATGCCCCCGTGATCGCGCAGCCCGTGGAGGAGGAAACGCCCGCGCCGCGCCGCACCGGCCGCAGCAAGCCCGCCGAAGCCCCGGCCCCCGCAGCCGAGCCTGCCCCGGCTCCGACCCCCGAAAAGGCCGTCCGCAAGGGCAGCTTCGCCGACCGGCTGCAAAGCGCCATGGCCGGGAAGGCTGCCGCCACCGCCCCGGCAGAGGCTGCACCCGCAGCACGCAGCTCCCACAAGGACACGCCCTCCGCCTGGAGCCAGCCCGAGGGTGAGCTGCCCACCGCCACCTGGCGTGACCCCGGCGACGCCCCTGCCCCCACCCGGCCCGCGGCGCGCCGGACGCAGGCCGCTGCCGCCCCCCAGCCGACGGAGAACCGCAAGCAGGTCGCCCCGCCCTCCTGGAGCGAAACGCCCCCGTGGGAGGATGCTCCCGTACAAGCCACCCCTGAGGCCGCCGTCATGCCCGTGCTGACCCGCGAGCCTCCCGCCGGGGCCTACAAGCCCGACCTGGTGATCCCCCCCAGCCGCAGCGGCGTCGCCGCCCCCAATGGGGACGTGATGGTCTCCGCCGTGGAGCGTCCGTATGTATTCCCGTCCATGGAGCTGCTGGCCCAGCCCAAGCCCCAGGCCGGCATCAGCCCGGAGGAGGACGAGATCCGCTCCCGTCGCCTGGAAAACACCCTGCAGTCCTTCAAGGTGCCCGCCAAGGTCCGCCACATCACCCACGGCCCGGCCATCAGCCGGTTTGAGCTGGATCTGGCCCCCGGTGTACGCGTGAGCAAGGTGACCGACCTGAACCGCAACATCGCCATGAACCTGGAGGTCAAGTCCGTGCGCATCGAGGCGCCCATCCCCGGCAAGAGCCTGGTGGGCGTGGAGGTTCCCAATCAGGAGCGCGCCACCGTGACCCTGCGGGAGGTGCTGATGTCCGACGCGATGATGAAGGCCACCAAGCCCCTGGTCGTCGCCCTGGGCAAGGACATTGCCGGTACGCCCATCGTCTGCGACCTGGCCAAGATGCCCCACCTGCTTATCGCCGGCGCTACCGGCTCAGGTAAGTCGGTCTGCATCAACACCATCATCAACAGCCTGCTCTACCGCTGCAGCCCCAAGGAGGTGCGCCTGATCCTGGTCGATCCCAAGGTCGTGGAGCTCCAGTGCTACAACGGCATCCCGCATCTGCTGGTGCCCGTGGTCAGCGACCCCCACAAGGCCTCCGGCGCGCTGGCCTGGGCCGTGGGCGAAATGATGGATCGCTACCGCCGCTTCCAGGAGGCCGGCGTGCGCGCCATCGACGGCTACAACGACAACCTCCCCGAGGGCGAGGAGAAGATGCCACGCATCGTCATCGTCATCGACGAATTGGCCGACCTGATGATGACCTGCAAGAAGGACGTCGAGGAGCGCATCTGCCGCCTGGCTCAGCTGGCCCGTGCGGCGGGCATCCACCTCATCGTCGCCACCCAGCGTCCCTCCGTGGACGTCATCACCGGCCTCATCAAGGCCAACATCCCCAGCCGCATCGCCTTCAAGGTGTCCTCCAACGTGGACAGCCGCACCATCCTGGATCGCATCGGCGCAGAGCAGCTCCTGGGCTACGGCGACATGCTCTATATGCCCACGGGCGAATTCACGCCCATCCGCGTGCAGGGCTGCTTCCTCTCCGATGACGAGGTCAACCGCATCACCGATTTCATCCGCGATACCTGCCCCGCCAGCTACGACGCCGCCATCCTGGAGCAGCTGGACAAGCTGCAGACGGAAGGCGAGGAGGTCGTCCTCCCCGACGCCTCTGCCGACGATGATTACACCGGCGGCGACGGGAGCCTGCTGATGCAGGCCATCGAGATGGCGGTCAACGACGGCCAGGTCTCCACCTCCCTCATCCAGCGCCGCCTGCGCCTGGGCTATGCCCGCGCCGGTCGCCTGGTGGACGAGATGGAGAAGCGCGGCATCATTTCCCAGAAGGATGGCGCCAAGCCCCGCATGTGCCTCATCTCCCGCGAGGAATTCGAGGTCATGAAGGACAGCGGCGTGCTGGACTGACGCTCCGCGTCAGTCCGGAATGCGGAATTATGAATTCGGAATTGGGAATTGATTGCCTGACGCCGCATATCCTCATTCTGAATTCCGAGCGCCTGACAAAGTAAATTCCGCATTCCGAATTTCCCGACCGAAGGGAGGGTTATCGTGGCCAACATGATGGATTACCTGGTCTGGCGGGGCGATGTGCCCCTGTCGGTATCGCCGTGGAATGACGTGGACAGCCTCATCGCGGCAACGCTGAGCTACCAGACCTATCCGGCCGAGCCCGTACTGCTGCGGGATGCGGCGGCCCTGCTGCCCCCGCCGCCGGAAATGGAGATCAACTTTGTCAAGGAAGGCCGGGCAATGCTCAGCGCCGCCGGGATGACCGAACGCTTTGCCGGGCTCCTCATCCACGACGCTCTGACCGTGACCGACCCTGACCGCGACATGCAGTTCGCCGCCATCACCATCGACCTGCCGGGCGGCGCGCACTATGTCGCCTTCCGCGGCACAGACAACACCATCGTCGGCTGGCGCGAGGACTTCAACATGGCCTTCGAGAGCCCCATCCCCGCGCAAACCGCCGCCGCGGACTACCTGCAGCTTATCTCCGCCCGGCTGACCGGCCCGCTCATCATCGGCGGGCACAGCAAGGGCGGCAACCTGGCCATCTACGCCGCCGCCCATGCCCCGGAAAGCCTGCAGGGCCGCATCCTCTCCATTTACTCCTTTGACGGCCCCGGCCTGGATGACGCCACCATGGCCTCCCCCGGCTACGCCGCCATCGCCCCGCGCATCCATTCCTATGTCCCCCGTTCCAGCGTTGTGGGCCTCCTGCTGGCCTATCACCCGGAGTACACCGTCGTCAAATCCGACGCGGTGGGTCTTCTGCAGCACGACTGCTTCACCTGGCAGCTGATGGGCACCCGCTTCGTGGAGGCCCCGGAGGTGGACGTGGGCAGCCAGCTGGTGAACCAGACGGTGCACACCTGGCTCTCCCGCGTCAGCCCCGAGCAGCGCCGCCGCTTTGTGGACACCCTCTTTGACCTGCTGGAGGCCACCGGCGCCAGCACCATGAAGGAGCTGCTGGTGGACGTCCCCGGACGGGCCGCCGCCGTGCTGCGCGCGCTGCAGAAGGTAGACCTTGACACAGCCCGCATGATCGCCGCCCTGCTGGGCGATTTCGTATCCATCGGCGCGCAGAACCTGCTGGCGCTCATCCGCGCCCGCACCGCCGAAAAGCCCCCGCTGCTCCCCGAACCCAACGAAGGAGGAAATGACCATGAGTGAGGCCATCGCCCTGAAGAATGAGATCCATGCCGCCCTGAGCGCGGCTGTTGACGCCCTGTGCAGCGCCGGACACATCGCCCCCGGCGGCGTGATCGTCCTGGGCTGCTCCACGAGCGAGGTCGCCGGCGCGCGCATCGGCAAGGGCAGCGTTCCCGAGCTGGGCGAGGTCATCGCCGAGGCGATGCTCAGCGCCTGTGCCGCCCTCGGCGTCCACGCGGCCTTCCAGTGCTGCGAGCACCTCAACCGCGCCATCGTGATGGAGGAAAGCGTGCTGCATTCCCGGTGCCTCATGCAGGTCAACGCCGTACCCCAGCCCAAGGCGGGCGGCAGCGTCCCCTCCGCCGCCTGGAAACGTCTGCAGAAGCCTGCCCTGGCCGCCTTTATTCAGGCCGACGCCGCCATCGACATCGGCGACACCCTGGTGGGCATGCACATCCGCCCCGTGGCAGTGCCCCTGCGCATTGAGTACGACCACGTCGGCCACGCCAACCTGGTCATGGCTTACAGCCGCCTGCCCTATATCGGCGGCAGCAGAGCGGTGTATGAGTAATTCGGAATTATGAATTCGGAATTCGGAATTGAGATGGTGCAGCCGGGTTTTCCTGGCTGTGCTGACCGATTCATCCGCGTTCCGCATATGAAAACGCGAGTCCGTACCATCTGATACGGGCTCGCGTTTTTTATTCTGTCAATTATTCTGGCTGGCCTTCACGCAGTCAATGGTCAGCACCAGCGCCAGGGCCAGCAGCTCGTCCGCCGGGTCAGCAACGTCCAGCTCATAGCTGTCGCCCCAGGTCATCCACTCCTTGCTGATGCGCACGATGCAATTGCCCGCGCCATCCAGCACCTCGTAGTCGTGCTCCCAGAAGCTGCCCTCCACCGTCCAGCCGGAGCAGGCGGGGCCGCTGATCTCATACCGGGGGCGGAACCAGGAGAATTTCTGCTGCACATCCGCCGCATGGCTGCCCTGGATGTGCACATGGTACTTGGCCATCCAGGCCCAGACCTCCTGGGCGATGTAGATCACCTCATGCCCGGCCATGTCGCTGACATGCAGCTTGCGGCCGATGGTGAAGAACTCGCCCTCCACCTGGTAGCGGTCATCGCCATATTCATCCTTGACGGTGAACCTGTCCTTCCAGGAGAAAACCTTCTGCTTGATGTAAAGCTTCATCCGTACAAATGCTCCTTATGCGATCGTCTGGCTCATGGCGATGACCAGCACATCATCCGTGGACGGGTTCTCGACGAAGTAATCCACCGTTTCCACCAGGCGGTATACGCCGTCATCGCCACGCTGACGCGTCACCACGCGGACGGACTTCTCCCCCTTTGCATGCAGATCCAGCAGGTTCTGCCGGTCAAACACCGTGCGGAAGCGCAGCTGATCCTCGGGATGCATGGTGGCGGTGCCGGTGCTGATGAGATCGTCAAACACACCAGCCGCCGGGCTCTCATGGGTGGTGAAATTCTCGTAGGCCATCATGTAGTAGCTGTTGCGGGTAATATTGGCCAGGATGATCAGCGGGAAGCGCTTGAAAACGACCTCCATCAGCAGGCTGGTCGCGCTGCTGGGAGACTGCATCAGCAGCACATCCTCCCCTTCCGGGTCGTGTTCGGCGCAGGCCCGGGCATATTCATCCGCCGGCATGGGCCGGGCCATCAGGAAGCCCTGCACCCGCTTGCAGCCGCTGGTGCGCAGGAAGTTCAGCTGCTCCTGCGTTTCCACACCCTCGGCGATGGTGACCATGTCCAGCCGGTGCGCAAAGGAGATGATGCTCTCCAGCATCACGCGCTCCCGCTCGCTCTCGCAGTTGCTGGAGAGGAGGTTGCGGTCCAGCTTGAGGACATTGACGGGCACATCCTTGAGGAACGCCAGAGAGGACAGGCTGGAGCCGAAGTCATCCATGGCGACCTTGAAGCCCTCGGCCTTCACTGCGTTGACCCAATCCACCACGTCCGGGCCATGGGCCACGGCAGCCGATTCCGTGATCTCCACACCGATCAGCCGGTGCGGCAGGCCGTACTCATCCACCACCGCGCACAGCCGGGCCAGGAACTCCGGGTCATTGAAGTGCCAGCGGGAGAAGTTGACGGCAATGCGGTGCCGCTGCTCCTCCGGCTGGGTGCACAAAAAGGCACAGACCTCCCGCAGCATATGCCAGTCCAGCTGACAGATGGCGTCCGTCTGCTCCAGCACGGGCACGAAATAGCCGGGAGAAAGCACCGTTCCATCCGGCAGAATCCAGCGGGCCAGGGCCTCGACGCTCTTCATCCGGTTGGACAGCACATCGTACTGGGGCTGATAGTACGCCTTGATCTCGCCGCGGGCAATGGCCTGCAGCACATCCTGGGCAGTGGGGCGGGGGTACATCATGGGATCAACCTTCTTCCTGGTCTTACAGCCCTGCGGGCCGGAGAAGCACCTGAAACGGCCCCTCGCTCAGTGGAGGATCACCGTGTAGGGCTTCACAGAGTCCGTCTCCACCTGTGCCGTGCCGTTGACCATGGTCACGGTGAAGGTGGCGGCCACGTTGCCCTTCAGGTCGGGAATCACAACGGTCTGGCTCTCGCCGTCCTCCAGCTGGTAGACGTGGAGCTCCAGGCCGTCCAGGTAATCGTAGTCGGGGCGATTGTCCACCGCACCCAGGGGCAGCACCGTGCCGGGGCGCACCATCAGGGGCATGGACATGAAATCGTGGATCTCAGTCTGCCACTTGCCGCCCTCCACCTGGCCGTTATCCAGCAGGCTGGTCCAGGTGCCCTCGGGCAGGTAGTACTGCACCTGACCGTCCTTGCGGAAGATGGGGGCCACCAGCACCGCGTCGCCCATCATGTACTGACGGTCAAGGGTGTCGCAGGCGGGATCGTCCGGGAATTCGACGATCATCGGGCGCATCATGGGCCAGCCGTACTGATGGGCCTCCACGGCCTTCTGGTACAGGTAGGGCATCATGCGGCACTTGAGCTTGGTGAACTTGCGGCACACGTCCACGCTCTCCTCGTCAAAGAGCCACGGCACGCGGTAGGAGGTGGAGCCGTGCAGGCGGCTGTGGGAGGACATGAGGCCGAACTGCAGCCAGCGCTTGTACACATCCGCAGGCGCGGTGGACTCAAAGCCGGAGATGTCGTGACTCCAGAAGCCGAAGCCGGAGTGGGACATCGACAGGCCCGCGCGCAGGGTCTCCGCCATGGAGATGTAGGAGGCGCTGTTATCGCCGCCCCAGTGTACGGGGAACTGCTGACCGCCGACGGTGGCAGAGCGCGCGAACAGGATGGCCTCGCCCTCGCCCTTGACGTCCTTGACCACGTCGAAGACCACCTTGTTGTACAGGTGGGTGTAGTAGTTGTGCATCTTCACGGGATCGCTGCCGTCGAACCAGGCGATGTCACGCACGGGGATGCGCTCGCCGAAGTCGGTCTTGAAGCAGTCGATGCCCATGTCCATCAGCTTGTAGAGGTAGCTGGCGTACCACTTGCAGGCGTCGGGGTTGGTGAAGTCAACGATCGCCATGCCGGCCTGCCACATGTCAGTCTGCCACACGTCGCCGTTGGTCTTCTTCAGCAGGTAGCCCTTTTCGAGGCCCTCCCAGAACAGGGGGCTGGCCTGACCGATGTAGGGGTTGATCCAGCAGCACAGGTGCAGGCCCTTCTCATGATAGCGCTTGAGCATTCCCTCAGGATCCGGGAACACGTCCTTGTCCCACTCAAAGTCACACCAGTTGAAGCCCTTCATCCAGTAGCAGTCGAAGTGGAAAACGGACAGCGGGATATCGCGCTCCGCCATGCCGTTGATGAAGGAGGAGGTGGTCTCCTCATCATAATTGGTGGTAAAGGAGGTGGACAGCCACAGGCCGAAGCTCCACGGGGGCAGCAGCGCCGGACGGCCGGTCAGGGCAGTGTACAGATCCAACGTGTTCTTGGGATCGCCGCCCCAGATCACATCGTAGATCAGCGTTTCGCCCTCGTGGGAGAACTGCACGCGCTCTACCTTTTCGCTGGCGACCTCGAAGGACACATCGCCCGCATCCTCCACCAGCACGCCGTAGCCGCGGTTGGTCATGTAGAAGGGGATGTTCTTGTACGCCAGGTCGGAGGCCGTACCGCCATCGGCATTCCACATATCGACGGTCTGGCCGTTCTTGACATAGGCGCCAAAGCGCTCGCCCAGGCCGTAGACGCACTCGCCCACGTCCAGCTGGAGGCTGTCTGACATGAAGGACCTGCCGTGAGGCAGGAGGCTGCAGTCGGTGCCGTCCTTGGCCAGGGCACGGCCCATGCCGCGCCAGCCGGTGGAGGTGATGACCTTGTCCCCCACCATGTACTCCACCTGCCACTGACCGCAGGCCTTCGTGACGCGGGCCGTCAGCTCGCCGGAGGTGAAGCAGGCGTAGTTCTCGTCCTCGCTAATGACGGGGGTGACGTCCTCAGTGAAGGTCTCAAAGGTCGGCTCCTTCACCTTCGTGCCGGCAAAATGGGTGACCTTCACGCGGATGATGTTCTCCCGGGGCGCGGAGAAGGTGACGGTCAGCGTACCGCCGTCCAGGATGGCGCCGCGGTTGGTGATGGGGCGGCAGGCGGAAATGACCTGCATCTCCTTGTCCGTCTTGTTCACGCGCACTGCATGGGTGGCGTAGGACATATTGAAGTTTTCCTTAATCATCCAGTAACCCTGGGTGAATTTCATGGGAATCTCTCCCTTCTCATAATTCCGAATTGCTCATAGTTACTCCGTGACGATTTTCACCACCACGGGCATGTCGCTGCGCCAGTCGCCCATGTCCACATGCAGGGCCTCTTCGTCACGCGTCCAGGCGCACTCGCCGCAACCCAGCACCTCCACGGACTTGATCACGCCGTGCCACAGGGGCAGATGGGATGCATCGGCTTCGCGCAGGGACTTGATGTGCAGCTTTCCGTCCTCCGGGCACTTGAGGCAGGTGGCGTAGACGCGGCTGCCGTTGCAGGTGAAGCGGAAGTCCTCGCTGGTGAAGCCGCGGGCCGCGCCGTCGGCAAACTGGCCCTCCTGGATCTTCGTGGGGCCCTCCTGCGCAATGCGCCAGACGGTGGTGCCGTGGACGGCCTCGTCGTTGACCTTCATCCAGGCGGCCATGGCCTGCAGGATCTCGATCTCCTTGGCACGCAGCTCGCCATCCGGCTTGGGGCCGAAGTTCAGCAGCAGGCGGCCGTTCTTGCACACCACGTCCACCAGGTCGCAGATGATCTCCGCCGGGGTCTTGAAGACCGCCTTGCCGGGCTGCTCGGAGTAGCACCAGCTGTGGCGCATGACGGAGGTGTCGCTCTGCCACAGGAAGGGCTTGGCCTCGGCAAACTGGCCGCGCTCGATATCCGGCACGCCGATGCCGAAGGGCATGGCGTCGTGCTTGTAGTTGATGACGCACCCGCCGTACTCCTCCATGCGGTTGAAGTAGTACGCCGCAAAGCGCTTCAGGTAGGGCTTCACCGCGCTGTGCTGAATCCACCAGTCGAAGTAGACGATGCGGGGATGGTAGCGATCCACCAGCTCGCAGCAGCGCAGCAGCCAGTCGGTCAGGAATTCCTCCGTGGGGGCGGGCTCGGAGAACAGATCGTGATGATTGCATTCGGGCATGGCGGGCCACTCGTAGTCGCCCAGCTTCAGCTCATCGCCAAAGCAGCCCATCTTCCGGCCATTGCCCAGGAAGAACCAGTGCTCCACGCGGTGGGTGGACACGCCCAGGGTCATTCCCAGGCGCTCCGCCTCCCGCAGCAGGTCGCCGGTGATGTCCCGGTGGGGGCCCATTTCCATGGCGTTCCAGTGGGACAACTCGCTTTCATAGTTCTGGAAGCCGTCGTGGTGCTCCGCCACGGGGACAATGTAATCCGCACCGGCCTCCCGGAAGAGCTTGGCCCACAGCTGCGGGTCGAACTTGTCCATCTTGAACTCCGGAATGAAATCCTTGAAACCGAACTCCTTCGGGTCGCCATAGTGCTCCAGGTGCCACTTGTGCTCCTCGCTGCCCTCGATATACATATTGCGGGCATACCAGTCGTGATACGCAGGCACGGAAAACACGCCCCAGTGCAGGAAAATACCCAGGCGCTTCTCCCGGTACCAGGCAGGCACGGGATGCTGTGCCAGGGAATCCCAGTCCGGATGATACTTCCCCTCACGGTTGACGCGGTCGATCTCGGCAAGATAAAGCTGTCGATCCATATCAGTTCCTCCATATGCTGGAAGTTATAGAGATATCTGCTTGAAACATACGACACGCCGCCCCTTTTTCCCTGCTAAAACGTTTGCGAAAGATGGAGAAAATTTCGCAGCCTGTTGCAAATTCATCGCATCCAATGTATGATATGGGTAGTTCAGGATACATGCGGCCGCCGGCCTGCCATGCATCCGTCAGGAGGAGTATTGATGAATAACGAAGCCATCCGCCAGCAGGTGGAAGCCCTGCTGTCCCAGATGACACTGGAAGAAAAGGCCGCGCAGACCGTGCAGGTGCCCTACACCGTGGTGGGCCGCGAGGAAAGCCTGCGCTGGGCAAAGCTGGGCGCGGGCTCCTTCCTGCATGTGCTGGGCGACGACGCCCGCGAGGTGCAGCAGACCGCCATGCAGGAAAGCCGCCTGGGCATCCCTGTCATCTTCGGCATCGACGCCATCCACGGCCACGGCCTCAATCAGCAGGCCGCCATCTTCCCCAGCCAGCTGGCCACCGCCTGCACCTGGGACCCCGCCGTGGCGGAGGAAATGGGCCGCGTCACCGCCCGCGAGGTCGCCACCGACGGCCTGCACTGGACCTTCAGCCCCGTGTGCTGCCTGGGCCGCGATTCCCGCTGGGGCCGCATCGACGAGACCTTCGGCGAGGATCCCTACCTTTCCGGCGAAATGACTTACGGCATCGTGAAGGGCTACCAGGGTGACTCCCTGGATGCGGATGACTCCATCCTTGCCTGCGCGAAGCATTACATCGGCTATGGCGAGGCCGTGGGCGCCCGTGACGCGGTGGATACCCAGATGACCTACCGCAAGATGAAGGAGGTCTTCGTGCCGCCCTTCCAGCGCGCGGTGGACGCAGGCTGCGCCACCTTCATGACCGCCTACGGCTCCATCGACGGCCACTCCTTCACCGCCGACCCCAAGACCATGAAGACCATCCTCAGGGATGAAATGGGCTTTGACGGCTTCGTGGTGACGGACTGGAACAACTGCGGGAGCCTGGTGACGCAGCAGTTCGTCGCCGAGGACATGCAGGACGCCGCCGTGCAGGCTGCCGAGGCCGGCAACGACATGATCATGAGCACCCTGGAATACTACGACGCGGTCATCACCGCCGTCCGTGCGGGCAAAATGCAGGAGGCCGTGCTGGACGAGGCCGTGCGCCACATCCTGACCATGAAGCTGCGCATGAACCTCTTCGAGAAGCCCGAGAAGACGGGCGTCCCCGGCTGCATCGGCTGTGAGGCCCACCGCGACGCCGCCTACCGTGCAGCGAAGCGCTCTGTCACCATGCTGAAAAACAGCGGCATGCTGCCCCTGCGCAGCGTGAAGAAGATCGCCGTCATCGGTCAGAATGCCGACGACATCCAGAGCCAGTACGGCGACTGGACGTACCTGACCCACCCCAACGCCGAGGCCGCCCGCGAGCCCCTGCGCCCCTACGTCACCGTGAAGGAGGGCTTCGAGGCCCTGGGCGCGGAAAAGGGCGTGGAGATCGTTTATCACCCCGGCTGCGCGGTGCGTCCCCTGCCCCCGGAGGTACTGGCCATGTTCGAGGGCCCGGCCCTGAAGGATCCCGTAGCCGAGGCCGTCCGGCAGAAGGCCATGAAACGCCGTCCTCCGGCAGACGACATCCCCGGCGCGGTGGAAGCCGCGCGCAGTGCCGACGCCATTGTGCTGGTCGTGGGCGACACCATTGACCAGCACGGCGAGTACAAGGATCGCGCCGACCTGGCCCTCTCCGGCCAGCAGATGGCCCTCTACCGTGCCCTGCGCGCACTGAACATCCCCCTGGCCGTGGTGCTGGTGAGCTCGAAGCCCCTGGCCATCCCCGAGATCGCGGACTCCGCCGACGCGGTGGTCGTGGCCTTCAACGGCGGCCAGTTCGGCGGACAGGCCGTGGCCGAGGCCATGTTCGGCCTGTTCAACCCCAGCGGAAGGCTGCCCATTTCCTTCCCCGCCCACTCCGGCCAGCTGCCCGTGTACTACAATGCCCTGCCCGGCTGGCACGGCGGACGCTACATGGACATGCCGCGCACGCCGGTGTACGCCTTCGGCGAGGGCATCGGCTACGCGCCCTTCACCTACGCAAACCTGACCTTCGACGCTGATACCCTCCTTGCCACGGTGGACGTGACCAACGCGGGCAACATTGCCGGCGACGAGGTGGTGCAGGTCTACATGCACGACGTGGTGGCCAGCGTCATCCGCCCGGTGAAGCAGCTCATCGCCTTCACCCGCGTGACCCTGCAGCCCGGCGAGACGAAGACCGTCTCCATCCAGCTGAAGCGGGACGACTTCTCCCTCGTCAACCGCGAAGAAAAGCGCGTGGTGGAGCCCGGCGCCTTTGAGCTGTTCGTGGGCCATTCCTCGAAGGATGAGGATCTGCTGAAGACGGAGTTCAGGCTGTAAGACCTTATTTGCAATCAGAACCACCGGCTAAGCCGGTGGTTTGCACTGTGCCTATAAGGCACCAATACCGGCCGCGCTGAAAGCGCCGGAAAGTCTGCCTTCCGCACCGGGTTCACAGGCTGCCCCTAAAGGGGCTTCTCTTTACTTGCCCT
>JAFXDB010000073.1 GCA_017516305.1 Clostridia bacterium | reverse complement strand
TGGTGGCCTGGCGCTGGATGTCATTGAAGTACGCCGGCACGGTGATGACCGCGTCGGTGACCTTTTCGCCCAGGTAGGCTTCCGCGTCCTCGCGGAGCTTGCGCAGGATCATCGCGCTGATTTCCTGGGGATTGTACATTTTCCCGCCCAGTTCCTTCCGCCAGTCGGTGCCCATGTGGCGCTTGATGGAGGCCACGGTGCGGCCGGCATTCACCGCCGCCTGACGGCGCGCAGCGGTACCCACCAGACGCTCGCCGCTGTCGGTGAAGGCCACGACGGAGGGGGTGGTGCGCTCGCCCTTGTCATTGGGGATGATGGTCGCCACGCCGCCCTCCACCACGGCGACGCAGCTGTTGGTGGTACCCAGGTCGATGCCGATTACCTTGCCCATAGGTGTCAGTCCCTTCTATGTATATGCAATCAATTTTTCAGCACAGACGTCTCCGTCCGCAGCCCCGGTCAGCAGCACAGGAACAGCGGCACGCAGCCCCCGCCGCTGCACATGTTCATCAGGCAGCACAGGTAGCACAGCGTCATGGGGTTGAAGCCTGCGCGGCTGTAGCCCTGGCCATTGGCCGTGTAGGTCTGCCCGGCGCTGCGGTACTGGTTCAGCAGGCTCCGGTACAAACCGTTGTTGGGGTCCATCTGGCAGGCGCGGGTCATGTGCTCGGCCGCCTGGATGGCGTTGCCCGCGCCGTGATTCGCCACGCCGGAGAGGTAGAACCACCGGGCGCTGCGCTGGGCGCTGACCACATTTTGCAGGTGGGCGATGGCGGCCTGGTACTGCCGCTGCTGAATGGCGCGCACAGCCTGACGCACCAGCTCGCTGTCCCCAGGCTGCTCCGTGGGCGGGGCAGCCTGGTAACTCCGTCCGCCAAAGCCGAAAATCTCCTCAAACCCGAAGCCAAAGGGATTGCCGTAGCTTCCCGCGCTGCCATAGGGATTCCCCTGGCGGTACTGTCCGTAGGGGTCGCCCTGCTGGCCGTAGGGATTTCCCTGCCGGGACTGCCCGTAACCGGCGGAACCACTCTGGCCATAGCCGCCATGGGGGCTGCCGCCGAAGGGATCGCCCCCATAGGGATTGCTCTGCTGACGGCGGGAGGCGTACTTCTCCGGGTTCATCAGCATATCATAGGCCTCATTGAGCTCATTCATCTTGCGGGCGGCATTGGGGTCATTGGGATGCAGATCCGGATGGCACTCCTTCGCCTTGCGGCGGTAGGCCCGCTTGATCTCCTCCTGCGTGGCGTTTTCCGATACGCCCAGCAGCTGATGCGGGTCATTCACCATGGCCGTCCACCTCGCTTTCCTTCTTCTTCATCTTCTTCATTCGCAGCTTTTCCCGGCGGCGCAGGCATTCGTCATAACCCTGCCAGAGGCCGGAATAGAGGATTTGCGCAGAATCGCTTCATCCTGCACCAGCGGCAGGCGCTCGAAGGCCACCGACGCGCCGCCCAGCAGCATTTCCAGCGTCGGACGCATGTCCTCCGGCTCCTTCCCCATCAGGCAGACGGGGTTGTAGCCGCCCTTCTTTTCGTCCTTATCATGGTCGCAGACCGCGTCCAGCATGTAAATGAACCGCCCCAGGGAGTCCCCGAAGGCCGAAAGCGCCGGCGCCCAGAAGTCCGTTTCCATCACGAAGAGCGCCGCCATCAGCCGCCCGAAGCAGTTCGGGGCCGCATCCGGCGTTTCGTCCCGGCGGCTTTCGATCTCCGCCTGCTCCGCCATGGCCTTCTCAATGGCCGCGCACTGCCGGGGCCATTTTCCCTTCACCTGACGGTAGTGTCCCTCAAGCAGCGCCGCCATGGCCTTCGCAGACAGGCTGCGATCGTCCTGCCAGTCGTCCCTGCACTTGTGGTACGACAGGGCAATGGTCATGTCCGCCGCGTAATCGGTCACGGCGGACGCCGCCCAGGCATGCTTCCTGACGGGATGGGGCAGGCACCGGGCTTCGCCGCCATCCTCCTGCGGCTCGTAGAGGGAGGACAGGAACAGCGTCAGGTAGGTCAGGTCGTAGGTCAGCATCAGCCGGCTGAGCTGCCCGTGCCTTTTCCCGAGCGCACGGCAAAGCCCGCAGTATGCGCTGCGGTAGCGTGCCTTGTCCGCCTCGGTCAGGGTGGTCAGGTCAGGCCTCACATAACCAAACATTGCTTCTCTCCTGTCACGCCTTCTGGGTGAACTGATTGCGGCACACCGGGCAGGTGATCAGCTTCTCGCCCGAGCCGCGCTTCATGCGCAGCCGGTTGCGGCAGGAGGGGCAGCGGAAGTACTTGTGGGTCTTCATCCCCTTCAAGCGCAGGAAGAACTGCTTCACCTCGCGGGTGAGCTTCTCCGTGAACTCAATGTAGCGCTGGTTCTCGTCCCGGCGCTTTGCCACGTTGCGGCTGAGCATACGGAAAACAGCATAGACCAGCAAAGCCGTGCTGATGATTCCCGGGATGGGCAGGAAGATCGAAAGGATGGAAACGATGACGCTCCCCCACAGAGCATGGAAGGCCATGTTGTCCATGCCGTTGCGCCCCACCATGAAGCGGGAGAAAGCCATTGCCATTCGTGTAAAGAAACCCATTTTCTCTATAACCTCCTTGGGGCATACAGCCCCTTCTACATTATATAGGATACACCCCCTTTTTCAAGCGAATATGAACAGAATCACAAAATTTTACTTATCATTGAAAAATGCACGAGCAGCCTTTATAATATAAGCAACTTATTTCACAGAGGAGAGCACCGCCATGCAGAAGATCGACCTTTCCGGCCTGTGGCATGTGTATCTGGACGCGGAAAAGCGCGATTCGCTGCCCGCCGTTTATCCGGAGGAGATGACCCTCCCCGGCACCACCTCCGCCGCCGGTCTCGGCCCGGAAAACGACGCGCGGGAAACCTACTTTCTCACCGACGCCCACAAGTTCGAGGGCTACGCGTGGTTCATGCGCGAGTTTGAGGCAGGGGACTGGCAGGATCAGACCGTCCTCCTGCGGCTGGAGCGTACCCGCAAGACCACCGTCTGGCTGGACGGCACGGAAATCGGCGGCCACTGCTCCCTCTGCGCACCCCATCTCTATTTCCTGCAGGGCATGGCGGCAGGCAGGCATACCCTCGTCATCCGCGTGGACAATACGGACTACCCCACCCGCGGCGGCCATCTGACCAGCCAGGACACGCAGAGCAACTGGAACGGCATCACAGGCGAGATCAGCCTGACAGTGGGCAGGTGCATCGTCACAGGCGTCCAGGTCTTCCCGGATATCCCCGGGGGCAAGCTCCGCCTGCGCGCCTACGTGACAGGACAGCACAGCGGCTTTGCCTCCGTCGGACTGCCCGGACAGATGGAGCAGCTGATCCCCATCGACGGGCACACGCTGGAGGGCACGCTGCCTCTCACGGGCAGTGAATCCCTATGGGATGAGTTTTCCCCGAACCTCCATACCCTCTCCATCGACGTGGAGGGCGACGTGTACGAAACCACCTTCGGCCTGCGGCATTTCACCCGCCAGGGCCGCAGGCTCCTGTGCAACGGGCGCGAGGTGTTCCTGCGCGGCAAGCACGACGGCCTAATTTTCCCCGACACCGGCTACGCGCCTACGGATGTGGCAAGCTGGCGGAAGGTGCTGCAAACTGCGAAGGACTACGGCGTCAACCACTACCGCTTCCACACCTGCTGCCCGCCGGACGCAGCCTTCACCGCGGCAGACGAGCTGGGCATCGTCATGTCCCCGGAGCTGCCCTTCTGGGGCACCATCCATGAGGAGGGCGAGGAGGGCTACGATGCGGCGGAAAACACCTTCCTCTTCGGCGAAGGCCTGCGGATGCTGGGCGAATTCGGCCATCACCCGTCCTTTGTGTTCCTGTCCATGGGCAACGAGCTGTGGGGCAGCAAGAAGGAGCTGAACCGGATGCTGGCGCAGTACCGCGCCTTCGACCCGGACAAGCTCTACATCTCCGGCGCAAACAACTTCCAGTGGGTGCCGGAGGTGCTTGAGGCGGAGGACGTGTTCGTGGGCGTGCGCCTTTCCGGCGAGCGGCTGATCCGCGGCAGCTACGCCATGTGCGACGCGCCCCAGGGCATCGTGCAGATGACCGCGCCGGAATCCGTCACCGATTACGACCGCATGATCGCCCCGGAGATCATCCCCGGCGACGCCAGCGGACAGGCGGGAAAAATCGCCATCCAGTACGGCACGGGCGTGAAGTATGTGGACGCGGACGCCGCCCAGGCCTTCGTGCCGGAGGTGCCCGTCATCAGCCATGAGGTCGGGCAGTACCAGTTCTACCCCGATTTTGACGAGATCACCCGCTACACAGGCCCGCTGAAGGCCCGCAACTTCGAGGTCTTCCGCGAGCGCCTGCAGGCCGCCGGGCTCTGGGGCGACCATGCGCGCTTCTTCCGCTGCGCCGGGCAGCTGGCCATCGACTGCTACCGCCGGGAGATCGAGACCTTCCTGCGCACCGGCGAGCTCTCCGGCTTCCAGCTCCTTGACCTGCAGGATTTCACAGGCCAGGGCACTGCGCTGGTGGGCGTGCTGAACGCCTTCATGGAATCGAAAGGCCTCATCACGCCTGAGGAATGGCGGCAGTTCTGCGCCTCCACGGTGGTGCTGGGCGAAATGGACAAATTCGTCTATGCCGCGGGCGAGGAGCTGCGGCTGAACATCCGCGTCAGTGAATGCGACCCGCGCAGAACGCACACGCACGTCATCTGCGAGCTGCTGGAGGACGGGTCTCCGCTGACGGCCCTGACCGTCCCGGTACACGATTCCGGCCGTCGCCTGAGCCATAGATCCGAGGTGTATTTCGGGCAGATTCGGGCACGCGCAGGTCATCCCGTCCGCCTCACCGTCCGTCTCACACTGGAGGACGGCACGCACAACACCTACCCGATCTGGGTGTTCCCGGAACACGATGCACTGGAAATCTCCCAAAATGGTATCATTCTGGGAGAAAATCAGGTGTGCTTTGTGAGAACCGTTGCCGAAGCGAAGGCCAGTGCCATACCCGCCATCGTCATCCCCGACAGTGAGGACAAGCTGCCCGCCACCTACGCCAGCGACTTCTGGTGCTACCCCATGTTCCGCAGCATCTCCCAGAGCATGGGCAAGCCCCTGCCCATCGGCACCCTGGGCCTGTGCATCGACGCGCAGAGCCCGTATCTGGCGGGCTTCACGGGCGAGGACTACACCACCCCCGCCTGGTATGAGCTACTGCAAACCGCCCACTGCGAGTCCTCCGTCATCCACGACCCCATCGTGCAGATGATCGACAACACGGAGCGCTGCCAGCGGCTGAACCTGCTGTGGGTCGAGGACGGCGTTCCCCACATGACCTTCCGCCTGTGGGAAAAGCCCGACGACGTCACCATCCGCGCCTTTGCCGCATCCCTGCTGGAGGCCCTGACATGAAGCTGATCGTTCCCGATTACCACCCTGATTTTCACTGCATCGCCGACAGATGCCGTCATTCCTGCTGCATCGGCTGGGAGATCGACATCGACCCCGCCACCCGGGAAAAGTACCGCCTGATCCCCGGCGACTTCGGCGCAAGGCTGAACGCCGCCATCCAGGACGGCAACGAAGTCTCCACCTTCCGCCTCGGCGAAGGGGAACGCTGCCCGATGCTGAACAGAAACGGCCTGTGCGACCTCATCACCGAATTGGGCGAGGGATCGCTGTGCCAGATCTGCGCCGATCATCCGCGCTTCCGCAGCTTCTTTCCCGGGCGGACAGAGCTCGGCCTGGGCCTGTGCTGCGAGGAGGCCGCGCGGCTCATCCTCACCCGGGAAAAGCCCATGAAGCTGATCGTCCTGGAGGATGATGGCACAGAAACGCCCATGGACGAAGAAGATGAGTGCCTCCTGGCCATCCACGACACGCTGATCTGCACCCTGCAGGAGGATATGCCCCTGCAGGAAAGGCTGGATGAGCTCCTCCTGCTGGGCGGGCTGACCATCCCAGAGCAGAACTGGACAGAGGTCTATCGCGGGCTGGAACGCCTTGACTCCGCATGGGACGCGGCGCTGGACAGCCTTGACAACGCCGCGCCGCAGCCGCCGGCGGAGCTGGAGAACGCCTTTGTCCGCTTCTGCGAGTACATGCTCTACCGTCACCTGCCCGGCGCGATGGAGGACGAGGACATCCCCGGCCGAGTCGCCTTCTGCGTGCTGTCCACCCGCGTGCTGATGGCCCTGTGCGACGCAAAGCCGGGCTGCACGATGGAAGACTGCATCGAATTCGCCCGCATGTATTCCGCCGAGATCGAATACTCCGAAGAAAACATCAGCGCGCTGCTGGACGCGCTCTGGGAGGAATGAAAATGGAGAACCTGGCCGCATTTCATGCCCGGGTGGATGGCTTCATGCACGACAGCCTGCCCCGCGGGGGCGGCTTCGTCACCCGCGAGCCCCTGCGGGAGAAGGTCGGCCCCGACGGCCGGATGCTGCCCTTCTTCGGCAACACGATGATCTACGACCTGCCCGATGCGGTGAAGGTCATGATCGGCCAGATGCAGCTGCGCCTGCATCACCTCTGCGCCCCGTACCTGGCCGAGCCCCTCTCCCCGGCGACGCTCCACCTGACCCTGCACGATCTGCTCAACGGCGTGGATGAGGCCGCCCTGCGCGTGGACGTCTTTGCCACCGGGCAGCAGGCGCAGGCCCTGCTGACGGCCTTCCGCCGGGAGATCGCGCCGCCCGTCAATCTGACCTCCGTGGCCGCCTTCAACATGGTCAACGGCTCCGTCGCCCTGGGCTTTGCCCCCGACACGGAGGCGGACTGCGCAGCCATCATGACCCTGCATGCCCGCTGCCAGGACGTGGTGCGGCTGAATTACCCTCTCACGCCCCATGTGACCCTGGCCTACTACAAGCCCGGCCATTACGGCCCGGAGATGGTTGCCGCCCTGCGCGAGGCCCTGGCGCAGATCAACGCCCTGCCGCCCGTGCGCCTGGCCTTGTCGGCCAATGATCTGCACTACCGGCGCTTCAGCGACATGAACCATTACTTCTGACCCGCGGCCTTGCCGCAGAATGGAGGCATCCCCATGACCCGCAGGCTCACCGCCCTGCTCCTTGTCCTCGCCCTGCTGCTGACCGCCCTGCCCGCCGCCGCAGAGGCCACCTCCGCCGCCTACGCGCCGCCGCTGGAGCCCTTTGACCCCGCCACCGAGGATTTCCTGGGCGAGTGGACGCTCCTGTATGTCATCTCCGGCGGCAGCATCTCCCCCGAAGCCGCCGCGAACTTCGCCCGGGCCATCGTCATCACGGAGGAGGGCGTCTTCGGCCGCATTGATGAGGAACAGTCGCCCCTGTATCCCTACGAGATCACCGGCAGCGTCCTCGTCGCCGACGGCATAGCAGCCGCCCTCATCGCCCCCGACCTGATGCTGGTGGACGGCAGCCCCGCCGGAACCGTCATCTATCACCGCACCGTCCGCGCTGACAACCCCTTCATCGGGGACTGGCAGGTTTTTCTGTCCGTCGAGAACGGCCTGACGGACTATACCGGTGCGGACGATACGTTTCTCCTCCGCTTCGGGGAGCATTCCGTGGCCCTCGGCGACGGCGTCGAATGGTTTGACATCCCCTGCATCTACCGGGACGGTGTCTGCGTCGTCGAGCCGGAGGGCGCCAACCTCACCTTCGCCATCGACCAGAACGGCCTGATGACCCTGACCCGGGAGCCCTACGGCGTATTGTATCTGCTACTGCGGGTACAGTGAAGCGCAGCTGCCATGTCAGATGCATATGAAAACGTCCGCCCTCCGGCACACACCGGCAGGGCGGACGTTTGTCCATTCAATTTATATTCAATCATCCGCGTTCCCGGGCGAACGCCGCCGCCCCGGCCAGGGCCTCCAGCAGCATGCCGTCCACACGGCCCGTCACATCCTGCCTGACGGCCTCCGGGATAGGGTAGATGACCTCCGCCAGGCACCCGGCGATGGCGGCAATGGTATCGCTGTCCCCGCCGATGGAGATGGCGCCGGAAATGGCGTCGGCAAAATCCTCCGCCTCCAGGAAGGCCACGATGGCCTGGGGCACCGACCCCTGGCAGGAGGCATTGAAGGTGTAGGTATCGCGGATCTCCCGCAAGGTGAAGTGCAGGTCGTAGAACCGGCTGGCATAGGCGCGCACGGCTTCCTTGTCGCCGGTCTGCCGCAGGAGAAAGAGGCAGCCCGCCACGCAGACCGCGCCCCGGATGCCCTCGGGGTGGTCATGGGTCACCCGGGCAGATATCTCCGCCAGGGTCTCCGCCTCCTCCAGCGTCCGGGCCAGCCAGCCCGCCGCCGACACGCGCATGGCCGAGCCATTGCCCCAGCTGCCGTAAGGCTGCGGATCATCCGTTTCCAGCCACGCAATGAATTTGCTGCCGTACCCCGCCTGCGGAAAGGCCCTGCCGAAGCGCAGCAGCTGCCGCTTCACCGCCTGCGCCAGCTCCTCCTGTGCGCCGGGCATGCTCAGCCAGTCCCCCGGCAGGCGGGCGAGCCCCTCCTGCAGCGCCTGCGCCACCGCACAGGTCAGCACCGAATCGTCCGTGCAATGCGCATCCGGGGCGATCAGATGCGCCTCATCCAGCTTATAGCGGATATTCCGCCATTCGTAGATGGAACCGGCCACATCCCCGCACACAGCCCCCAGCAGTACGGACAGATCTGTCCGCGCCGGATCAGCCCATTGGCGAAGGGTAGGATTCGCGCACATCGTCATGCCCCCTTTGTATACAATCCGCACATTTCCATCATCATAGCACATTCCGGCTGATTTGTAAAGAACAACCGGCGTCCCCCATCGCAGGGAACGCCGGTCTATGTGTTATTCCGCGGTAAACTGCCACCAGCTGGCCGTCACATCGCCCGCGAAGACGAGGGTGACATTGGTCTGGCCGCTGACGGAGGTGCAGGGGACGGTGACCTCCCCCATGGCCGTGCCCGCCGCCAGGGCGATCTCGCACAGCACCGCATCACCGGCCAGCACGCGCACCGCGCCGCCGTTTTCAGAGGCCGCACAGAGCGTGAAGGCCGCCGCGCCGCAGGAGAAATCCGCGCCGGAAACCTCCAGCCAGTCGCCGGTAGTGGCAACGGTCAGGACCGTATCCGCATAGCCGGTGACCTCCAGGCCCGCCTGGCGGTGCATCGTCTGGGCGGACTGGACGGCATAGGGATCCAGGGGCTGCAGCTGGCTGACGCCCGTCATCGTGCCCTTCACCGGGCCCAGGGAGCCGTCCTCATTCACCGGCAGCACGTCAATCTGCGGGCTGCGGTAGTTGCCGGTGATGCCCATGGCCTTCTCCACCGGGCGGTTGTGGTACAGCAGGTAGTACACACCCCTGAATTCCACGATGGAGTGATGATTGTTGCCGTACAGGCCGAAGAAATTGCCCTGGTTGCGGAAGAGCTGACCGCCGTAAACGAAGGGGCCCATGGGGCTGTCGGAGGTCATGTACTGGATGGCGCCGGCCTCCAGTCCGTAGGGATTGCCGTTCACATTCCAGTTGGAGCAATAGTTGTAGTAGTAGGTGTCGCCGATCTTGTTCATGCCGCTGTCCTCAAAGAGGTAGGGCGCGTCGATCACCTGGGGCTCGCCGACGATGGAGATCATGTCCACCCCCAGCTGCACCACGCGGGCAGTGCCGGGGTTGGCGTCCATGCCCGTGGGCACGCCGCCGCCGAAGTACAGGTACGCCGTGCCGTCGTCATCCACGAAAACAGCGGGGTCAAACAGCCAGGTCACATTGGCACAGTTGGGGGTGTCGCGGGTGATGAGGCCATGGCCCAGGGGATCCGTCCAGGGACCGGCAGGGTCATCCGCCGTGAGGACATAGACGCCGTTGCCGTTGTTGCAGGTGTAGAGGAAGAACTTGTCCTCCCCGTTGACCACCTGATGGGTGGCGCAGGGGGCCCAGGAATTGCTGGCCCAGGTGGCAATGCCCTTGCGGCCCGCCACCGGGATGGCGCCGTGATCCGTCCAGTTCACCAGGTCAGCAGAGGAGATGCAGTTGATCTTGTTGACCTGGCCATAGGTGTTCTCGCGCACCGTGCCGTCAGCGTTGTACTCGATGACGTCGTTGGTGGTGTAGACATAGAGGCGGTCATTCCAGACCAGATAACCGGGGTCGGCGCCGAAGCGCTGGGTGAAGAGCGGGTTGCCGTCGCCGGCCTTCTTGTAGCCGGTCTGCCAGGTGAGCGCGTCAAAGTAAGCCGTCAGCGCCTCCGCCGTCTCCGGCATGACGAAGGGCTCATAGGTCACCTCGTCCGCTGCGGCCACCGGGGCCACATCCGCCGCATACAGGCAGAAATTGCGGATGATGAAGTTCGTCTTGGCCTCGCCGCCCTCAATGTAAAGGATGTAGGTGTCATAGTCCCCTGCCGTCCAGGTGGCGGAGATGGTCACCCACTCGCCCTTGGGCACCTCGGCAAAGGCGATGTTCTCGTAGGACACCTCGTCCCCGCGCTTATGCTCGCAGGAGAGGATGAAGCGGCCGGAGTCGATCTGGCTCTGCTTCACCTCAACGCTGATCTCATAGGTGACGCCGGGCTCCAGGTCGAAGGGGCGGCCCGGGGAGTTCCAGGTGGCCGTGCGTCCGCCGACGAACAGACCGTCCGCGCAGATCAACACCGACGCCCCGCGGCCATACCAGCCGTCGGTGTTGGTGGTGAAGTCGGATTCGTAGGACGTGACCGCCGCGCCGGCAACGCTGGTACTCACCAGCAGCATCAGCAGCGCCAGGAGTGCAATAACGATGCGTTTCATACTTTATTCCTCCTCAACATGACAGGTGAAGCCGGTGAACCGCGCCGTTCCGCCGGGCTCCTTCATGGAATACATGAACAGGCCGATGCGGCAGCCCATGAAGTGATCCAGCCGGTAGACCAGCTGGTGGGGCGGGCCAAATTCGATCCAGCCCCCACCATCGACGTCCGCCACGGCGAACTGCACCGTATCGCGGGTAAAGTCGAACCGCGCCTGCAGGCGGAAGACGTCGTCCGGCTTTTCCAGACGGCGTTCGGCTTCGGTGACGACCTCGCCCGTCCTTGCATCCTTGCGGGTATAGACCAGGTACAGCCCATCCTCCCGGCGGGTGACGGCCAGCTGGGCAAAGCAGCCCATCAGCGCGCAGATACCCGCGCAGTCACCCACCTTCATGTCCTCGGGATGGACGTACACAGCAGCCTCGTATTTCGGCCCGAAGCACCGCTGGGTCAGGGTGTTGATGCAGTCGGTGCAGCTGGCGGCCAGGCGGTCGGTGGTGACCGCAAGGCCCCTTTCGTCGCTCTGCACCAGCGCCGCGTGGGGCTCATGGTTGAACTGCCACAGGACGCTCCAGCCATGGGTCAGGTCATCGCCGGTATACAGGGGCGCGTATTCATGCTCCGGGCGGGACGAGGGCAGCTCCAGGTGCTTGGGCACCCCATCCACCACGGGCCAGCCGTCCACCCAGCGCATGGGCACAGCCACCGGGATGCGGCCCACCGCGCCGTGATCCTGGAACAGGAACAGCGCCCAGGAGCCGTCATGCAGCTGCACCGGGCCGCCCTGCGCCACGCCGGCGTGGCGGCCATCCAGGTCGAGCTCCATGAACTTGCCGCCCTCCCAGGGCCCTGCGGGCGTCCGGGCGCGGAAGCAGCCCATGGCGCGCATCTCCTCCGGCGCCCAGTGGATACAGAAGACGTAGTACCACTGACCCAGGTGCAGCATGTGGCTGCCCTCCCAGCCCAGGCGGGGGTTGTCGTCGATGACAACGGTAACGTCAACGCCGCCAGGCTTCTTTTCGGACAGGTCGGCAGTCAGCTCCGTCACGCGGACATGGCGGTTGCCGTGGGCGACATAGACGCGCCCGTCGTCATCAAAGAGCAGGCCGGGATCGTACCAGAAGCCCTCCATGGGCTGGCGTGTCCAGGGGCCCTCGGCCTTCTCCGCCGTGAAATGGTAGGAGTGTCCGGTATCATTGGACGTAAAAACCACGTGGAACAGCTTTCCATCGTGCTTGAGGGAGGACGCCCACATGCCCTTGCCGTAAATGTGCGGGGGCTGGGCAGGATCATCCCCCTCCATGCGCTGCCGGGCCGTCTCGCCCAGCGCGTCGTACACATAGCCGCAATGCTCCCAGTGCATCAGGTCAAAGCTGCGCAGGATCTGGCAGCCGGGAAACACGTGCATCGACGTGGAGCTCATGTAGTATGCATCGCCCACGCGCACCACGTCCGGGTCGGGATAATCGGCGCAAATAACGGGGTTGAGGCCCTTCATTGCGGAACACCTCCTGTATACAATTCTTCCTTGTGATTCTATGATAACAGGTACAGGGCCGGGCGACTTCTCACCCATTGCTGCATTGTCCGCGGATTTTGCCAAATAAGCTGCACAAAAAACCGCCCGGCGTACCGGACGGCACCATGTTTACACGAAAAAGAACCAGATGAGCTTGCTGACCATGTGCGCCGATGCATGTCCCAGCATGGCGTACTGAATGCCGAAGCGCCGGTACAGCCAGCCAAAGAAAAGGCCCAGGCCGCCATTGAAAAGGAAGCACCGCAGCAGCACCAAGGGCGTCAGCTCAAAGAGCATGGCCGTAGCAGGCAGATGCCCCGCCGCAAACAGCAGCGCTGCCAGGACATTCGCCGCAACGATGACCCCCGCCGGAGCTTTCTCGGCCCTGCGGAAGAACAGCTTCCATCCCAGCCAGGCCAGCAGGGACATGAAGAACAGCCGCAGCATGACTTCCTCCACCACGCCGCCGTAGAGCACCGAGGCAATGACGACCGGCGCCGTCAGCGTGAGGTCGGTGGCTTCCCGCAGGCCCGGGATCCACGCGCCGAAGGTCCACCAGTCCAGGCTGAACAGCACGCCGCCCGCCGCCGACAGCGGCAGCACCCATTTCAGCGCCGGCCATGTCAGCCGCAGCGGGCGCATCAGCCCCAGCTTTGCCGCCAGCAGGTGCCCGAAAAAGCCCGTCACCAGCGCGTACAGGGCAATCTGCATGACGTACACGGCGATGAAGGCGGATTCGCTCCCCAGCTCCTCCAGCATCAGCGCGCGTGTGGCTTCATCGAACAGCGCCAGCTGGTACAGAGCAGTGAAGTACGCTGCCACCAACGCCACAGGCAGCAGCCACAGCGCAAACAGAAGCGACGCGCGGTGCTTTTGCAGCAGCTTCCTCATTTGACATCCCCTCCCCAGGTTTCCACACAGAAGCCCTTGTGCCCGCAGCAGGTGCAGGTCAGCTTCCGGGTGCGCAGGGTGTGGTTGGCAAAGAAGGCCTCCTTCAGCCGCGGACGGAACACACCGTGGCAGGAAGGGCAGATGTAGGCCACATTACGGAAGTATATCCGGGTCAGCAGCACCCCCGTCGGGATGGCTACCACCGCCCACAGCGCGAAAAGCCACCATTTTCCCGTTGCGATCCACAGGATGACGCCCGCAATCTGCAGCAGGGCCGCGGGCAGCCCCGCCGCCAGCATCATGGCGTGGAGCCGGTTGAGCTTCTTTCTGTTTTCCATTTGGTGCGCCACGTCCGGAATGGATTCAAAGGAGAAACGCTCCATCTGCTTCAGGCCCTGCCGCAGCTTCGTGAGGCGGTCGAGCTGGTTCTGCTTGTGCGCCAGTTCATCCCGCAGCTCCTGCTCCCGCTGGCCCAACAGCAGGTCGATGACGCTGCCGGGATTCTCCTCACGCAGCAGCTGCCCGATGACATGTATGGACACCCCCAGCTCCCGCAGAAAGCAGATGACCCGCAGCCGCCGGACGTCCTCCTCCGTGTACAGGCGACGGCCGCCCTCGGTCAGCTCGCTGGGGCACAGCAGCCCCCGCGTGTCATAGTACTGCACGGTGCGGACGGTCACGCCGCAGCGCTTTGCGATCTCTCCCGTGGTGTAGTGGGACATGGCTTTTCCCTCCTTACGCTGCCATCGTAGCACATAACGCCGCGTCACGAGCAACCCCTGACGCAGGGTCTTTTTTCAGCATTTTCAAGGATATTGTATCCCGGAACCTACCCTCACGCAAGAAAAAGAGGATCTTCGCGGAAAGTCAGGGGGCAGCTTGTATGGCATGGCGCAGACACCTTCCCCGCCATTGCGGCTGCATCGGAGCCATGAAGGGGAAGATGCGGCGTCTTTGCGGAGGGTTGCGCCCTCGTTCTTATTCATTCAAGCAACCCTCCGCAACGTCGCCGCCCCGATATGCAGCCGCCTTTCCGACATCTCAGGGGCAGGAGGGGGACGGGGGAAAACTCCGGTAGTTTT
>JAFXDB010000011.1 GCA_017516305.1 Clostridia bacterium | reverse complement strand
GCTTCGAGCAGGTCGGTATGGACAACCTGGGCGTGAACCTCGACACCGCGAACCTGATCCTCTACGGTAAGGCCAACCCGGTGGATGCGCTGGACGTGTTCGGCAAATACGTACGCAACCTGCACGCCAAGGACGGCTTCTACCCCGTCAACGGCCACGACCTGGGCGAAGAGGTTCGCCTGGGTGATGGCAAGGTGGACTTCCCCGCCCTGTTCCGCAGGCTCAAGGAGCTGGGCTACGACTCTTATGTGACCATCGAGCGCGAGATCTCCGGCGAACAGCAGGATGAGGACATCCGCCACGCCAAGGTCTACCTGGAAACGATCATCAACGAAGTATATGGAGGATAAAGCCATGCTGAAAGTTGGTCTGGTTGGCGTGGGCGGCATCAGCGGCGCCCACATTCCCTGCTGGGAACAGATGGCGGACGCCGAGCTGGTGGCCCTGTGCGACATCCGCCCGGAGCAGATGAAGCCCTACCCCGGCAAGCGTCACTACGCAAGCCTGACGGAGATGCTGGAAAAGGAAGAACTGGATATTCTCGACATCTGCCTGCCCACCTATCTGCACGCGGATGCAGCCATTCAGGCGATGGAGAAGGGCGTCCACGTCATTTCCGAGAAGCCCATTTCCCTCAAGAAAGAGGATGTGGCCCGCATTTACGAGGCGGCGGAGCGCAATCATGTGACCTTCATGGTCGCGCAGGTGCTGCGTTTCTGGCCGGAATATGAGTTTGTCAAGGAAATCTATGACAACGGCAAGTACGGCCGGCTCCTGTCCGGCACCATGACCCGCCTGGGCAACATGCCCGCCTGGAGCTGGGACAACTGGATGGCTGACGAGAAGCGCAGCGGCCTGACGCCCTTCGACCTGCACATCCACGATCTGGATTTCATGGTCTATGCCTTCGGTGCGCCGAAGAACGCCGTCCGCAGCCGCTCCCGCCAGGCGGATCAGGATCACCTGATGGCCATGTACGATTTTGACGGCTTCACCATCCACAGCGAGGCTGCCTGGTACGCCCCTCAAAGTTTCAAATTCAACGCCGGCTTCCGCTTCCAGTTTGAGAAGGCGGTAGTGGTGAGCGGCGCGGACGGCCTGGTGGTGTACGAAAAGGACGGCGGAGTGATCCGCGCGAGCGCGCAGGACGGTGAGAGCGCCGGACTGGATCTGCCCGTCACCGACGCCTACGGCAACGAGATCCGCTATTTCGCCGACTGCGTGAAGCAGGGCATGCCCGCTGACAAAATCAAGCCTGGCGAGCTGGAAACGGTTTTGACGCTGCTGAATGCTTTTTGACCCCTACCATTCAATCGCATTCACAAGAACATCGCAAAGAGGTTTACCATATTATGAAGCTTTCCGACATCCATATCCGGGATCCCTTTGTCCTTTTGCATGAGGACAAGTACTACCTCTACGGAACCCGCGGCGCAACCTGCTGGGGCGCGGCTGACGGCTTTGACGTCTTCGTTTCGGACGATCTGGAGAATTGGTCCGAACCCCATGAGGTTTTTCACAACGATGGCTCCTTCTGGGCTGATATGCACTACTGGGCGCCCGAGGTGCACAAGTGGAACGGCGCGTTCTACATGTTTGCGACCTTCAAGGCGGAAGGCGTTTGCCGCTGCACCTGCATCCTGAAGGCAGACAATCCTCTGGGACCCTTCGTCCCCCACAACACCAGACCCATTACCCCCGCCGACTGGGAGTGCCTGGACGGCACCTTCTACGTGGACAAGGATGGAAAACCCTACATGGTTTTCTGCCACGAGTGGGTTCAGGCGGTGGACGGCGAGATCTGGGCGGTGGAGCTCAAGAACGATCTGACCGCACCGGCAGGCCCGCCCCGTCTGCTGTTCACTGCGTCTGAGGCGGAGTGGATTGTTCCCGGATCTCCGGTAATGGGCAAGCCATCCTTCGTGACCGACGGCCCCTTCATGTGGCGCACCCAGAACGGCGAACTGCTGATGCTATGGGCAGCATTTTCCGCGCAAGGCTACACTCAGGGTCTGGCGCTGAGCAGCAACGGCGAAATCACCGGTCAGTTCCGGCAGGTGGAGCCCCTCTTCCGCAAGGACGGCGGCCACGGCATGATCTTCCGTACCAAAGAGGGCAAGCTTCTCCTGTCGCTCCACAGCCCCAACCGTACCCCGGAGGAACGTCCCCACTTTTTTGAGATTGTCGAGGAAAACGGTCTGCTTCGCCGCGCGTAAGCAGAGGGCAGAGACAGACTGCCATCACTGGGACGCTTGACGCAATCTGACGAGAGGAGAAATGCCATGTCTGAAGTTCGCAGCCTGAAGCTGGAGGAGCTGGCAGCTTACAACAAGCTGTCCTCCATCTGCTTCACATACACCGTCAACACTGAAAACCTCGCCACGAAGGAGATGCCCCCAGAGAAGCTGCGCCAGTACCGAGGCTGCTTTGACGAGGACAGCAGGCTCATTGGCGGCATGATCCTGCTGGAGATGGATTGCCGCTTCGAGAACCACACCTGCCGGTTTGTCGGCGTGGGCGGCGTGGTGACTGATCCCGCTGACCGCCGGCGCGGCGCAATCCGGCAGATCTTCGAAGCCGACCTGCCCCGGATGTATGAGGAGGGCTTCACCTTCAGCGCGCTGTACCCCTTCAGCCATGTCTTCTACCGCAAATTCGGATACGAGCTGGCCATCATCCGGCGCAATGCGAAGTTCTCTCCCGGCAGCCTGCGCAAGGGCCTCCGCCAGGCTGCGTCCATCCGCCGCATTCTGCCGGACGAGCACGACGCTGGCATGAAACAGGTGTACGAAACCTACATGGCTGACAAGAACCTGGGAATCCTGCGTTCGGAGGAGCAGTGGAAGTCTCTGCGCAGCGGCACCCCCTGGGAGAACCAGAAACACGCCTATATGCTGTATAGCGAAAACGGCGAGCCGATTGCCTACTGGATCGGCAGCATGTCCAAGGGAAGCGAGGGCGCGGTGCTGTCCATGGAAGACCTGGCCTATGTCAGCCGCGAGGGCATGGAGGCTGTCTTCGCCATGCTGCAGTCGATGAACGAGGTCGGCACGGTCAAGCTGACTGTACCCCAGGATATGCCCCTGCGTCACCTGATGGCCGATCCCTACGACATGGAGGAGGACGTCACTTGCGGCGGCATGGTGCGCATCGTCAACGCCGAAAAAGTACTGGGGATGCTGCCCGCGCCTGTGCTGGCCGGACGGTGCGTCGTCGAGGTCAGCGACGGGCAGATTGCGGCGAACAGCGGGTGCTATCTGATCATCGGCGACGGCGAGAAGTTGACCGTTGCCCACACGGAGAGCGAGCCTGATCTTCGCTGCACGATCAACGGCCTGTCCGCGCTGGTGGTAAATGGCATGGACTTCCGGGAGTGCCTGGACGCCCGGCTGGCTGAGCTGCTCCGGACGAATAACGCGCGCTTCATGACGGAGCTGTTCCACGCAAAAAAGCAGCATCTGCACAACTATTTCTGATTGTATGGCAATGCAGCGCTGCTTCGCGCAGACAAGTGCCTTGCGCTGAGCCATCCAGTGGGGGCGTGCTGCATCGCTGGATGAAAGACTCGGCTTGCAGGCTCAGAAACAACAAAATACTGCCGATTGCTCTGCCAGATGCTGATTTGGATTCAG
>JAFXDB010000010.1 GCA_017516305.1 Clostridia bacterium | reverse complement strand
TAAAGGTCAGAACTTGAATCGCAGGATGTGCAGTTGTCAGGGTAGAGAGAAGCGGAAGCGAGCGGAGCGAAAGCGAAGGAGAGCGGAAGCGGAACTCTGGGGAAGAGAGAAAGAGCTCGCCCCCGCAGCCCCGAAAGATTACCGGTGACAATGACGGAGAGGTTCCACCTGTTCCCATTCCGAACACAGTCGTTAAGCTCTCCAGTGCCGAAAGTACTTGGCTGGACACGGCCCGGGAGGATAGGTCGTTGCCGGTGCCCCTTTATTCCTCAGTAGCTCAATGGCAGAGCACCCGGCTGTTAACCGGGTTGTTGTAGGTTCGAGCCCTACCTGGGGAGCGCAAGTCAGTCGTGAATGCGGCTGACTTTTTCTTTTGCCATAGAGTCAGAAAAGGATGATAAAAGGGAGATTGGGAAGCATCAATCAAGACGGATTGAGCCGGAGGAAAGCGCTGTCCCATTTTGGGGCTGGTCAAACAAGAGATTCACTGCTATAATAGGGGGCAAGAACAAGGAATATCCCACAAATCTAAATGAAAGCGGTGAATACAATGCCCAATCCCATTCTGCCCCTTTGGGAGCATATTCCCGACGGTGAACCCCGTGTCTTTGGTGAGCGTGTATACCTGTATGGTTCCCATGACCGTCCCCTTGCCGGGGATTTCTGCGACAGGAAGCTGAAGGTCTGGTCGGCTTCTGTTCATGACCTGGATCATTGGGTCTGCCATGGTGATGTGTTCCATGCGCAGGCGGACGAGGATCATCCGGCGGATGTTACCTGGTGTGACATGATGCCGTCGGACAAGCACATGATGTACGCGCCTGACGTGGTGGAGAAGGACGGCAAGTACTATCTGTATGCCTACATTTTCTATGACAAGGGCTGCGTGGCCGTAGCGGACAAGCCTGAAGGCCCCTTCAAGGTCATCAGCACCTACAAATATGACCTGCCGGAGGGCTGGGCCGAGCGCGGCGTGTTTGTTGACCCCGGCGTGCTGGTGGACGACGACGGCCGGGTCTACATCTACTGCGGCTTTGAGCGCAGCTACATGGCTGAGATCAGCGGTGATGACATGGTGACTGTCCTGCCGGGTACCTATCAGTGGGATGTCATCCCCGAGGAGGGCTTCTTTGAGGCCTGCTCTCCCCGTAAGGTCGGCGACACCTATTACCTCATTTACTCCCCCAAGCCCAACGGCAGCCGCCTGGTTTATGCGACCAGCGACAAGCCTACCGGCCCCTTCACCTTCAGGGGAACCATTGTGGATAACTCCCAGGACTATCCCGGCGGCAATGATCACGGCTCCATCATGAAGGTCGGTGACCAGTGGTATATCTTCTATCACCGGATGACCAACGGAACCTGCTTCTCCCGGCAGGCCTGTGCGGAGAGAATCAATTTCCTGCCCGACGGTACCATTCCGCAGGTGGAGATGACCTCCCTGGGCTTTTCCGAATCCCTCAACCCTTATGAGGAGACCCCTGCTCACCGTGCCTGTGTGCTGCGCAACGGTGGACGGGTAAAGTATCTCAACGAGTTCCACACGGTGCTGGATGAGCTGCGCAGCGGCACGGTCGTTGGCTATAAGTACTACGACTTCGGTGATGATTTCACCAACACCCATATTGACCTGATGATGGAGCTGCGCGGCCTGGGCGAGGCTGGACGCGTCACCGTGCACCTGGATGATGCCACCAGCGAGCCCATTGGTGAAGGCCTTTTCACCGGCGATGACCAGCTGCTGAAGGTGAAGCTTCCCTGCATCACTGGCCGCCATGCGGTGTATTTCACCTTCCATGATGACCGCCCGCAGATTTCCTGGGGGCTGCATGACAGGTGCCTGACGCGGTTGGAGCGGTTTGTGTTCAAGAAATAAGGAGCGTTGACGAAACATGGGCTATACTTTTGCTGCCGCGCTGGTGAAGAAAAACGGCACGGCGCCATCGACCCGCAAAGCCATCCGCGAGGGCTTTGAGCGCATGGGCTACCGCAAGGCTGCCCCGGAGGAAGCCTCCCTTGTGCTGCCCATGTACCACGACAAGAGAAGCGCCTGGATGACCATCGGCCTGGAAATGCCGGAGGATCTGGGCGGACAGCTGGAGCAGCTGCGGCAGCTGGCTGCCAAAATGCATACGCCCATCCTGTACTTCATGAACTTCGACAGCGATTTTCTCTACGTCGCCGCGACGGACGGGGAGAAGGTACAGCATGTCCACGTCGGCTTCATCGACGAGGATGATGATGATCCTGAAAACGCCGAGGCCATGACTAACAGCGATGACCTGTCCGTGTTCGACGCGATCCTGCCGGACGAGGCGGCCCGGGAAGAGTTCCGCCGCATCCTTGCGGTGGATATGATGGAGCGGGTCTTCTCCGAATCGGCGGCGCAGGAGATGGCAGCGCTGTTCGGGTACACGGCGGAGGCGCTGTTTGTGGATGAGGACGCGGAGCCCTTTGCAGTGCTGGGGTTTGACCCGCCGGGACAGGAGGCTGTACCGCTGATGATGCCGGAGGATGCGCCGCCGGCGTTCGCGTTAGTTTGCGGTGGTTATGGCAATTCCATCGGTTTGAGTGTCAAGCCCTGCGGGGGTGCGGGGAGGGGCATCCGCGTGCTGATGATGGCTGAGGGCTATGACGCGGAGGATTGGCGCTGTGCCTGTGCGCGCTTGGATAATACGCTGAACGAGAACTGCGGCCATCCTGCACCGGTGGAATATGAGGCAAAGGCTGTTCCGCGCCGCGTGGCTTTCAAGGATGGCGGAAAGGGCTGGAAGATCGAATTCCCGGATGCGCCCATCTTCCGGGGCATCAACCCGGATTCGCCGCTGGCACGCACCAAAAAGGCGTATGATATAAGCAGCGCTAATGAATATCGGCTTTGCCTGACTTTCACCGGCGGTACGTTCAAAGATAATGAACTGAATCGCTCGGAAATCACGCATATCTGGGTTATCCCGATGGAAAACCCGGAGGGCGCGATCCACCACAGCAGCCCGAGGCAGAAGCTCCGCATCATCCCGTACTGGGTGGATGCAGATGATACGACAGAATGAACGGAGGTACACCCCATGCAGATCGGCGCACAATTCTACACCGTCCGCAATCAGTGCCAGAACCTGGACGATTTTGCCCTGACCCTGCGCAGGGTGGCGGACATCGGCTACAAGACCGTGCAGATCTCCGGCACCTGCCCCTATGAGGCGCAGTGGCTCAGGGAGCAGCTGGACAAGAACGGCCTGCGCTGCGTGCTGACCCACATCCCCGTGCCGCGCCTGACGGGCGAGACGGAGCAGGTCATCGCGGATCATCATGTCTTTGGGTGCAACAATATCGGCCTGGGCTGGTATGCCTTCAACGAGACGGATACCTGGGATAAGTTCATGGCGACCTACCCCGCCATTGCCCAAAGGATCCGCGAGGGCGGGCGCTACTTCATGTACCACAACCACGACCAGGAGTTCCAGCGCGCACCGGGCGGTAAGGGGATCATCCTGGAGCGCCTGGCGGAGGAGATCCCGGCGGAGGTGATGGGCTTCACCCTGGACACCTTCTGGGTGCAGGCGGGCGGCGGCGACCCGGCGCAGTGGCTGGAGAAGCTCGCGGGCCGCGTGCCGGTCATCCACCTGAAGGATTTTGCCTATGGCCGGAAGATGGCCGTCATCGGCGAGGGCAACATCAACTTTGACCGCGTTTTTTCCGTGGCGGAAAAGGCCGGGACGCAGTACATGCTCGTCGAGCAGGACGACTGCAACGGCGAAGACCCCATCGAGTGCCTGCGCAGGAGCTATCTGTACCTGAAGGCCTGCGGGTTTGAGTAAACATCAGAAAAAACGCGTCATGACTCCGTGGGAGCCATGGCGCGTTTTGCATTGCGGGCAATCAGGCGGCAGCCTTGCCGGATGCGGTGGTCTGCAGCATCTCCCGCTCGGCCTTTGCCTTGGCGGCAATGGCCTTGCGGCGCGGGAAGTAGAAGGCGAAATACCCCAGCAGGGCCAGGGGGATGGCGGCGAAAAAGTCCACGATGGAGTGCTGCTTCATGAACACGGTGGAAGCGCAGACCATCAGGGCAAAGAAGGCGAAGAAGAGCTTCCAGCCCCAGGTATTGAAGCGGGGGCAGCTGACGGCGGCAAAGGCCACCGCAAAGCCTCCGATGCAGTGCAGAGAGGGGCAGACGTTGGTGTTGGTGTCCATGGTGTAGATGATGGAGGTGGCCCAGGTGAGCAGGTTGGAGCGGCCCAGCGCGGAAAGGTCGGGGCGCAGCTGCTGCTCGTTGGGCCAGACGATGTAGATCAGGATGGTCAGGCCGGTGGTGAGGATGAGGTTGTACATGAAGTACCGGAATTCCTCAATGTCGTAGGCCAGGGTGTACAGGCTGATCCACGCCAGGGACACGTGCCAGCTGATGTAGGGGATGAGGAACCACTCGCAGAAGGGGATCACGTCATCCAGCCACATGTGTACCGGGTGATGATAGGCCGCAGGGGTCAGCCGCTCAATGAAAATGAAGGAGAGGAGGTAGAAAATCCAGTACAGCAGCAGCCACAGGTGACGGAATTCGGGGCTGCTGAGGTTGGAGGGCCGGAGCCTGCGATAGTCAACAACGGGGGGACGAAGCTTCATGCGGGTCACTCGATTCTGTCAGGATAATGGTAGCAGACGGCTTATTCACCGGCGATGAACAGCACGCCCAGGGTGCCGGGGCCGCAATGGCTGGAGATGACGCCGCCCGCGCGGGTGACGTGGATCTCGCGGAAGTGCCCCAGACTCTCCAACCATTCGCGTACGGCGGCGATGGTGGCTTCCTCGCACCCGGAGTGGGTGATGAACACATGGGCAGGGTCGGCGGCGCGGAGCTCCGCCTCCATCTCCTGGGCGTAGGCGAGAATGACGCGATCCATCTTGCCGCGGTACTTCTTGCCCGGCGCCATCTTGCCGTCAGCCACGGCAATGCGGGGATGCAGGCGCAGCGCGCCGCCCATCATGGCGGCCAGACCGCTGCAGCGGCCGCCGCGGTGCAGGTAGGTCAGCGTATCCACCACGAAGCTGGCGCGAACCAGGGGGCGGATGTGCTCAATGTGGGCAATGATCTCCTGGGCGGACTTGCCCGCCTGGGCCATTTCCGCAGCGGCGATGACCTGCAGGCCCACGCCGGTGGACAGGCTCATCGAGTCGATGACGGTCACCAGGTGGTTGGCGTCCAGCTGCTCGGCGGCCATGTTCAGGACGCTGAAGGTGGAGGACATGGAGGAGGAGATGGAGAACACGATTACCTCGCGCCCGGCGCTGACGTAGGGCTCCAGGCCGTTCATGGCGTCCGCGATGGAGATGGCGGCCGTCTTGGGGCTCTGGCGGTGCATGTCGCTCCACTGGTAGATTTCGTCCGGGCTGATGCCGCGGCCGTCCTCAAAATCCTCCTCGCCCAGGACGATGTGCAGGGGCAGGATGTCGATATCGTAACGTGCGATCAGCTCCGGGGAGAGGTCGCAGGTGCTGTCAGAAATGATCTTGACCATGGAAGATCCTCGCTTTCTTGGTACAGGGAAGGTTGGTTTGCCCGCCCATTATACGCAGGAAAGCTAAACTGAAAATAAACATCCCATGGGAAATAACGGAAAATCTCAGCGCCTGATGGGCAGAACCACGGAGAAGGTGGTTTCCTGCGGGTCGCTGCCGACGGTCACGGTGCCGCCGTGAAGCTCCACGATCTTACGCACGATGGACAGCCCCACGCCGGCGCCTGCGGACGCATGCGAGGTATCCCCCTGCCAGAACTTGTCGAAGACGCGCTTCTGCTGCTCCGGCGTCAGGGGCGAGCCGGTGTTGATGACGTCCACCTGCAGGGAGCTGCGGGCCCGCAGCAGCTCTGCCCGGGTGTAGATGCGCACGGTGATCCTTCCGTCCTGCGGGGTGTACTTGACCGCGTTGTCCAGGAGGTTGAGCCACACCTGGCCCAGCAGCTCCTCGCTGGCGCGGATGGAGAACTCGCTGAAATCGGTGACGATGGTCAGGTTCTTGGCGCTCCAGGCCTTTTCCAGAAGGAGGATGCATCGCCGCAGCTGCTCGGAGAGGTTGAACTCCGTCACGTCGGTGAGGATTTGCTGGTTCTCCACCTTGGTCAGGTGCAGGACGTTGGTGGCCATGTTGGTCAGGCGGGTGGATTCGTCCACGATGGCGCTGAGGTAGGCCTCCCGCTGCTCGTGGGTGAGGGCTTCCTGGGAATCGGGGTTCTGCTCGTCCCGCAGGAGAATGCGGGCAAAGCCCCGGATGGACACCATGGGCGTCTTGAACTCGTGGGAGAAGCTGTTGATGAAATCCGAACGCAGAAGCTCGGTGTTCTGAAGCTCGCTGGCCAGGGTGTTGAAGCTGTCCGTCAGCTCGCGGCCCAGGGTGGAGTCGCCCAGGTCGATCCGCTCCTCAAAATGCCCGGAGGCCAGACGGCGCATGCTGCTGATGAGCCGGTTGACCGGGCCGGTGGGGATGCGCAGGATCAGGGGCGTAATGGAAAAGCCCACCACGAAGCTGGCAATGGCGCAGAAGATGAAAGGGATGGCCGACGTGTTGTCCACATACTCCGACAGGCCGGAATACTGCATGATGAGCGTCCCGGCGGAGAAGATCAGGAAAGTGATGACCAGGATAACGAACACGCACAGCGAGCAGATGAGGGCAAAGCTGGCCTGTGCCTTGGCAGCGCCGGCATCCAGGCGGGGGCGTTTGGCATGCTTCATTCGTGCTTCACCGCCTTGTAGCCCAGGCCGCGGACGGAGACGATCTCGAACTCCTCCCAGCCCTCAAAGCGCTTGCGCAGCCGGCCGATGTGCACCGTCACGGTTTCCCAGCCGGTGTCGCTGTCCGCGCCCCAGATCTCGTCCATCAGCTCAATGCGGGTGAAGATGCGCCCGGGATAGGAAAGGAGCTTATAGAGCAGCTGGAACTCCTTCTGTGGCAGTACCTGCTCCTCGCTTCCCCGGCTGACGGTCAGGCTGTCCCAGTCCAGGGTGACTGCGCCCAGGGTGATGCGCCGCTCCGACACGATGCGTGCCCGTCGCAGCAGCGCGCGGATGCGCAGCAGCAGCTCCTCCTCGTCCACGGGCTTGATCATGAAATCATCCGTACCGGCAATGAAGCCTGCCTTGATGTCAGCGGGCATCTGCTTTGCGGAGACCATCAGGATGGGCAGGTTGCTGTCGGCCCCGCGGAGCGTCCGGGTGAATTCGTACCCGTCCATCTCCGGCATCATCACGTCCAGCAGGATCAGGTCGATGTGCTTCTTTTCCAGCACCTCCAGCGCTTCCCGGCCGCTGGCGGCCAGCGTCACGGTATACCGCTCCGCCTCCAGGATCGCCCGCATCAGCAGGCGCGTGTTCTTGTCGTCGTCCACCACAAGGATGTGAAACATGCTTTTCACCTCTTCCCCTCCATTATGCATGAATTGGCACAAAGAAGCAAGCCCCGGAAGAAATTTGGCGCTACACGTATTCCCAGTGACTATACATTTCCGCACATTTAGCTTGTCTCAGGAGCTGACCGAAAGCGCAGGTTGGTAGCCGCTTTCGCCCGCCGAAAGCGGCGCAAAGGCGCTGGGGGAAATCGAACAGCGATTTCCCCCCGTCCCCCTCCTGCCCCCAAGGCGTTGGAAAGGCGGCTGCATATCGGGGCGGCGACGTTGCGGAGGGTTGCTTGAATGAATAAGAACAAGGGCGCAACCCTCCGCAAAGACGCCGCATCGTCCCCTTCAAGGCTTCGATGCAGCCGCAAAGCTGGGAGGAGAGTAGTCCCCTGCGTTCATCCATATCCCCTGTGTTTCCGTGAAGAACCAGAAATTTGCCCTCTGCCCGTTGACATCCGGCCTTAAACATGGTTGAATGGGTTGTATGACATCTTCCGGAGGTATTCATGACAAAGCTTCGCTCCCGCCTTGACCTGGGCATGATGAAGGTCATCCTGGCGCTGGCCTGGCCCACCATGCTGGAACAGCTGATGCAGACCGCCGTGCAGTACATCGACACGGCGATGGTGGGCGCCCTGGGCACGGACGCAACGGCGGCCGTGGGCGCGACCACCACGGTGGGCTGGCTGGTGGGCGGCATGATCTCCGCCTTCGGGGTGGGCTTTCTGTCGCTGATCGCCCAGGCGTGCGGCGCGGGGGACAGGGAAAAGGCGGCCCGGGCCTCGGCACAGGCGGCGGTGGTGACGCTGACGGTGGGCGTGGTCTTTACCGCCGTGACCCTGGCGCTCAGCGGCCTCATTCCCCGGTGGATGCAGGTGCAGGAGCGGATCCTGCCCATGGCGTCGAGGTATTTCTTCATCCTGTATCTGCCGATGCTGCCCCGGGCGGCGACGATCATCTTTGGCGCGCTGCTGCGGGCGGCGGGGGACACCCGCACCCCCATGAAGGTGGGCGCGGTGGTCAACCTGATCAATGTGGTGCTGAATTTCCTGCTGATCTTCCCCACGCGGGAAATGACGGTCTTCGGGCTGACCATGACCATGCCCGGTGCGGGGCTGCAGGTGGTGGGCGCGGCCATTGCCAGCGCCGCTGCCTTTACCGTCGGAGGTGTGTATATCACGGTGAAGCTGTGGCGACACCCGGTCATTTCGCCCAGGGGGCAGCGCTTCCGGCCGGATTGGCATATCCTGCGGCCTACCTTCCGCGTGGCCGTGCCCAATATGCTCCAGCGCTTCGGTACCTCCCTGGGCTATGTGGCCTTTGCCAGCATGATCAACGGCCTGGGGGAGGTGGCCGCCGCGGCCCACACCGTGGCCAACACGGTGGAAAGCGCCTTCTACATCCCCGGCTACGGCATGCAGACGGCTGCGGCAACCCTGGCGGGCAATGCCTACGGGGCAAAGGACGCCAGGCGCATGCAGCGTCTGGCGCGCATGTTCCTGCCCATTGAGATTGCGCTGATGATCCTCTCCGGCGGGCTCCTGTTTTTCCTGGCAGAGCCGCTGGTGAACCTCTTCTCCGACGACGCGGCAGTCATCGCTCTGGGCACGCTGGTGCTGCAGATGGTGGCGGTGTCCGAGCCCTTTTATGGCTTCTCCATCATCGTGGAGGGCCTGATGCAGGGCGTGGGCCGCACCAAGCTCCCCTTCGTCTTCAACGTCGCAGGGATGTGGCTGGTGCGCATCGTGGGGACGCTGATCTGCACCACCTTTCTTTTTACGGGCAATGCGGGCCTGGTGGCAGCCTGGGGCTGCATGATCGCCCACAACATGCTGCTGTTCTTCCTGTTCCTGTGGTGTTATGTGCGCGGCGCGTGGAATCCTCTGGGGACGGGTGACGCCTGACGGAGGGGGCGATGCTTCGGCCCGATTTTTTACGATACATACGATACAGATGCATTTTACAGCCTTTCACCCTTGCGCTGGGACGCGGCTTGCGGTATAATGGAAAATAGTACCGACGACAAATAAAGAGGGGTGAGAGCATGTATCAGATTTTTGTCGTGGAGGATGAGCTGCTGATCCGCCAGAGCATCTGTAAGGTCATCGAGGGCATGGCAGGCCCGTATGTCCTCTGCGGCGAGGCGTCGGATGGCGAGCTGGCGCTGTCAATGATGCAGGATCTCATGCCGGATATTGTCCTGACGGATATCCGCATGCCCTTTCTGGACGGATTTGAGCTGATCCGCCATGTCAAGGACATGATGCCCTGGCTGAAGGTGGCCATCATCAGCGGATATGGTGATTTTGAGTATGCCCAGCGCGCCATCACCCTGGGTGTTGATCACTACCTGCTTAAACCCATCCGGCCGGCGGAGCTGGTGGAGGTCATTGAGGACATGGCCCGCCGCATCGACCAGGATCGGCAGAAGCGCACCCTCCCGGGCGGCTACGACACCGATGAGGTGCAGCAGGCGCTGCGGCAGCACTTCATGCAGCAGCTGCTCTATGGCGGCCTGCATACCTCCACGCTGCTGGAAAAGGCGCGTTCGCTGCGGCTGGATGTGCTCAAGCCCCTCTACCAGCCGGTGCTGTTCTCCTTTGGCGCACCGGTGGATCATGCGCTGCTGCAGATTTCCGTCCGGAACCTGATGGAGCGGATGGAGCTGCCCCTGTATTGCTTCAGCGAGTCCAATGTGCTGACGGTGCTGCTGGATGGTCAGGACGCCCAGAGCCTGACCGAGCGCGTCTACCAGTTCAACGCCATTCTGCGCCATGAGGTGCAGGAGGTATCCCCGGTGATCACCACGGTGGTGGGCAGCATTGTGCAGCGCCTGAGCGCCGTCGGCCAGGCGTATCACACGGCCAGCGACCTGCTCAAGAAGGTGTTTGGCGTCTCCCTGGGCCAGGTGGTGGATGTGAATGACGCGGCGCAGATCGTGGCGGAAATGATCGAGCTGGGAGACCCCTTCGGCCCGGCCTTCCAGCAGAAGCTGCAGCGGGTGGGCATGGGCGAGGTGGAGGCGCTGGTGGACGAGGTGCTGCGCAGCCCCGAGGGCAGCCGCTTCGGCAGCACGCTGATGCGTTACTACGCCCTGGTGGATCTGTTGAAGATGACGGTGCAGCAGGTGGTGAAGGCGGGCGAGGACGCTGGGCCGGATGTCAAGGATGTGGCCAGCCGCCTGAGCGGGGAGTATGACCTGCTGGCGGCCTCCGGTACCGCCGAGGGCTTCCGGGACACGGCCATCGACCTGATCCGGCGTTTTGTCAGCCTCCGGCGCGAGCCGCGGGCCCAGGAGGAGACCCTGGGAGCGATGAAGTACTCCCACGTCATCAGCAGGGCGGAAAAGTATGTGGCGGAAAATTTCTGCGACCCCAATATTTCCCTCATCAGCGTGGCCCGCTATGTGGGCCTGAGCGCGGCGCATTTCAGCACCATCTTCTCCCAGTCGGTGGGACGCTCCTTTATCAGCTACCTTACGGCCATGCGCATCAACCGTGCCAAGGAGCTGCTGGCCAATACCAGCATGAAGCTTTCTGCCATCGCCATGGAGATCGGCTACAACGAGCCGAATTACTTCAGCCATGTGTTCCGCAAGTCCGAGGGCGTCACGCCCAAGGAGTACCGCAACCGCACGGCGGCGGCAGACCGCGGGGTCTGATTTCAGCGGTGAATCCGGATTGATTTACATAAAGATAAAGGGGTTCTTCACGTTTTCTTAGGGAATGACAAGCTATGTAAGGGGAAGCCGCTTTCGCCCGCCGAAAGCGGCGCAAAGACGCCGCATCTTCCCCTTCAAGGCTTCGATGCGGCCGCAAAAGCTGGGAAGAGAACAGCTCCCTGCACCCATTCATATTCCCTGACTTTCCGTGAAGAGCCAGAAAAAGGGCTGCCCGCTCAGCTGAGTGCATGCGGGCAGCCCTTTTCCGGTGGAATCAGTATCCCCGGCTGTCGATGATGTCCTGGGTCAGGCCGTCGATGGTGAAAACGCCCTCCTCGACGTAGGTGTAGCGGGGCGGCGTTTCGCCGCGTTCCAGCTGCATGATGACCTCCAGCACCCGGGGGCCATGCAGGGGATTGCACTCCACGTTGCAGCTGATCTCGCCCGTCAGCACCATCTCCAGCGCCCGTTGGTTGGCGTCGAAGGAGATGATGTGTACGTCCACGCCGGGGGTGAGGCCGGCGGCCTTCAGGGCCTCGATGGCGCCGTAGGCCATGTTATCGTTCTCGGCGAAGATGACGTTGAAGCTGACGCCCCGGGCAAGGAGGGTGCCGATGATCTCCTGGGCCTTGGCCTGGGTGAAGTCGCCGCTGTCCCGGGCCACCAGCGTCCAGTGGGGGTTGGCGGCAAGCCCGGCGTCCAGGCTGGCTGTGCGCCCGATCTGCGCGGAGGAGCCGTAGTTGCCCTGCAGATGCACGATGTGCAGCGGCTCATCGCCGAAGGTATCCTCCATCCAGCGGACGGCCTTGTCTCCCTGGGTGCGGAAGTCGGAGCCGATCCAGCAGGTGAAAAGCGGCTCGCCGTTTTCGTCCAGGCCGATCTGGCCTTCGCCGTAGATCATCCTGTCGATGATGATGACGGGGATGCCGGCGGCGCGGGCCTCATAGAGCACTGTGTCCCAGCCGTCCTCGGTGGTGGGAGCCAGAACAATGTAGTCCACGCCCTGATGGATGAAGTTGCGCAGGGCCGTGATCTGCCGCTCCTTCTTCTGCTGGGCGTCATCCAAAATGAGGCGGAAGCCGTTGGCGGCGGACAGCGCGGTTTGCATGCTGCGGGTGTTGGCATTGCGCCAGTCGCTCTCCGCGCCCACCTGGGAGAAGCCCACGACGATGGGGGCAGTGTATTCCGGATCGGCAGAAGGGCTGCCGCCGCAGGCGCTCAGCAGCAGGAGCGCCGCCAGCAGCAGGAGCATGATCAGGTGCTTTTTCATGGTGTATCCTCCATTTCCGGGGCCGGGGCGGCGGGCAGGCGCGTCTGGGGCAGGCGGACGGTGACCGTTGTGCCCTGCCCGGGGGCGCTTTCAAAGCTCAGACCGTATTCGCTGCCGCAGTAGAGCCGGATGCGCTTGTGCACATTCACCAGGCCCAGGCCCGTGTGCTTGTCCTCATACAGGCCGCTTTGCAGCTCCTGTACCTGCTTTTCGCTCATGCCGGCGCCGTTGTCGGTCACCCGCAGGAGCATCTCATTCCCGACGGCCTCTCCTGTCACCGTGATGCGGCCCATGCCCCGGCGGTTCTTCACCCCGTGGTACAGGGCGTTCTCCACCAGCGGCTGCAGGATCAGCTTGGGTACCCGGCAGTCCAGCAGCTCCTCCGGCATGCAGATGTCGTAGCGGAGGATGTCCGAATAGCGGATCTGTTGGATCTCCAGGTAGGAGCGCACCTGTGCGCACTCCGCGCCCAGGCTGATGACGTCCTCGCCCCGGCTGAGGGAGTTGCGGAAGAAAGTGGACAGGCTGGTGACCATGTTGATGACGTCCTCGGCGCGCTCGTCCTCGGCCAGGATGGCGATGGAGTCCAGGGTGTTGTAGAGAAAATGAGGGTTGATCTGTGCCTGCAGCAGCTCCAGCTCCGCCCGGTGCAGGGACTGCTGGGCTTCCATCTGCCGCTGCATCAGCCCGTGGACGCGCAGGGCCATTTCATCAAAGACTGCATCCAGGGTGTGCAGCTCGGTGATGTGGGTGTCGATGGGCATCAGGGTGATCTCGCCCGCCGGGTTGACGGGGGAATCCTCCGCGCCGATGGAGGCGAACTGCTGCGCCTTGCTGGACAGCGCGCCGATGGGCTCGGTGATGCGCTTGGACACCCGGACCGAGTAGGTGACCATCAGCACGGCCAGCATCAGTACGGCCGCCGCGATGACGATGGACAGCACCGTGACCTGCGCCCGGAGCTGCCCCTGGATGCGGGCCAGCTCGCGCACCTCGTCGCCGATGTAATCGTGCATGTAGGTTTCCAGCAGCAGCGTCAGGCCCGTTTCGCCGCGGATGTTGCGCTCCAGCAGCGCCATGCGCTCGTCATAGGACGGCTCCATGGCGATTTGAAGCATGTACCCGCGCAGGTTGGTACACATGTCCAGCATGCTGTGGATGCGCCAGCGGTTGTCCGGCAGGGTCGTGATCTTCTCCAGTCGGGTCAGCACCGCCTCGGCGTCATCCAGGATGTCCATGGGCAGCTCCTCCACGGAGGAGGCCGTGCGCGGCTGGATGACGTGGTTGTACATCCCCGAATCCAGCTGGATCTTGAATTCCTGGTTGAAGTCGGCAGCGGTGTTGGCGCTCATCAGCACCGCGTTGTAGCGGCTGGTCACCGTGAAAAGGGTGACGATGAGCAGCAGGATCATCAGTCCCACCGCCGGAAGGATGGTCAGCAGGAGACGCGCAATCTGCTGCTTGATGGTGCGGTTCACCGGTTTTTGTTGCATGTTCATTCCGGCCCTCCTGTCGGCGGATTCTATCGCCTGTATTATAGCATGAGTCAGGGCGTGTGTGGGTCTCCCGGAGGGAAAAACAAAAAAAAGTATCAGAAATCGAAAGGATTTGTAGCTCCGCAAAGGAACGGAATGAAAAACTCCAAAATTGTTGCTAACATTCAAGAAAGAATTTGAATGTTTTCCCGGCTGTTATCGTATACAATAGAGTCAACAGTCATCCCGAGAGAGGATGCATAAAAAAGGAGGACGTAAACATGAAGAAGCTTGCCCGTCTGTTCCTTGCCCTGGCGCTGGTTCTGGCGCTGAGCATCAGCGCTGCTGCGGCGGAAATCGTCGTGGGCATCGTGAACAACCCCCCGTCTGAGTCCGGCTACCGCGAGGCGAATGTTCTGGACTTCGAGGCTGTGTTCTGCGCCGAGAACGGCTACACCGCCAAGACCTTCTACTCCCTGCAGAACGATGAGCAGCTGGCTGCCGCTCAGCAGTTCATCACCGATGGCGTGGATTACCTGCTGATCTCCGCCGCCGAGACCACCGGCTGGGACGCCGTGCTGGAGTCCGCTGCCGAGAATGGCATCCCGGTGTTCCTGTTTGACCGTATGATCGACTGCGACGAGAGTCTGTACGAGGCCGCCGTCGTGTCCGACATGGCCAACCAGGGCGACCTGGCCGTTGCCTGGCTGATTGCCCAGAACCTGTCTGAGTACAAGATCATCCACATCCAGGGCGCTATGGGTTCCGACGCCCAGCTGGGCCGTACCGGCGCGCTGGACGAGCAGGTTGCTGCGGCTGACAACTGGTCCATCGTCGTGCAGCAGACCGCTACCTGGGACGAGGCCGAGGCCCGCAACATCGTTGAGGCCGTGATCAACTCCGGCGAAGACTTCAACGTCATCTACGCTGAGAACGACGGCATGGCGCGCGGCGCTGTGGCTGCTCTGGACGCTGCCGGCATCACCCACGGCGTGGGCGGCAAGGTCATCATCATCGGCTTCGACTGCAACCGTTGGGCTCTGCGCGAAGTGCTGGCGGGCAACTGGAACTACGACGGCCAGTGCTCTCCCTTCCAGGCGGCTGTCATCGACGGCATGATCAAGACCCTGGAGAATGGCGGCACCATCGAGACCAAGATCGTCATCTCTGAGGAGAAGGGCTTCGACGCTGCCACCATCACGCAGGCTGACATCGATCAGTACGGCCTGGGCGAGTAATCGCAGCAGATTTCCCTCAATATTGTAGGTAACCCTGCGCGGTGCGGTATGTGGAGTGATCCGCAGCCGCACCGCGCTTGGCGTTGCTGACCAGGACAAAGGAGGCAAGCGTATGCAAGGCGATATCGTGCTGACCATGCGGGGGATCTGCAAAGCCTTCCCCGGCGTGCGCGCCCTGCACAATGTGGATTTCACCCTGCGCGCGGGCGAGGTACACGCTCTGATGGGCGAAAACGGCGCGGGTAAATCCACCCTGATCAAGGTGCTCACCGGCGTATATGGCAAGGACGCCGGCGTTATCTCCATCGGCGGCCGGGAGGTCGCCATCCGTTCCCCCCAGGAGGCACAGAAGGCGGGCATCTCCACCGTTTATCAGGAGATCACCCTCTGCCCCAACCTGACGGTGGCGGAAAACATGTTTATCGGCCGCGACAACAGCATCCTGGTGCCGTGGCGCAAGCGGGCAAAGCGCGCAGGCGAGATCCTCTCCGGTCTGGGCATTCCCGCCCGTCCCAATCAGCAGCTGGGCTCCTGCTCCCTGGCCGTGCAGCAGATGGTGGCCATCGCCCGCGCGGTGGACATGGACTGTAAGGTGCTGATCCTGGACGAGCCGACCTCCTCCCTGGACGACAAGGAGGTGGAGATGCTCTTTGGCCTCATGCGCGACCTGAAGGCCCGGGGCGTGGGCATCATTTTCGTGACCCACTTCCTGGAGCAGGTGTACGCGGTCAGCGACCGCATCACCGTCCTGCGCAACGGCGAGCTGGTGGGCGAATATGAAGTGGAGCATCTTCCCCAGGTGGAGCTGGTGGCGAAGATGATGGGCAAGGAGCTGCAGGGCCTGAGCGAGCTGCAGCGCGACGACGGCCCGGAGGACGAGGACAGCGTGCCCGTCTACGAGGCGGAGCAGCTGGCCAGCTCCAGCGGCATTGCCCCCTTCAACTTTGCCATCCGCAAGGGCGAGGTCAACGGCTTCACCGGCCTTCTGGGCTCCGGCCGCAGCGAGAGCGTCCGCGCCATCTTCGGCGCTGACCGCGTTTCCGGCGGCACGGTGCACATGGACGGCAAGACCGTCCGCATCCGCAGCCCCAAGCAGGCCATGAAGCACGGCATCGGCTACCTGCCCGAGGACCGCAAGGACGACGGCATTATCGCCGACCTGTCCGTGCGGGAGAACATCATCCTGGCCATGCAGGTGATGCGCGGCTTCTTCCGCCCCATCAGCCGTGCGGAGCAGGAGAAGTTTGCCGATGAATACATCCGTGCGCTGGAAATCAAAACGGCCTCTGCGGAGACGCCCGTGGGTTCTCTTTCCGGCGGCAATCAGCAGAAGGTCATTCTGGCCCGCTGGCTGCTGACCCACCCGGATTATCTGATCCTGGACGAGCCGACCCGCGGTATCGACGTGGGTACGAAGACGGAGATCCAGCGCCTGGTGCGCAAGCTGGCGGAGGAAGGTATGAGCGTCACCTTCATTTCCTCGGAGATCGAGGAGATGCTGCGCACCTGCTCCCGCCTGATCGTCATGCGCGACAGGCGCATCGTGGGCCAGCTGCGCGGGAGCGAGCTGACCCAGGACAATGTGATGCGGACGATTGCAGGAGGGGAGGGGTAAGCATGGCTGAGCTGATGAAAAAGACGAAAAAAGCGAATAAGAAAAACCTGGGCGGTTACGCGCAGCTGCTGGTGCCGCTGCTTTCCATCCTGCTGATCGTCGTGTTCAACCTTTTCCGCGACCCCAGCTTCTTCAGCGTCACCACCACCACCAATAATCTGGGCAACACGGTGCTGGCGGGCAACCTGATCAGCATCCTCAACAGCGCCTCCGAGCTGGCCATCATCGCCATGGGCATGACGCTGGTCACGGCGGCCTGCGGCGGCCAGGATATTTCCGTCGGCGCCCTGGCGACCATTGCCGGCAGCGTGTTTGTGAAGATCCTGCGCGGCGGGGAGATCACCATCGGCTCCATTGTGGTGGGCTTCCTGGCCTGCTGCGCGGTGGCGATGCTCTTTGGTGCCTTCAACGGCACCCTGGTATCCGTCTTCCGCATTCAGCCGATGATCGCTACCCTGGTGCTGTTCACCTGCGGCCGCTCCATTGCGTACTGGATCAATGGCGGCGCGACGCCCACCATTTCCAGCCCGCTGATTACCGCGCTGGGCAGCTTCATTCCCGGCTGTCCCATCCCGACGCCCATCATCATCGTGGCGGTGATGGCGGTGCTGCTGGCGCTGCTGTTCCGCTTCACCACCCTGGGCCTGTACACCCAGACGGTGGGCGTCAACCAGCGTGCGGCGCGCCTGAACGGCATCAGCCCGCTGGTGATGAAGCTGGTGTCCTTCATGCTCCTGGGCGTGTGCTGCGCGGTGGCGGGCTGCATCGGCGTGAGCCGCCTGAGCCTGATCAACCACGAAACGATGCTGCTGGAGATCGAAATGGACGCGATTCTGGCGGTCGCCATCGGCGGCAATGCCCTGGGTGGCGGCAAGTTCAAGGTGTCCGGCTCCGTTCTGGGCGCCTACGCCATCCAGGCGCTGACCACCACGCTTTATGCCATGAAGGTTCCCTCCACGGACGTGAAGGCCTATAAGGCTGTTGTCATCATTCTCATCGTTATCATTTCCTCGCCCGTGGTCAAGCAGGCGGCCAGCCGCCTGTGGGCGAAAACACGCAGGCTGACTGCTGCGAAGGCCGGGAAGGAGGTATCTGCATGAAGCGCAACGACAAGTCCCTGCGCCGCAGGGAGCCCATGACGGATACCATGCTTCTGATGACCATCACCATCGCCATCTTCTTTGCCATGTACTTTGCGGCCATGGCCATCTGGGGCGGGGGCTTCCTGCGCTGGCAGCGCGTGTTTGACATGCTCAACGACAATGCGGCCCTGATCATCATCTCCTGCGGTCTGACGGTGGTCATGATCGGCGGCGGCATCGACATCTCCGTCGGCGGCGTGATTGCCCTGGTGGTCATGAGCTGCGTGGTTCACCTGAACGCGGGAGGAAGCATTCTTTCTGCGGCGCTGCTGGCCATCGGCATCGGCCTGGGCTTCGGCCTGGTGCAGGGCTTCCTCATCTCCTACCTGGAGATCCAGCCCTTCATTATCACCCTGGCGGGCATGTTCTTTGCCCGCGGCATGACCACCATCGTCAGCGTCAAGCCCCAGAAGGTGGCCCATGAGGGCTTCAAGCTCCTGATGAAGACCAAGATCGAGATGCCCTGGCTGGGTTACATCGCCAAGAAGGGCAACCTCGTCCCCGCCCGCATGGAGATCGGCGTGGTGGTGGCGCTGGTGATCGTGGTGCTGGTGTTCTTCATGCTCCGCAAGACCAAGCTGGGCCGCAGCTTCTACGCTGTGGGCGGCAACAGCAACAGCGCGCTGATGCTGGGCGTGAACGTGAAGCGTACGCGCTTCTTCAGCTACGTCCTCAGCGGCCTGCTGGCGGGCATTGCGGGCTTTGTGTTCATGATGCATACCGGCGCGGGCAACGCCTCCAACGCCTCCGGTGCGGAGATGAATGCCATCGCCTCGTCCATCATCGGCGGTACGCTCCTGTCCGGCGGCGTGGGCAATGTCCTGGGTACGCTTTTCGGCGTGATGACCCTGGCGACCATCAACGCCATCGTGACCACCTCCGGTCTGCGTGATCCCTGGTGGCAGGAGATCACCGTGGGCGCGCTGCTGTGCTTCTTCATCGTCCTGCAGAGCGTTGTGCTGACGCTGCGCGGCAAGGGCGGCATCCGGCAGATGATTCCCGCGTGGATGAAGCTGCCCGGAAAGGCAGAGGCTGCGAAGCCCGTTGAAATGGCGGAACCTGCAGAGGGACCGGCAGAGGAAGAGGCGGGCGAGTGACCCTGAAGCGCAAATGAAAATGAGGCTGCCTGACCCAGGAGGGACGGGCAGCCTTTTTCGTTATCCGATGACGCCGGTGTAGCACACGGTGGTGATGTGGGTGGTCAGCAGGCCGTTCACGGCGTATTTGTCAAAGAGGGCGCGGCACTCCCTCAGGAACGCCTTGCCGGCGGCGGTTTCTGCCTCCGGGGCGTAGGAGGCGCTGCTCATGCCGCCCAGGAAGCGCTGCTTCGTCTGGTGGATGGTGTTGTCGAATTCACGGCGCTGCCATTGCCCGGAGCCGAAGAGGGCGTCTGCCCGCTCGCTGCCGGGCCGCTGCGGTGGGCGCTGCGTGGTGCGGTACCGCTGATGGATGTCCCTCTGCTCAGCGTCGAAGGGGTTGCCGGTGAAATGGTTCCACAGGAGGAAAACCTGTCCGCCGGGGGAAAGAATGCGGCGGATCTCCGCGCGGGCAGCGTCGTTGTCGAACCAGTGATAGGCTTCGGCGATGACGATCGCGTCCATGCTGGCGTCGGGGAGCCCTGTGGATTCCGCCGTGGCGGCGATGACGCGGGCGCGGGGGAAGGACGCGAGGTTCTGCCGGAGCACGCCGCGCATGTGGGCATTGGGCTCAATGGCGTACAGCAGCCTTACCCATGGTGCCAGGAGCGCTGCCATCTTGCCCGTGCCGCTGCCCAGGTCGGCGACGACAGCGCCGGCGCCGATCCGTTCCCTGACAAACGCGAGGGCCTCCTCCGGCCAGGAAGGGCGGCAGGCGTCGTAGAGCTGCTGCTTGTGGGTGAAGAGAGCGCAGTCGTGGCGACATTTCCGGATTCGTTCCCGGCAGGCCATGTCATCAATCGTGGCGTCAAGGGTAGCGTCGCTGATGGTCTCGCCGCGGAGCAGCCGGTGGAGGATGGCGCTCGTCAGCAGCTGCTCGCGTCCCCGGACGTCGGCCAGGGAGACGCCCATGTCCTGCAGGGTGTCTGTTACGGCGGCACAGACGGGGAAATCCTCACCGAAGGCAGCCAGCGCGGTGGAGAGCGCCGATATCCCGCCCTGCAGCGAGGGAATGTCCACCGGCTGACGGAACCGGGCAGCTCCGGCGCTCAGCAGCGCGTCCGCCGTGGTGTGGAGAGCCTCGGCCAGGGGCAGCAGCAGGGCGCTGTCGGGCAGGTTTTCGCCGGTTTCCCACTTGCTCACAGCCTGAAAGCTCACGCCCAGACGGGTTGCCAGTTCCCGCTGGGAAAGGCCCCTCTGGCGGCGCAGGAGGCTGATGTAGGCGCCGATGGCGGTCAGGTTCATGGACATTCCCTCCTCGTTGGTGATGAATTCATGATAGCATGCGGGGGCAGGAAAAGCAATCATGGCGTTCGGGAGGCGTGTCCCGTGCAGATTGACAGGTGGGGTGTTCTGTGTTAAGGTGAGGCGTCAACACGAAGGAGGAGAGATCGTCATGGCATTGATCACATGTCCGGAGTGCGGGAAGGAAGTGTCCGATCAGGCGCCGCAGTGTATCCACTGTGGCTATCCGCTGCCCGCCTCCAGGCCGGGGGAGATTCACCCGGAGCGTTATGTGCCTGTGAACGGCGGACGGAAGCCGGGAAAGCGAGCCTGGGCCATTGTGCTGGCGGTAATGCTGGCGGCGGTGGCGGTTGTGGGGGCCTTGATGCTGACGGGCCCGCGCATTGAGCTGCCCTACGGCGTGAAGCCTGGCATGAGCGTGGGCGAGATCAGGCGGCAGATGGAGGAGCATGGCTTTGAATACATGCGGGAGCAGCAGTATGCCGATTGCCGGGTGCTGTACTTCGATTCCTGCTATGTGCGCGGGTACGAGGCGTATTTTATCGACGTCACCATCGAGAACGATGGTCGCATCAGCATCGGCGTTTTCTACGAGGAGAACCGCAGCTACGGCCGCCAGAATCCCAGCGCCCGCTTCCATGCCCTGCGGGAGGCGCTGATGGTGGAGTACGGCAAGCCCGACACGGACTTCAGCGGCGTGGTCGCCTGGAAAAACGGCAGCTACGGCCTGACGCTGAGCTACATGGACATGACCGGCGGCACGCTGTGGCTCCATTACTCCTTTGACCCATGACAGAGACACAAAACAGCCAGCCTTCCATCAACGGAGGGCTGGCTCTCTTTCATATATGCAGACGTCAACGGAGTCCGGCGACCGTGCTCCGGATGACATCCGCGGCGGCAGCATAAGCCTCCGTCCCTGTGTCCTGTGCCAGACGGCGCATCGTATCCGTCAGCAGCCCGGATAGCAGATCAACATTGCTGCGGCGCAGCAGGAGGGCTCGTTCCTCCGGCGCGACCCGCGGCAGCACCAGCTCCCGGCAGACCCAGATGGCGGGCAGCTCGTCCTCGGCCAGGCGGGCTGCTTCCTCCTTCCGGCCCAGGCGGTGCAGCGCGTAGGCTTTGGTCTGCTTACAGCCAAAGGTGGTGCTCAGGCGCATGGGGCGGCCCGTATTCTCTGCCGCCTTGCACAAAGCCAGGGCTTCCCGGGCGCTTTCCTCTGTTTTCAGGGCCAGCAGCGCCTGCGCCAGATAGGCCATCAGCTCCGGCTGACCGGGATAGCGGGCGGATTTCTCCCGCAGCATGGCGACGGCATCTGCGGCGTCTCCGGCATTCAGCAGCCGGGTGGAGGCGTCGGCAGCGGCGAGGATGTCCTGCTCCATGCACAGGAGATCCAGCCCCAGCAGCGCATCGGTAGAGACGTCCAGCGCCAGGGCCAGCTGGGGCAGGAGGGTGATGTCCGGGGAGGACGTGCCGGTCTCCCACCGACTCACAGCCCGGTCAGACACGTTCAGCATCTCCGCCAGGGCAGCCTGGGTCAGGCCGCGCTCCAGACGGGCGCGGCGAATGTTTTCGTGCAGCTTCATACGTTTACCTCGGAATGGAATAGTGGAGCCCCCTGTGATGATGATAGCACATCACGGGGGGCTCCGCACAGGCCGCGCAGGGAGAGATTTTTCCCCGCTGCACGGGATTATTCCTGATCAAACACAATGGCGTTGCGCAGGCCGGTCTTCGTGTAGCAGTACAGCGTCACGGGGCAGGGCATGGTGCCCGCGCGGACGTAAACGATGGCGCGGCCGCCCTTGGTCTTGCGGTGTTTGTCGCTGTAGGGGGTCAGGTCGGCGGGATGGCCGTTCTCAATGCCCAGGATGACCGCGTCGCCAGTCAGCTGCCAGATGATGTCCTCGTCGTGTCCAGCGGCAATGCGGCCTTCGGCGTCCAGCAGGGTCACTTCCACCTGAATGACGTCCTGGCCGTCGGCTGCGAGGTTCAGCTTGTCAGCGGTGAGGGCAATCTTCGCGGCCTTGCCGGTGGAGGTCAGCACGTCCTCCGCGCCGCTCACGACGGCCTTCAGCTCGCCGTCGGCGTAGGGAACCTCCCAGGTGGCGCGGCACTCGGTGTCCAGGCTGACTTCTTTCTTGCCCAGGGACACGCCGTTGAGGAACAGCTCGGCCTCGGGCTGGTTGGTGGCAACGGAGACGTACATCGGCGCACCGGGTTCGCCCGCCCAGACGAAGCGCTCGCCCCACACGCCGTGCCACTTCTGGCCCAGGTTGGGCTGGGTGGAAATCTTCACGAAGGGCTTCTCCGTCCAGAAGGCCAAGCGCTGGTAGTACAGGGGCTTTTCATAGCCCGCCAGGTCGATCAGGCCCGCCTGGCTGATGCGCAGCGGCCAGCCGTGGCACTCGCCCAGGAAATCCACGCCCGTCCACAGGAACTGGCCGCAGATGTAGTCGTTGTCATTCACTGCCATCCAGGCCTTGGCGCCGTGGCCGTTTTCGCTGCCGTAGATGACGCGGCCGGGGAAGCGGGCATGATCCTCCTCGTAGAACTGCTCCTTGTAATTGTAGCCGGAGGCGTCCAGGACGTCTGCATAGCCGGTGCGGGTGCTGAGCTCCGGGAAGGACAGGGCGCTGGTGACCGGGCGGCTCGTGTCGATGGCGTGGACGATGTCCACCAGGTGCTTGGCCACCACCGCCAGGCGGCCCGCGTCGGGCTTGCGGTCGTCGTACATGCGCTCGGCCTTGGGCTTGTTGGCGTCGTTGTTGCCCAGCACCTCGTTGAACAGGGGGGTGACATAGGGGTCGTTGGGGTAGTCGATCTCGTTGCCGATGGACCACATGATGACGCAGGGGTGGTTGCGGTCGCGCTTCACCATGGCCTCCAGGTCAAACTTGTGCCATTGGGGGAAGTCCTCGGCGTAGCCATAGCGCTTGGGCGGGTATACATTGTGCCCCTGCCACCACTTGTTTTTTGCGCCCTCCCACTCGTCGAAGGCTTCGTCCTGCACGAGAAAGCCCATCTCGTCACACAGGTCGAGGAGGTGGGTGTCCGGCGGGTTGTGGGAGGTGCGCAGGGCGTTGGCGCCCACGGCCTTCAGCTTCTGCAGGCGGCGCTTCCACACGGCCTTGGGCACCGCAGCGCCCAGGCAGCCCGCGTCGTGGTGGACGCAGAAGCCCTTGAGCTTCATGCTGACGCCGTTCAAGTAGAAGCCGGTGTCCGCGTCGAAGCGGATGGTGCGGATGCCGAAGCGCAGCTCGGTTTCGTCGGTGACGGTCTCGCCGTCCAGCACGCCGCAGCACAGGGTGTACAGGTATGGATCGTCCACGCCCCACAGATGGGCCGCCGGGACGGTCAGGAGGCACTCACCGCATTCGCCCTGGCTGCCGTTGGTGGCGACCACATGGCCGCCCTTGTCCACCACGTCGAAGGCCGCACCGGTGCCGCCCAGGGTCTCGTACCTGACGGAGACGGTGGCCGTGCCGTCCGCCGCCACGTCCCTCGTGGTGACGAACACGCCGCCGTCGGCGAAGCAGCGCATGTCGCTGATCTCCACCGTTACGTCGCGGTAGATGCCGGAGCCGGTGAACCAGCGGGAATCCGCCACCTGCTCATGCTCCACGCGGACGGACAGCACGTTCTCGCCGGGGCGGACGAACGGGCTGATATCGAAGGAGAAGGTGGTGTAGCCGTAGGCGTTGGAGCCCACGTGGTTGGAGTTGATGTACACGCGGGCGTGCTTGTACACGCCGCCGAAGGTGACGCGCACCCTTTTCCCCTGCACATCTTCAGGCAAAACAAAGTGCTTGCGGTACCAGGCGATGCCGCCGGGGAGATAACCGGTGCCGGAAGCGTTAGAGGGGTCGAAGGGGTGCTCCACCGACCAGTCGTGGGGCAGGGACACAGTGCGCCAGGCGCTGTCGTCCATGCCCATGAAGTCGGGGGACATACCGGGCGCGCCCAGGAGCATATCGCCCAGGTGGAACTTCCAATCCAGGTTGATGTTCATTTTCTGGCCCATAATGATAACTCCTTACTCTTTTCTGGTGGGTTTGGAGAAGACGGGCTCCTCCTTCAGGGGCTCGCGGTAGCCGCGAAAATTCGTGTTGCCGCCGATGCCGTTAAACCAGTTGCCGGTGCATTCGGTGATGATGGACAGCTTTCCGCGGCTCTCGTCCATCTCGAAGAGCAGCATCCGCTTCTTCGGATGGATGTTGGGGCAGTGGAGGCTCATCATCAGCTGCCCGGAGAAGGTGCGGAAGAGCATCGAGTGCGCGCCGTCCAGGCCGTAGAGTGGGTCGGGCTGCTGCTCCCAGGGGCCCCAGATCTCGCCGGAGCGGCTGGTGGCGTAGCCGGTGGCATAGCCTTCCTTCGTGAAGTTCGACCAGAGCATGATGAGCTTGCCGTCGGGCATACGGTGCAGGAAGGGGCCGTCGGTGACGAAGCCGTTGTGCTTGTCCTGCCCGGCCAGGTGGGCGGCCCAGGGGGCGTCCGAGGCGCGGAAGAGGACGATCGGGTCGCCGATGGCCTTGCCCAGGTCATCGCTCATGGGGATGGCGCAGATCTGGCCGTCAAACACCTGCAGCCACTCGTGGCAGAACACCATCCAGGGCTTGCCCTTCCTGTCCACATAGAGGGTGCCGTCCAGGCACTGCCAGCCGGGCGGGGTGATGGCCTCCTGCTCCACCGGTTTGAAGGGGCCCAGGGGGGTGTCTGCTACCAGGCACTGGCAACGGCGGAACTTGCCCTCGGCGCGGAAGGACGAAATGATGTAGTACTTCCCCTGCCAGATGTGGCATTCCGGCGCCCAGTAGTCCAGGTCGGCCCAGAAGCCGGTCTCCTGGGCGTCAAAGACATGAATGGGCTTCGACCAGTTCACCAGATCCTCCGACACAAGGGCATGGAAAACGCCCCGGCGCTTCTGGTTCGGGAAGCGGTCAAGGTTGAAGAATGCGGCGTAGAGATAGTACTTGCCGCTGACCGGGTCGGCCAGAACGAAGGGGTCGGAGATCTGGATATCGTGGACGTGGAAGGGATATTCCATGGCGATACCTCCATCAGATTGTGTTGAACGTTGCGGACGATTACGGCTGTCCTGTTGATACTATGATAACATATGAATCGTTGCGTGGTCAACCAAAAATGCTGGATACAGCCAAAAAACGAAGAGGCTCTTCACGGAGAGTCAGGGAATATGTATGAGCACAGGGCGTTGTACTCTTCCCCGCCAATGCGGCTGCATCGAAGCCTTGAAGGGGACGATGCGGCGTCTTTGCGGAGGGTTGCGCCCTCTTTTTTCTTCATTCAAGCAACCCTCCGCAACGTCGCCGCCCATGAATGCAGCCGCCTTTCCGACGCCTTGGGG
>JAFXDB010000001.1 GCA_017516305.1 Clostridia bacterium | reverse complement strand
GTTCATCGCATCCAGCAGCTCGCCGGCGACGCGCTCGGCCATGGTCTTCTCGCCGCGCTTGCGGGAGAAGTCAACCAGCCAGCGCAGGGCCAGGGTCTGGCGGCGCTCGGTGCGGATCTCGATCGGCACCTGGTAGGTGGCGCCGCCCACACGGCGGGCCTTGACCTCCAGAGAGGGAGCCACATTGGCCAGAGCGGCGTTGAACACTTCCAGAGCGTCCTTGCCGGTCTTGGCAGCCACCATCTCGAAGGCGTCATAGCACACGGCCTGGGCAACGCCGCGCTTGCCATCGAGCATGATCTGATTGATGAACTTGGTCACAACCGTGGTCCCGTAAACAGGATCCGGCAGAACCTCGCGCTTGGGTACAAAACCGCGACGGGGCATAGTCAATACCTCCTGAAATTCGTCTGATACTTGTCGTTTTGCAGCTTGGTGTCTTTGCAAGCACACGGCCCTGGAGACCCAGGCTGCACATGTGGATTGCGGGGCCATAAGGCCCTATTCGGAGCATCCCCGGTTGGGTGACCTCTCCCCTGCGGCGGCAAGTCAGCATCAAGCCGCTTCTGCCCGTTCAGGCTGCCAGACGCCACGCGCCTTGCAAACGTGCTGCCCTCCGGTTCCAGGGAAGGGGCCCGTCCGCCGCGCATGCTGCGCATCTGTCAGGGGCTGCGAGGGATACTCATGCGGGCTCAGCAATCGGTCGATTACTTCTTCGGGCGCTTGGCGCCGTACTTGGAACGAGCCTGCATACGCTTGGCCACACCGGCAGTATCCAGCGCGCCGCGGATGATGTGGTAACGGACGCCGGGCAGGTCGCGGACGCGGCCGCCGCGGATCAGCACAACGCTATGCTCCTGCAGGTTGTGGCCGATACCGGGGATGTAGCAAGTGCCTTCGATACCGTTGGTGAGACGGATACGGGCGATCTTACGCAGAGCAGAGTTCGGCTTCTTGGGCGTCGTGGTCTTGACGCTCAGGCAAACGCCGCGCTTCTGAGGGCAGCTCTGCAGAATGGGCGCGGTAGACTTGTTAGTCGCCTTCTCGCGGCCCTTGCGAACCAGCTGATTGATCGTGGGCATGAGAGCACCTCCAAATTTATATCCAAAAGATTCCGCAACCCTCGGACTCTTATTGGCGTAGTGGTCGGGGAAGCGTCCCCCGGGACGGCTGAATCACTTCAGCAAGGCGGCAGCCGCGCAGCCGATTTCCAGGCCGCAGGCCTTGCCAAGCTCCTTGCCGGTGGGCACCTTCACCGGACGCAGGCCCGCCTCCTCCACGGCGCGGACCATCTTCTGGTAAAGGAACATATCGGTGTCGGAAGCGATGTACACGCGCACAGCCTCGCCGGCCTTCAGCGCGCGGAGCACAGCCTTGCTGCCCACGGCCTTCTTCGCCGCTGCGGTAAGTTCGTTCATGGCGCTGACCTCCTTGTGGCGGAACCGTGTCCGCATTCTTGGTTTTGCAGCCCGCCGCTCAGCGCTGCACCTCAAAAGGGCAGCTCCCGACCCGCAGGCGCTCAACTCGTTCAGTGTAGCATTTTTCATCTGCGTTGTCAACACCTTTTGCAAGGATTTTTCTTGATTTTACGGCTTTTCTGAGACTTTTTCCCTCCTGCGGCGCATCGTTTTTATGTACACAATTTCTGGCGTGTCCATTTTCGGCGGCGTGACCATGTCTTTTTCATGTTTTTCACGATCCTGCATATCCTATTGATAAAACGCCGAGGTGAGCGACATGAAGAAACGTCTCTGCGTCCTGCTCTGCCTGCTGACGCCCCTCCTCCTGACCACCGCCTGCGCCATCCGGGGCGGCTCCCCGAAGGAATCGACGCCCTCCGCCCCGTCCTCCGCCATACCCGAGATCAACGTCTGGGTCACCGGCATCGGCGCCATCATCCGCATGGACATGGAAAGCTACGTAGCCGGAGTCGTTGCGGGCGAGATGCCCTCCGACTGGCCCATGGAGGCCCTCAAAGCGCAGGCCATCCTCGCCCGCACCTATGTGCTGAAGTTCATCACCGAGAAGGAGAGCCGTTACCCCGGCGCGGATATCTCCACCGATATCGCCGAGGCGCAAGCCTATAACGCCGACGCCGTGGATTCCCGCATTCTCACCGCCGTGCACCAGACCCGCGGCATCATCCTCCTGGCAGATGACGGCTCCCTTCCCTACACCTGGTTCCACGCCCATTCCGGCGGGATGACCGCGCTGGCAACAGAATCCCTGGACTGGCGCGGCGAGGAACCGGCGCACACCCGCGTCACCGCCGGTCTGGAGCCGGACGATGCCGCCTGGAGCGCCGAATTCACCCAGGAGGAATTCCTCGCCGCCTGCCGCGACGCCGGATACGCCGTCAGCAGCTGCCAACAGGTCAATGTCGGCGAAACCGGCCCCAGCGGCCGCGCCGTCACCCTGAATGTGGACGGCACAGAGGTCAACGCAGCCCGCCTCCGCATTTCTTTGGGAAGCAGCCGCATGCGTTCCACCCTGCTGACGGCGTTGACTTCGGCAGACGGCGTCATCCGCATGGCCGGACGCGGATACGGGCACGGCGTGGGCCTTTCGCAATGGGGAGCGCGCGCGCTGGCAGAGGACGGCAAGTCCGCAGAGGAAATCGCACTTCATTATTATAGCGGCCTGCAGACAGCCCTCGCCTGGTGAAGCAACAGAACGTACCCAGGGACTATTCTTTGCGAACGTCAGGGAATATGAATCAGTATAGCGAGTCGCTCACATCCCGGCCATTGCGGCTGCATCGAAGCCATGAAGGGGAAGATGCGGCGTCTTTGCGGAGGGTTGCGCCCTTGCTCTTATTCATTCAAGCAACCCTCCGCAACGTCGCCGCCCCGATATGCAGCCGCCTTTCCGACATCTCAGGGGCAGGAGGGGGACGGGGGGGGGAAACTCCGGTAGTTTTCCGAATAGGAAAAAGCGCCTTTGCGCCGCTTTCGGCGGGCGAAAGCGGCTTTCCACTTACATGGTTTGCTCATTCCCTATGAAAACGCAAATAGGTGTAGGTCCTTAGAAACCGCAAAGAGCCAAAAACGGCCGCCGACAGCACAATCGCCGCCGACAGCCGTTTTTTGTCATGCATGCAGCAGGGAGCAAAACCCTTTAATACTTGATATCTGAAGGAATCCTGTCCACCACCCAGGTGACGCCGTCCGTCGTCAGCGTCACAAACCCGGGTACCGTCCATGCGCAGGGAATCCCGCTGCGCAGAATATACTTCTTGCCATCGGAGCTGTGCTGATTGTTCGTCACCACGAAATAGAGGGGAGAAACCGCCGCCAGATACTCGTCAACCAGCTTCTCCAGCCCGTGATGAGGGTACTTGAGGATGTCCGCCTTCAGGGCCGCGCCCTTCCATTCCACATAGCGCAGCTGACCCGCCTGCTGCAGATCCGCCGCCAGAAGGATGGTGCGCTCACCGAAGGTGATGTACATCTGGGCCGAGCAGTCGTTCATTTCGCTCATCTTACCCTCCAGCTTCCACACCTGTACCGTTGCGTCGCCGATGGTCAGCACATCCCCATCCGCAAAGGTGACCACGGGAATTCCCGCCCTCTCCGCACAGCTGACAGCATTAGCCATATGCGTGTTATAGTCCGCCGGGAAGCAGATCCACAGCTCGCCGACCTCAATCGCCTTGATCAGGTTCTGGAAGCCGCCGATGTGATCCTCGTGCGGGTGGGTGTTGATGACCCGGTCAATGCGGGTGATGCCCAGCTGGTTGCACATGTTGATAATGCGCTTGGCCTGGCCCTGGGTGGCGCAGTCGATCAGCACCAGCTCACCGCCGCAGCGCAGGAGGATGGCGTCGCAGTCGAGGATCTGCGGAAAGATGACCTCCAGCAGGGACGCATCCTCCGCAAATGCAAAATCCGCCCCCGCAGCCGGATCACCGATGCGGTCAATGAGCACCTGCGGCTCCTCTGCCAGGGAAACGCCCGTCATCGTACCCAGCCACAGCAGCCCCGCCATCAGCATTGCAAGCAATCTCTTCATCATATATGTCCTCTCCTCCGTTCATCCATGCATGTAATTCCCGATCCCATGGCAGCAGCGTTTGCAAACGCAAAATAAAAAGATACATAAAGGTGTTGACTTTCCCGCCGCGGTATGCTATCATATAAAATTGCATCAGTATCTTTACTCGTTGCGTGTATTTTGCTGCGCCTTGTATTTTACACGGTTTTGCAGGAAAATGCAAGCACATTTTCGCAGCCCCCTGAGCGGTCGCGGAGAAAGATGCCGATCACAACATTGTGACAGTCAGTGCCCCGCACTGACAGAGCGCGCCGGTACCGGTATGACAGGAGACGCGAATGGCACGATGCCGCATGAATGGTTTCCCCGCCAGATGAAATAGCCTGACCTGATTTGCACCGCCAATCAGGATTTTCGCTATGTCTGAACGGTTTTGGGGCCATTCCGCCGCCATCTGTGCGATGCGCCCTGCATCCGGCCATGCCAACAGGATACCGACGCAAACAGCTGCTGTCGCAACCCACCCGATGGTGCGGCAGCCGAGTAGTTAGAGGGGTGATAGCTTTCTATGGCGCATGAGGTTGAAATGGGTAAGCTCCGCAAGCGCATGAGCTTCTCGCGTATTGGCGAGGTTCTGGAAATGCCCGATCTGATCGAGGTGCAGAAGAACTCTTACCAGCGCTTTCTTGACGTGGATCTGCGGGAAGTCCTGATGGACGCCTCGCCCATCACCGATTATAGCGGCACGCTCGAGCTGACCTTCGAGAATTACGCCCTGGGCGAGCCGAAGCACACCATGGAGCGCTGCCGTGAGCGTGACCTGACTTACGCCGCTCCGCTGAGCTTCGACATCACGCTGCGCAACAAGACCAACGTGGACGACATCAAGCGCTCCAGCGTCTGGATGGGTGAATTCCCCCTGATGACGGAGAACGGCACCTTCATCATCAACGGCGCCGAGCGTGTCATCGTTTCCCAGCTGGTGCGTTCTCCCGGCGCGTATTTTTCCCGTGCGCTGGACAAGGCCGGCGTGCCCCTCTATTCCGCGCAGATCATCCCCAACCGCGGCGCATGGCTGGAGTACGAAACCGACTCCAACAACGTCATGTGGGTGCGTCTGGACCGTGCCCGCAAGCTGTGCCTGACGGTGCTGCTGCGCGCCATCGGCCTGGAGGACGATCAGGCGATCATCGATCTGTTCGGCGAGGATGACCGTCTCACGGCTACCCTGGCCAAGGACAGCACCGTGACCGACGCTGCCAACGCCAACGCCAAGATCGACCGCGACGGCGGACATCACATCCCGCGCACCATTCAGGCGCAGGCGCTGCTGTCCATCTACGCCAAGCAGAAGCCCGGCGAGCCTGCCAGCGAAGAGAGCGCCCGGAATCTGTTCAACTCCCTCTTCCGCGACCCCAAGCGTTACGACGTGATGCGCGTGGGCCGCTACAAGTTCAATAAGAAGCTGTCCATCGCCAACCGCATGGCCGATCATGTGGCGGCACAGGACATTATCGACCCCCGCTCCGGCGAGATCCTGATCAGCGCGGGCGAAATCATCCCCCTGGAGACGGCCCGCGCCATCCAGAATGCCGGCGTCAACGAGGTGTTCGTGCAGACCGAGGGCGGTGTGCGCAAGATCGTGGGCAACAACTTTGTGGACGCCCGCGAGTACCTGCCCTTCGATCCCAGCGAGGCCGGCATCCACGAGATGGTTCACCTGCCCACTCTCAGGACGATCATCGAGCAGAACGATCCCTCCATGCTCAAGCAGGCCGTTCTGGATAACGCCAGCAAGCTGTCCCCCAAGCTGGTCACCGACGATGACATCATCGCCTCCGTCAGCTACATTCTGGGCCTGCCCTACGGCATCGGCAACGTGGATGATATCGACCACCTGGGCAACCGCCGCCTGCGCAGCGTGGGCGAGCTGCTGCAGAACCAGCTCCGCATCGGCCTGAGCCGCCTGGAGCGCACCATCAAGGAGCGTCTGGGCACCCAGGATACCACCAACTTTGCAGAGATCAACCTGGCGCAGCTGTTCAATCCCCGCCCCGTGAGCGCCTCCATCCGCGAGTTCTTCGGCTCCTCCCAGCTGTCCCAGTTCATGGATCAGTGTAATCCGCTGGCTGAGCTGACCCACAAGCGCCGCCTGTCCGCCCTGGGCCCCGGCGGTCTGAATCGCGAGCGCGCCTCCTTCGAGGTCCGCGACGTTCACTATTCTCACTACTCCCGCATCTGCCCCATTGAGACCCCCGAAGGTCCCAACATCGGTCTGATCGGCTCCCTGGCCACCTATGCCCGCATCAATGAGTATGGTTTCGTTGAGGCCCCCTACCGCAAGGTGGACAAGGTCAACCGCCGCGTTACCGATGAATATGTCTACATGACCGCCGACGAAGAGGATCACTACCGCGTCGCCACGGCCACCGAGCCGCTGGATGAGAACAACTGCTTCCTCAACAGCCTCATCACCGTGCGCGACAAGACCGAGTACGTGCAGGTGCCGGGCAACAAGGTTGACTTCATCGACGTCAGCCCCCGTCAGGTGGTTTCCGTCGCCACGGGCATGATTCCCTTCCTGGAGAACGACGACGCCACCCGCGCCCTGATGGGCTCCAACATGCAGCGTCAGGCTGTGCCGCTTCTGGTTCCCGAAGCGCCCCTGGTCGGCACGGGCCTTGAGTTCAAGGCCGGTCAGGACTCCGGCGTGGTCATCCTCGCCCGCGAGGACGGCGTGGTGGAGAAGGTCGCCGGCGACCAGATCGTCATCCGCGACGAGCATGGCGAGCGCCATGTGTACAAGCTTATCAAGTTCGCCCGCACCAACCAGTCCAACTGTGCCAACCAGCGCCCCGTGGTGCGCGCCGGTCAGCTGGTGAAGAAGGGCGACCTGCTGGCGGACGGCCCCGCCACCGAGAAGGGCGAGATCGCCCTGGGCCGCAACGCCCTGATCGGCTTCATGAACTGGGAAGGCTACAACTACGAGGACGCCGTCCTGCTGTCTGAGAAGCTGGTGAAGGAAGACATTTACACCTCCATCCACATGGAGGAGTTCGAATGCGAGTGCCGCCACACCAAGCTGGGCCCGGAGGAGATCACCCGCGATATCCCCAACATCGGCGATGACGCCGTGCGCGACCTGGACGAGAACGGCATCATCCGCATCGGCGCCGAGGTCAAGGCCGGCGATATCCTGGTGGGTAAGGTGACCCCCAAGGGCGAGACCGAGCTGACCAGCGAGGAACGCCTGCTGCGCGCCATCTTCGGCGAGAAGGCCCGCGAGGTGCGCGACACCTCCCTGCGCGTTCCCCACGGCGAGTGGGGCGTGGTTGTGGACGTGAAGGTCTTCACCCGCGAGGATCATGACGAGATGAGCGCCGGCGTGAACGAGATCGTCCGCGTCTACATCGCTCAGAAGCGCAAGATCTCCGTGGGCGACAAGATGGCCGGCCGCCACGGCAACAAGGGCGTCGTTTCCCGCGTGCTGCGCGAGGAGGACATGCCCTTCCTGCCCGACGGCACGCCCCTTCAAATTGTCCTGAACCCCCTGGGCGTTCCCTCCCGTATGAACATCGGTCAGGTGCTGGAGGTGCATCTGGGCCTGGCCTGCCGTGCCCTGGGCCTGCATGTGGCCACCCCCGTCTTTGACGGCGCCACCTACCCGGAGATCCGCGACTTCCTGGACAAGGCTGCCGACACCATGGCCGCCCCCTTCGACGAGACGGATCCCCACATGACCGAGTACCACTTCCACAACGGCGCGCCCCTGCGCCTGAACCTCTCCGAGGAAGACCGCAAGCTGTTCCTGGACGGCAAGCTCCGCCTGCGCGACGGCCGCACCGGCAACTACTTCGAGAACCCCGTCACCGTGGGCGTGATGTACTACCTCAAGCTCCATCACCTGGTGGATGACAAGATGCATGCCCGCTCCGTCGGCCCCTACTCCCTGGTCACCCAGCAGCCGCTGGGCGGCAAGGCCCAGTTCGGCGGCCAGCGCTTCGGCGAGATGGAGGTGTGGGCGCTGGAGGCCTACGGCGCCGCCAACACCCTGCAGGAGATCCTGACCGTCAAGTCCGACGATACGGTCGGCCGCGTCAAGACCTACGAGGCCATCATCAAGGGTCAGAATATCCCCACCCCCGGCGTGCCCGAGTCCTTCAAGGTGCTCATCAAGGAACTGCAGGCCCTGTGCCTGGACATCCGCGTGCTGGACGCCGACCGCAACGTCATTGAGATCCCCGAGCTGGATCCCGAGGACATGGCCCCGGCCGAGCCCCCCCGTCCCCTGCGGATGGAGGAGGGCGAGGAGGAGCCCATCGAGCCCGCCATGCCCGAGGATGCCGAGGACGATGCGGACATCATGGATCCCCTGGAGAGCGACGACGCCGCCTTCGACTTCGACCTGGGTGACGGCCCCATCAGCCTGGACGCCATGGGCGATGTGGAGCTGGGCGACTTCGAGGATGACTTCGAGTAAGCCCCGCCTTCCCCGCAAGCGCATTGCATGACCCATTTCCGCGGAGCCTCCGGCGTCCCGTCCCGTACGGACGCCGGGCCCGCTGTTCATACAGCCGGTCCTCCGGCATTCGCGTAAGCACGCAAGCTGCACCCCCGCAGCCCATACGGCGCTTACCCTTGGTCAGCCGGGCTGACCACGACAGTGAAGGGAGCGTGAACCCTTTTGTTTGAACTGACCAACCTTGATGCCATCCAGATTGGCATGGCTTCACCGGAGCAGATTCGTGCCTGGTCCCACGGTGAAGTCACCAAGCCGGAAACCATCAACTACCGTACCCTGAAGCCTGAACGCGACGGCCTGTACTGCGAACGCATCTTCGGACCCACCAAGGACTGGGAGTGCAACTGCGGCCAGTACAAGCGCATCAAGTACAAGGATAAGGAAAAGATCTGCTCCAAGTGCGGCGTGCAGGTCACCCGTGCCAAGGTCCGCCGCGAGCGCATGGGCCACATTGAGCTGGCCGCCCCCGTGAGCCACATCTGGTATTACAAGGGCATCCCCAGCCGCATGGGTCTGCTGCTGGAGATCTCCCCCCGCGTGCTGGAGAAGGTCCTCTACTTCAACAACTTCATCGTG